>JAZKHL010000038.1:0-35805 GCA_040385365.1 Pseudomonadota bacterium | reverse complement strand
ACCGGCAGGCCGTCCGACTTGCGCGTCAGGGGCGGCAGGGCGTGATAGGCGCGAAAGATGTAGGCCGAGGCATCGATCAGCCACAGCCGCACGGCGGGGCCATCCTGGGTCAGGGGGCGGTCGGATTCGGCGAGGGCATCGGGCGTGGCGTCGGACATGGCGCGAACATAGGCGTGCGCCCCCCTCCCGTCACCGGTTCCGACGACAGGATCGTTCCGAGGCCGGCGAAATGCGCGATCGCCTAGAACTCGCGCCAGCTATCGCCCGGGTCGCGTTCGCCGGGCTGGGCCGACTGCTGGCCCCAGGTGACCATCATCAGAAGCTTGTGGCTGCGGATACGGTATTCACCGATCATGGGCGCGACGGCGCCCAGCGGCGCGCCGGTGCGGGCGTCGTAGACGAAGCCGGAAAACTCCGCGACGCCGACGCGGTCGCGACGACTGTAGAGGCTGAGCTCGGGGATGGAGACGACGTTAAGGCTCTCGTTGATGGGCAAAGCCAGCGGCGGCAGGCCGACGACACGGCGCATCTGTTCCAGCGATAGAGCGCCGGCGCGCAGTTCGAACACCGCATCGGCCTGGTTTCGGTCATCGGCCAGAGCGAAGCCCGCCTCCGACAGGGCGCTGCGCACCGCCGACACGCCGTAGTTCGACCCCTCGCCCTGGAAGTAGCGGCTTTCGACGAAGACCCGCGATCCAGGCGGGATCGGCAGGCGTAGGCCCTGAACCGCCTCGTCGGCGGCGCGCGCCATCAGCAGCTGCTCGGTCGCCGTCCGTCCCGGATTGGTTTCGGACGTGGAGGCGCAACCGGTCAGCAGGGCCGCGAGACCGATCAGGGCCAGCCGCATGCCTACCAGGTTCCGGTATTCGGCATCGAGATCCAAGGCTCGGCGGGGGCGAGCGGTTCGCCTTCCTGCAGCAGTTCGATCGAGATCCCGTCCGGCGAGCGGACGAAGGCCATGTTGCCGTCGCGGGGCGGCCGGTTGATGACCACGCCGCCGTCCATCAGGTGCTGACAGGTCGCGTAGATGTCGTCGACCCGATAGGCCAGGTGACCGAAATTGCGGCCGCCGGAATAGGTCTCCGGATCCCAGTTGTAGGTCAGCTCGACCTCAGGGGCCCGTTCGGCGAGCGCGCGGGTCTTGTCCTTGGGCGCGGCGAGAAAGACCAGGGTGAAGCGGCCCTTCTCGTTCTCGAGGCGGCGTGTTTCTTCCAGACCGAGCAGTGTGGTCCAGAAATGCAGCGAGGCGTCCAGGTCGGCGACCCGGACCATGGTGTGGAGATAGCGCATGGGTGCTCGGCGAATGGCGGCGGGGACCGCGGTCTGTAGCCGGAAAGCATCGTCGCCCAAAGCCTGACGACGCGCACTTTGCGTTTCGTCGGCGAGCGGCGCCACGGGACAGGCCCGGGCTTGCGACGCCGCGTCCCGTTGCGCCGAAGATCTAACGGGATCATCTTCAAGATTGAGACGCTTTCGCAAGGAGACGCTGTTGCCCCTCTTGATGTGCCCGAACGACAACGCCCAGATGCAGACGCTGGACCGCAACGGCGTCCAGTTCGACATGTGTCCTACCTGCCGCGGCGTCTGGCTGGACCGGGGCGAACTGGAGAAGCTGATGGAAGGCGCCGCTCCCGCCGCTCCGCCCCCACAGCAGGCCTATGCCCCGCCGCCCCAGCAGCCTCAGCAGAACCAACCCTGGGGCCAGGCGCCGCAGCAGCCTCGCTATCAGGAGCAGCCGCGCTATCGGGACGACGACTATCGCTACAAGAAGAAGAAGCGCGACAGCATCTTCGACATCTTCGACTGACCGGGCTCAAGCCGCGTCCGCCAACGTCGCAGGGGTCGCCTCAACGGTTCAGGCCGCGAGCCCGGCCGCCCGCATCAATCCCTTGAGCGGTGCGATCTGTTCCGGCGCGGCTGTCAGGGCGGCGCGACATTCAGGGGCGCGGAACAGTTTCATCGCCTCGACCTTGGCGCGTTCCGCCGCCGGTCCAGCCGGCGCGGTCTCTCCGGCGGCGAGCCGCAAGAGGGCCGACAGCTTTTGATGGATCGGCGCGGGCGCCCGCGCCAACTGGGCTGTCAGCTTGGATTCGGCCTCGACCACGCCGCCGACGTGACCGATCGCCTTGTTGATCAGATCGGCGTCGTGCTCCGCCAAGGCTGCGCCGCGTACCGAGCGCGCGAGCTGGGCCAGAATCTGGAGCTTGCGCGCGGCGGTGACCCCCCCGGTGCGCATCTCGCTTTCGAACCGGAGCGAGCCGACGCAGGCCGCCAGCCACCGCGCCGCCGACCGCTTGTTGCCGGGACCGGTCACGTTCTCGCATAGCCGTGTGAGCTGTTCCGCCTCGCAAAGGACAGTCTGGCATTGACCAACGAAGGCCTGGACGAAGTCGGCGGTGACCAGGCTCTTGGAGCGCTCGGTGAAGGCGGTCTGGACCTCCTCCAGCGTCAACAAGCGGCCCGCTGTCGAGGTCAGGGCCATGGCCAGGGTCCGCAGGATGTCGATTTCCCCCGGCGCGTCGGACGGGCGCAGACGGCGCGGCCCCATCAGTTCGCGCAGGACCATACGGGCCAGGGACGCCGCCAGGATCGGATATTCGCCAGCCTCCAGACGTGCGCCCAGACGCGCCGCCGGACCGTCCACCGTCGGCATCAGCAAGGCCATGCGCGGGTCGTGGGTGATCAGCAGGCTGATTTCGCGCGGCGCGACCATCCGCACGACGGCGGCCAGACTGCCGCCTTGATCGAGAGCCGGCCCGACGATTTCGGACAGGCTGGTCCGCGCCGCCAGCATCTCACAGAGAATTTGCTCGATTGCGACCATGACCATGGCGCGGGGTGCGCCGTCCATCGGCGCGCGGTCGGCGAGGTCCATCAGCCGTTCCAGGCGCTGACGCGCGCCGCGAAGGCCCGCCAACGCGCCAGACACCACCCCGCCCATGACAAAGGCTCGGTCAGCCGATCCGATCAGCCGATGCGCGACATCGGCCAAAGACCGGTTGGCGAGGTCGGGAAAGGTTTCCTTGCGCCCCGCAGCGATTACCCGCTCCATCGCCTGGTCGACCAGCTTCTGATAGTGGCGGATCAGCTCGTGGGCGGCCTGACCCGTGGCCTGGCTCTCGGGGATGGCGACCTTCTGCAGCGCGTGCTGGACCTCGACGCCCGAGGCCTCGAGCTTCTCCACCAGGTCCGGGCGGTGCAACAGCTCGAACACGGTGACGCCGTTGCGCATCAGCCAGTCTTCCAGGACCCGCCCGATCAGTTCGCGCGCGTGAGGCGTGTAGAGATCCGTCGGCGTCAGGCAGTTCGGCCGATCGGCTTCGTTGACGACGCGCTTCTTTGGCGCTTCGGGGGCGCCCTTGGTCAGGATGGTGGTGGAGGCGAACTCCATCGTGTCGGGATCGAGCGTCTCCTTGGTGACCCGAACAGCAACGGCCTGACGGTCAGCGAGGATCTCCTCCGCCGTCTGAAGCGCGTTCTGCCGATCTTCCGTGGCCTGCAGCAGGCTCCAAGGCGACGGCGCCGTCTTGCGGATATAGATCTCGTAATGGACGGGTCCGGCCATGGTCTCGCTTTGTGTTCGCCGGTCGATCTTGGCGCCAAGGCTTTAAGGTCGGGTTTCTCGAACGAAATCTGGTCAGCGCCTGACTGTGGCCGTAAAGTCACCGCGATCGCGAGAGAACGGTTACGCTTGCCGCGCGTTTACACGCACCCGACATCTGTCGGGCCCGATCTTGTGCGGGAACTGACGAGGAGACTGATTTGGCCAATATCACCCTGGTGGACGACGACGAGAACATCGTCGCCTCCGTGTCGCTGGCGCTGGAAAGCCACGGCCACAAGGTGGTCGCCTATCACGACGGGGCCACGGGCCTTGAGGCGCTGGAGGCGTCACCGCCCGACCTGGCCATCCTTGACGTGAAGATGCCCCGTATGGACGGCATGGAAGTGCTGCGCCGCCTGCGCCAGACCTCGCAAATCCCGGTCATCATGCTGACGTCCAAGGACGAGGAAATCGACGAGATCCTCGGCTTCAACCTCGGCGCCGACGACTATATGCACAAGCCGTTCTCGCAGCGTCTGCTGATCGAGCGGGTCAAGGCCCTGCTGCGTCGCTCGGGCGGCGACGGGGGCGAGCCCGAGCCCTCCGCCGAAATCAGCGGCAAGGCCATCCGGCGCGGCAAGCTGGTCATGGACCCGGCCCGCCACGAGAGCACCTGGGACGGCAAGGCCGTCAAGCTGACCGTCACCGAGTTCCTGCTGCTGCAAGCCCTGGCTCAGCGTCCCGGTTTCGTGAAGAGCCGCGACAACCTGATGGACGCCGCCTACGACGATCAGGTCTATGTCGACGACCGCACCATCGACAGCCACGTCAAGCGCATGCGCAAGAAATTCCGGGTCGTCGATAACGACTTCGACGCGATCGAGACCCTGTATGGCGTCGGCTACCGATACCGCGAGAGCTGATCTCTCCGAGGGTTCGGAGGATGTCCCGCTTCGCCGCCGCCTGATCCGCTTCGGCGGTTCGCGGCTGGGCGGGCTTATCCTCGCCCTCAATCTGCTCAGCCTGTTGATCCTGTTTGGAGGCGCGCTAGCGCTGAACGAATACAGTCGTGGACTGGTCCAGGCCCGCCAGGAAAGCCTGCGTGTCCAGGCCGAACTTCTGTCCAACGTGCTGGGCCAGCTCGGGATCACCCGGGGAGAGCCAACGCCCGCGCTGGACCCCATCGCCGCCAGCCAGTGGCTGAGGGATAATTTCATTCCCAGCGGCCAGCGCGCCAGGCTTTATGACGCCGACGGCCTGCTGGTGTCCGACAGCTACGCGGTGACCGACGCAATCCCGGGCAACCCCCTGCCGCCGGCGCGACCGGCCGGCTCCCCGGTGCGCGAGACCGTCCCACCGGCGCGAGTTCAGGCCGATCTCGACCACGCCAATACCGCCTTGGGCCAGGAGATCGAAGCCGCTCTGGCCGGCGACCCCCAGGCCACCGTACGCCGGTCGGAGAACGGCGACCGGGTCGTCTCCGTCTCCCTGCCCGTCCGCCATGTGCAGAAGGTGCTGGGGGTGCTGACGCTGGAGGCCGACGACCTCGACCAGATCCTGGACGCCCAGCGACGCGCGCTGGTGCCTTTCGCCCTCGTGGCCCTCGCCGTGAACCTGCTGGCCTCTCTGCTGCTCCATCTGTTCATCGCCCGGCCGGTGATGCGGCTGTCCGCCGCCGCCGACGAGGTAAAACGCGGTCGCGCGCGCGCCATCTCCCTGCCGGACCTTGAGGACCGTCGCGATGAGATCGGTGATCTGGCGCGCTCCCTGGAGTCCATGACCGAGACCCTGTCCGGCCGCATGGATGCGATCGAGCGGTTCGCCGCCGACGTGTCGCACGAGATCAAGAACCCCCTGACCTCGATCCGCTCGGCGCTGGAGACGCTCGATCTGGTCAAGGAAAAGCCCCAGCGCGACAGACTGACCGCCCTGCTGCAGCAGGACGTGCGTCGCCTGGACCGCCTGATCACCGACATCTCCAATGCGTCGCGGCTAGACGCCGAACTGTCCCGCGACCGGCCCCGTCCCGTCGATCTGGCGGCGCTCCTGACCGATATTGTCGGCGTCTACGAAACCACCGGAAAACCCGGCGAGGCCCCGGTGAGCCTGGACCTCGCGATCGACGGCCCTTGCCGGGTCATGGGTCGCGACGGCCCCTTGGGACAGGTGTTCCGCAACCTGATCGACAACGCGCGGTCGTTCAGCCCCGCCGGCTCCGGCGTGCGGGTTCGCCTGGAGCGAGACGAGACCGATCCGTCGCTGCCGATCTGCGTTCGTATCGAGGATGACGGCCCCGGGATCCCGCCCGAGAACCTGGAGACGGTGTTCCAGCGCTTCTACACGTCCCGGCCCAAGGGCGCGGCGTTCGGCTCCAACTCCGGTCTCGGCCTGTCGATCGTGCGACAGATCGTCGAGGCCCACGGCGGTCGCGTCAGCGCCGCAAACCGCCTCGACGCCTCGGCGCAGATCCAGGGCGCCCGCTTCGACGTCATGCTGCCCCCGGTGGGGCGTCGGGCTTGATCCAACCTATACATGCGACCGCGGTGGCCCGCAGAGATCCCGCTGGCTGGCGCGGCGTACTGCTGACCGGTCCGTCGGGGGCTGGAAAGAGCGACATCGCCCTGCGCCTGATCGCCACGGGCTGGCGCCTGGTCGCCGACGACTATGCGGATGTCTGGGTCTCGGGCGACCACCTTTATGCCGGCGCTCCGACGGCGATCGCCGGCCGGATCGAAGCGCGCGGCCTCGGCATCGTCGATGCGCCTGCTCTGGCGATGTCGCGGATCGTTTTGGTCGCCAACTGCGTCCAGGCCGAGCCCGAACGGATGCCGGAACCGGTCTGGGAGGACATTCTGGCCGTCCGGGTGCCTCGCCTCGACCTGGACATCCGCCCGGCTTCCGCGACGGCGACGCTCGGCCACGCGATGGACCGGCTTTAATCGCGGATCGGTTTCCTCTATCTAGGCCGGCTTGCGGCCGGGGCGGGGGCCTCCGTCGCCGCTGAGAACGGGATACTGAAGCGTTGCGGACAGCCAAATGATCGGGCTGGTGATCGTCACCCACGGCGGACTCGCTTCCGAGTTCCTGTCCGCGATGGAGCATGTCGTCGGGCCCCAGCGGGGCGTCGCGGCCATCTGCATAGGGCCCGAGGATGACATGGAGCGCCGTCGTCGCGACATCGTCGATGCCGCCGCCGCCGTCGACGACGGCTCAGGCGTCATCCTCCTGACCGACATGTTCGGCGGGACGCCGTCGAACCTGGCCATTTCGGTGATGGAACAGACCCATGCCGAGGTCATCGCCGGTCTGAACCTGCCCATGCTGATCAAACTGGCCAGCGTGCGCACCCGCGAGAGCCTGGAGACGTGCGTCGCCCACGCCCAGGACGCAGGCCGCAAATACATCTCGGTGGCCTCCTGGGTCCTGGCGGGCGAGAAATAGCCTTGGCCCAGACCGTCCCGACCGCGAAAACAACCGCGAACATCTGCAACACCCGGGGCCTGCACGCGCGAGCCTCGGCCAAGTTCGTGAAACTGGCGTCCAGCTTCGAGGCCGAGATCACGGTCACGCGCGACGGCGTCACGGTGGACGCGCGCTCCATCATGGGACTGTTGATGCTCGGCGCCGGCAACGGATCCTCGATCGAGGTCGCCGCCGAAGGCCCGGACGCTCAGGAGGCGATCGACGCCCTGAATGACCTGGTGGCCAGGAAATTCGACGAGGACGCCTAGGTCCAGAGAGCGACCGCTCCCGACGCCGTCGCCCGCTGCTTGAGCCCTAGACCCTTTGCTTCGCCCCGATGTGGGCGATCCCGAGCGCCTCGGCGATCCGCACCTGGCGATCCCGCTCCAGCGCCGCCTGCCGCTGCGCCTCGCTCCGGCTCTCGTGACACCGTTCGCAGCAGACGCCTTCGACGAAGTGAGGCGAGGTGCGGCCCTCGAGGCTGACCGGCATCCGGCAACCCCGGCACAGGCTGTGCGTCCCTTGCGACAGGCCGTGACCGACCGCCACTCGCTCATCGAACACGAAGCATTCCCCATGCCAGAGGCTCTCGGCCTCCGGGATCGTCTCCAGATAGCGCAGCACGCCGCCCTGGAGGTGGAAGACGTCCTCCACGCCCTCCGACTTCAACAGCGCCGTCGCCTTCTCGCAACGGATACCCCCGGTGCAGTACATGGCCACCTTGGGCGGCGTCGGACGGTCCAGCAGGGCGCGGCCTTCGCGCTGAAACCAGGCGGGAAAATCGCGGAAGGTGACGGTGTTCGGCTGCACCGCGCCGACGAACGCACCCACCTCGCCCTCGTAGTCATTGCGGGTGTCGATCACGATCGTGTCCGGATCGCTGATCAGGGCGTTCCAGTCCTCGGGCGCGACGTAGGTCCCGGCATTCGCCGCCGGATCGAGATCGGGCAGGCCCAGCGTGACGATCTCCGGCTTCACCCTCACCTTCAGCCGGTGAAAGGGCATCGATGCGGTCGTGGAGAATTTGACGTCGAGGCCCGCGAAGCCGGGCACGGCGCGAAGACCGTCCAGCACCCGGTCGATCGCCGCCTCCGGCCCCGCGATCGTGCCGTTTACACCCTCATGGGCGGCCAGAAGGGTTCCGCGCACGTCCTCGGCGCAAAGATCTTCAAGATGAGCGCGGAGTGCGGCCGGATCCGCCACTGCGGCGAAACGGTAGAGGGCGGCGACGCGGATCGACGCTTTCTCGGATATCGCTGGAAAGGCCTTTGAGGTCACGATGAACTGCCTGGTGGAGCCGAGGGGAGTCGAACCCCTGACCTCGTCATTGCGAACGACGCGCTCTACCAACTGAGCTACGGCCCCGTTTCCGGGTGACAGGCGAGGCGCGACTTAGTCGGGGCGCTCGGGGGGTGTCAATAAGCGCCAGGCTGCGAGCCAAGCAAATCCTTGGCCTTCTGCGAACGGCTCGCTAGAAGCGACGTTTCCCGATTAGGAGTTCTGCGCATGGGCGAAGCGATCGTCTGGCTCGTCAACGCCGTCATCAGCCTGATGACCTGGTTCATCATAGGTTCGGCGATCCTCAGCTGGCTGTTCGCCTTTGATGTGATCAACCACCGGAACCGGTTCGTGAACCAGCTGGCCCAGTTCCTGGATGCCGTCACGCGCCCGCTGATGGAGCCGTTCCGCCGGATCATTCCCCCGCTGGGCGGCATCGACATCTCTCCGATCGTCGTGCTGCTGCTGCTGAACTTCGCCCGGATCGCGTTCAACAACATGGCTGCCGGGCCGATCATCGCCATTCTTGGATAGGCTCAGGCGTGGCGCCTCTGCCGCACTGCGTCATTCCAGCCTTGCACCGCGCACGGACGCTCTTAAGGTGCCTCGGCCCGGGCGAATGCCGCTTTTGACCACGACTTCATGACCCCCACGATCAAAACAGTCGCTGTGATCGGCGCCGGCCAGATGGGTGTCGGCATCGCCCAGGCCGTGGCGTTGGGCGGCTACAAGGTGCGTCTGTACGACCTCGCGGCGGACCGTTTGCCGGTCGCCATCGGCGTGATCGGCGCCAGTCTGGCGCGTCAGGTCGAGCGCGAGGCGATTACCCCGGCGCAGGCCGAGGCGGCCCTGGCCAATATTTCCGGCGCGGAGACGCTCGCCGAGGCCGGCAAGGCCGATCTGGTCATCGAGGCCGCCGTCGAGGACGAGGCGACCAAGAAGGCGGTCTTTACGGAGCTGGTCCCGCACCTGGGTGAAAACACGCTGCTGGCGTCCAACACCTCGTCGATCTCGATCACCCGCCTGGCCTCGGCGACCGACCGGCCCGACCGGTTCATCGGTCTTCATTTCATGAAGCCGGCGCCGGTGATGAAGCTGGTCGAGATCGTGCGCGGCATCGCCACCTCGGCCGCCACCTATGAGACCGCCGTCTCGTTCGCCGAGAGCTTGGGCAAGACCACGACCAACGCCGAGGATTTCCCCGCCTTCATCGTCAATCGCATCCTGGTGCCGATGATCAACGAGGCGATCTATGTCCTGTACGAAGGGGTCGGAAACGTCGCTTCCATCGACAAGGCTTTGAAGCTGGGCGCCAACCATCCGATGGGTCCGCTCGAACTGGCCGACTTCATGGGGCTGGACGTCGTCCTGGCCATCATGAACGTGCTCTACGAAGGCTTGGCCGACAGCAAATACCGGCCCTGCCCGCTGCTGGTGAAATACGTCGAGGCCGGATGGCTGGGGCGCAAGTCCGGGCGCGGCTTCTATGACTATTCCGGCGATGTGCCGGCGCCGACCCGCTAGAGCCGGCTGATGGCCCGTTTCGATAGCGCTGCCGACCTGCCCGGTCAGACGGTCGTGGTTCTTCGACGTGGACGCGCGGCCGTGCCCCTGGCCGCGCTCGCCGGCATCGCCTGGCCGCCGCTGATCCTGACCCTGTTGGTCTGGCCGGCTCAGAACTGGATTCCGGGGCGCGAGATCGACTGGCGGCTGACCGTCTTGGCTTTGGGCCTGATCGCTGTGCCGGCCGGCCTGTTCGTCATCCGTCGCGAACGCGATCGCCGTGGACGGCCAGCGACCCGACTGGGCGTCGTCTGGCGTTTCATGCTGTATGGCGGCCTGCTGGCGGCGGCGGCGCAAACCCTTCTGGCGCTGCTGATGACCCTGCTTGGCCTGATCGAATCGGGCGGCGTGGCGCAGGGGTTCGGCGCGACCGAGACCATCCTGCTGATCTACGGCGTCGGCGGTCTGCCCGTCGCGATCCTGGTCGGCATCAGCTACGCGCTGTGGGCGGGTCTGTGCGCGGCCTACATCGCGTTCGTACCAGCCCCGGAAAAGGTCAGGGACCGCCTGGGTATGATGGGCGGCGCCGAACCTCGGGTCTGACCTGCGGATCGGCGTGGGGCATTACAAAGAATTCAGTTTTCGGTCCGGCTCATTTATGTAAAGCATCCTTGACTTAGTTCGGGGGCGAACACGATGACCATTGAAACGACGATGCCTGCGCGGTCGGAGCGGCCCGCGCCGACCGTGTCGGTTGACCGCATCTTCCAGCTCGACATGCTGAGGGGATGGGCGGTCCTGGGCATCCTGGCCGTCAACGCCATGGCCTTCGCCTGGCCCATGGCGGCCGCGACGAGCACCGGCGACGTCTTCGGGCACACCGGGGCTGACGCCTGGGGCGACTGGGTGGTCGAAGTCTTCTTCCACGACAAGTTCCGCAGCCTGTTCACCATGCTGTTCGGCGTTTCGATCTTTCTGGTCGGCGGCGAGCGCGAAAACGAAGCCCGCGGCAAACTGCTTCGCAGCCGCCTCTTCTGGCTGGCCGTGTTCGGCACCATCCACGGGGCCGCCATCTGGTACGGCGACATCCTGCTGCACTATGCCTACTGCGGCCTGATCGTGCTGCTGATGCGATCGTGGAGCGCGCGTCGTCTGCTGTGGGTCGGCGGAGGGGTCTCGGTCTTCTGGATGCTGGTCGCCACGATCGCGCCCCTGGCCATGGGCGCCATGGGACCGCAGATGGCCGCCAAGATGGCGGCGGCAGGTCCCCAGATCACTCCGGAGCAGTTGAGCGCCGCCGTCGCCGCCTACAAGGTCAGCGCCCTGGCCCCCTGGATCGAGAATCTGAAGTCCGAGCTTCTGCTGCAAAGCCTGTCGTTGACCCTGCTTCCGGTGACGGTCCCGCTGATGCTGCTGGGTCTGGGTCTCTACAAGTCAGGCTTCTTCAGCGGCCGCGCGCCGACAGCGATCTATGCTGTCTTCGCTATCCTGGGGGCCTGCATCGTGGGGGTCGACGGCTGGGCCAGTCAGCCGGTGATCGATGCCGGCTCGGTGTCGATCCCCGGACTGGACAGCGCCGCCGGCGGCATGGCGCCTCTGGTCACCCTGGCCTATGCCTCGATGCTGATGCTGATGACCCGCTTCGGCCTGCGGATCGTCACCGGGCGGCTCGCGCCGGTGGGGCAGATGGCCTTCACCAACTATCTGAGCCAGTCGCTGATCATGGCCAGCCTGTTCTACATGCCGTGGGGACCGCAGTGGATAGGCACGATGGGCCCCGCCGGGCTGTGGCCGATCGTGGTCGGCGTTTGGGCATTGCAGCTCGTCTGGTCGCCTTTGTGGCTATCGGTCTTTTCCATGGGACCGCTGGAATGGGTATGGCGTTGCCTGACCTATGGCCGAATAGTGCCCTTCCGGAAGTAGGACCTGGGTCGACCCTCGACCCTCGACGCTCTAAACCGCCGCCATGACCGACGAGAGCACGCCCATCCGCCCCGAAGCCCGTAGCCCAAGGGGCTTCGCCGACCGTCGCGGCGCCGAGGTCGCGGCCGAGCGGCGGATCGTGCGCCAGGTGTCCGAGGTCTACGAACGCTGGGGCTTCGAACCGCTGGAGACCGGAGCGTTCGAATATGCCGATGCGCTGGGCAAATTCCTGCCGGACGCCGACCGTCCGAACGAGGGCGTCTTCGCGCTTCAGGACGATGATGAGCAGTGGATGGCGCTGCGCTACGACCTGACGGCGCCGCTGGCCCGGTTCGCGGCCCAGTCGTGGGAGACTCTGCCCAAACCCTATCGCCGCTATGCCTTTGGTCCGGTGTGGCGCAACGAAAAGCCCGGCCCCGGCCGGTTCCGCGAGTTCGTCCAGTGCGACGCCGACACCGTCGGCTCCGATCGCCCCGAGGCCGACGCCGAGATCATCGCCATGGCCTGTGAAGGCCTGCGGGCGGCAGGTCTGGCCGAAGGTCAGGCCGTGGTCCGTGTCTCGAACCGCAAACTGTTCGACGGGCTGTTCGACGCCGGCGGCGTCACCGATCCGGTGCAGCGGCTGACCGCGCTGCGCGCCGTCGACAAATATGACCGTCTGGGCTGGGAAGGGACGGTGCAGCTTCTCGGCGCCGGGCGGCTGGACGAGTCCGGCGACTACACCAAGGGGGCGCAACTGCCCGCCGGCGTCATCGGCGGAATCGAGGCCTTCCTGGCGTCTGTGAGTACGGCGAATCTCGGCCGTTCAGAGACGCTCGATGCGGTCGCGCGTTGCGGGGCGGACCTCGGAGCCGCCGGATCGGCGGCGCTGGAGGAGCTGGCCGGCATCGACAGGGCGCTGGGCGCCATGCGGGTCGATCAATCGACGGTGCGGTTCGATCCGACCATCGTTCGGGGGCTGGAATACTACACCGGCGCGGTGTTCGAGGCCGAGTTGCTGCTGGACACCACCGACGACAAGGGGCGTTCGGTCCGGTTCGGTTCGATCGGCGGTGGCGGACGCTACGATGACCTGGTGGCGCGTTTCACCGGACAGTCGACGCCGGCGACCGGTTTCTCTTTCGGGGTGTCGCGTCTGGCGGCGGCCCTGCGGGCGGCGGGTCGGACGGGGGAGGCTACGCGTGGTCCCGTCGTCGTGATCGTGTTTTCTGATACCGACATGCAGGCCTATCTCGACGCGGTGTCGGAACTGCGCGCCGCGGGCGTCGCCGCCGAGCTCTATCTCGGTCGCGCCGGCATGAAGGCGCAGATGAAATACGCCGACCGGCGTGGATCGCCCGCCGCCATCCTGCTGGGTGGAGACGAAATCGCCGCCGGCCAAGTCACCATCAAGGATCTGGACGCAGGGCGCGCCCTGGCGGCGGGCGTCAGTGACAACGAGGCCTGGAAATCCGAACGCCCTGGGCAACAGACGATCGCTCGCGAGGACATGGTGCGAACCGTTCGCACTATTATCGAAGCTTCGTCGAGAAACGGAAGCGTCACCGGATGACTTATCGATGTTCAGTCAGGAAACTCTCGATTTTCGCTTGAGGTTTGATTGACTTGAAGTCCGACCATCGGCCATTTGAACTCACTCGAACGGCGCGGCGCTGACAAGGCGCAGCCGCTGAACGGAGGCGTTTCGGGGAGGAAACGTCCGCTCCATAGAGAGCGAGAAAGCCCGCTGCGATGTATCCCCCGCAGCGGGCTTTTTCACGCCTGAAGCTTAGGTTTAGAGCGCTAACGCTCGGCTCGCGGAGCCTCGCTGCTTGAGCGCGACGGGTGCTCGATACGACGGCCGTGTCCTCCCTGTTCGCCTCTTGCGAAAGGGGAGGTGGATGCGAGCCCTTGCGAGCAGGCGGAGGGGTTCTTCGTGCACGCGGAAAGAACCCCTCCGTCTCCTTCGCTCCGCTACGGAGCCACCTCCCCATCGCTGCGCCACAGGGAGGAGACTTTGCAGCGCTACCAGATGCGGACGCGCTGGTCCGACGGCAGGTAGTACTGGCTACCCGGCTGGACGTCGAAGGCGTCGTACCAGGCGTCCACATTGCGCAGCGGGCCGATCACGCGGAACTCCGCCGGGCTGTGCGGGTCGGTCGCTACCTGCTGCTTCAGGGCGTCCTCGCGCGACTTCGACTGCCAGACCTGCGCCCAGCCGAGGAAGAACCGTTGATCGCCGGTGAAGCCGTCGATGACCGGCGCTTCCTGGCCGTTCAGCGACAGGTGATAGGCCTCCAGGCCCACCGCCGTACCGGCCGCATCGCCGATGTTCTCGCCCATCGTGAGGCCGCCCTGCACGTGATAGCCAGGCAGCACTTCGAACTGGTCGTATTGCTGGCCCAGGCGGGCGGTCAGGGCGTCGAAGTTGGTCCGGTCCTCGGCCGTCCACCAGCTGCGCAGCACGCCGTCGCCGTCGGACTTGGAGCCCTGGTCGTCGAAGCCGTGGCCGATTTCGTGGCCGATGACGCCGCCGATGCCGCCGTAGTTGACGGCCGGGTCGGCCTGGGGGTCGAAGAACGGAGGCTGCAGGATCGCGGCCGGGAAGACGATCTCGTTGTTGGTGGAGTTGTAATAGGCGTTCACCGTCTGCGGCGTCATGCCCCACTCGGCCTTGTCGACCGGCTCGTTCAGGCGGGCCAGCTGGTAGTTCCAGCGGAAGGCCCCGGCGCGCTCGCCATTGCCGAACAGGTCGTCGGGGCGAACCTCGAGCGCCGAATAGTCGCGCCAGCGATCCGGGTAGCCGATCTTGACCGTGAACTTCGCCAGTTTCTCCTGCGCCTGGGCTTTTGTCTCGGCGCTCATCCAATCATAGGTCTCGATGCGGGCCGACAGGGCGCGTCGCAGATTGGCGACCAGCGCCTCCATCTGAGCCTTGGATTCTGCGGGGAAGTAGTCGGCGACATACTGACGGCCCACCGCCTCTCCCAGCGAACCCTCGGCGAAGGAGATGGCGCGCTTGTCGCGCGTGCGCTGCTCGGGTTGACCCGACAGGTCGCGCGACCGGAACTCCCACTGGGCGTCCGAGAACCGCTGCGACAGGCGCGAGGCGGCCTGATCGGTCGTGTGGAAGGCCTCCCACGCTTGCAGCGTCGCCAGTGGGGTCTCGGCGAAGATGGTCGCGATCTTGGGCATGGCGGTGTTCTGGCGCACGATCAGGCGGGGCACGTCGCCGAGCTGTGCGGCGTTGAAATAGCCGACCCAGTCGAAGCCCGGCGCGTCCGTCACCAATTGCTGAATGGTGTATTCGTTATAGGTGCGGTCGCGGTTGCGGTTCTCGATCGGGGTCCAGTGGGCCTCGGCGATCTGGGTTTCCATGGCCACGATAGCGGCGGCGGTCTCGACCGGGTTTTCCCAGCCGATCATCTCCAGCATCCGGCCGACATAGGCCTGATACTTCTCCTTCTTGTCGGCGTAGAGCGGCGACAGATAATAGTCGCGGTTCGGCAGGCCGATGCCGGCCTGGCCGCTGGAGACCACATAGCGGTTCGGGTCCTTTTGATCGGTGGTGATGCCGGTGCCGAAGAAGGAGGCGCCCAGGCCGCCGACCGTGTCGCCCATATAGGCGGCCATGGCTTCATGGCTGTCGATCGCGCGAATGGCGGTCAGGTAAGGCTGCAGGGGCTGGGCGTCCAGCTGCTCGATGCGGGCGGTGTCCATGTAGCTGCGGTAGGCGTCGGCGATCTTCTGCTCGTCCGATCCGGGCGTCAGGTCGGTGCGGGCGGCCAGCCCGTCGATCATCGCCTTCATGCGGTTGTCGGACAGTTCGCGCAGCAGGGCGAACGAGCCGTAGCTGGTGCGGTCGGACGGAATGACCAGACGGTCCAGGGCCGCGCCGTTGGCATAGCGCATGAAGCTGTCGCCCGGCGAAACCGACGTGTCCATGCCGGCGGCGTCGAAGCCCCAGCTTCCGTATTTGGGCGCATCGATGCCCTGATATCCGGTCGCGCCCTCGACGGCCGGCACGTCCTGGAAGATCGAATAAACGGTGCAGCTCTCATCCACGCACGCATGGTCATCATAGGACTGCGCCTGAACCGAAGCGGGCAGCAGAAGCGCGCCAAGGGCGGCGCCAATAAGCAGAGACTTCATAAGGTTTTCCTGGGGTTCGCGTCTGTTCGCGGCGCGCGTGGGCGCGCTCCGGCGCGGACCCTACGCCTGAGCCCGAACCTGTCGCCTTAAAAAAAGTTCATGAATTAGCTTCGGCTTCAACCCAGCGCTGCGGTTAGGATGTTTCGCAGGCTTCGAGGAGACGGAATGGCGGGCGGACACGGCGGCGGCGACTACAAGGATCTGGTGGTCTTTCTGGCTGCTGCGGGCGTGGTCGTGCCCCTGTTCAGCCGCTGGAAGATCAGCCCGGTGCTGGGCTTTCTCGCGGCCGGTGTCCTGCTGGGCCCCGACGGCCTGGGCCGATTCGCCGATGTCGTGCCGTGGCTGGCCTGGCTGACGATCGGCGATGCGGATCAGCTGGCGCAGCTGTCGGAACTCGGCGTCGCATTCCTGCTGTTCATGATCGGGCTGGAGCTGTCGTGGGAACGGCTGAAGGCCATGCGCAGGCTCGTCTTCGGCTTCGGCATGATGCAGGTCGCGGTCTGCTCAGTGGTTCTGGGGGCCGCATTCATGGCCTTGGGTCAGCCGCTGGCCAGCGCGGCCGTGCTCGGCATGGGCCTGGCCCTGTCGTCCACCGCCGTGGTCCTGCCGGTCATGGCCGAGCGGGGGCGGATGCGAGGTGCGGTCGGACGCTCGACCTTCGCCGCCCTGCTGGCTCAGGATCTGGCGGTGGCTCCGATCTTGATCACCGTGACGGTGCTGACGACCCTGTCGGCGGCGGGGGGCGACATGAGCCCGGCCGTTCTCGGCCCCGCGCTGCTGACCCTGGCCCCCGCCGCGATCGGGCTAGCCCTGCTGGTGCTGGTCGGCCGACTGGGTCTTCGCCCTCTGTTCAAGTCCGTGGCCAAGAGCCGCAAGAAAACGGGCGGCGGCAGTCAGGAACTATTCGTCGCCCTGTGCCTGCTCATCGTGGTCGGCGCCGGGGTTGCGGCCCAGGCCGCGGGCCTGTCGATGAGCCTGGGCGCCCTGATCGCCGGTCTGCTGCTGGCCGAGACGGAATATCGCCGCGAGATCGAGATCAATATCGAACCGTTCAAGGGCCTGCTGCTGGGCGTCTTTTTCGTCGGCGTCGGCATCGGGCTGGACCTCGACGTCGTGGCGGCGGAGCCGGTGCTGGTGTTCGGCCTGGCGCTGGGCATCACCGCCATCAAGGCCATCCTGATCTTCGGTCTGGCGCGGATGTGGGGTCTGTCCGCCCGCGCCGCGATCGAGACGGCGCTGGTGCTCGGCCCGGCGGGGGAGTTCGCCTTCGTTATCGTCAACACGGGCCTGGTCGAGGGCGTGGCGACGCCTGCCTTCACCCAGGGCGTGCTGGTCGCCGCGACCATCAGCATGTTCACCGTCCCGCTGATGGCCATGCTGGGCCAGAAGATCGCCGGCACGACTTCGGCGCCCAAGGTCGCGGCGCTGTTGCCCGAGATCGGCGCGGGCTCGACCGACGCCGCCGTGCTGATCGTCGGCTTCGGCCGCGTCGGACGCCTTGTGGCCGAAATGCTGACGGCGCACGGCCAGACGTTCATCGCCGTCGACACCGATCCGGCCGCCGTCGCCGCGGGACGACGCGACGGTTTCGACGTCTCCTATGGCGACGCCGCGCGGCCGGAGATGTTGTCGCTATGCGGCATCGAGACCATCCGCGCCCTCGTCGTCACCATGGATGCGCCCGGCAAGGTCGACGAGGTCGTCACCACTGCCCGCGCCATGCGTGACGACCTGATCCTGATCGCCCGCGCCCGCGACGACCGCCACGCCGCCCGCCTCTATGCGCTGGGCGTCACCGATGCGGTGCCGGAAACCACCGAGGCCAGCCTGCAGCTGGCGGAGAACATCCTGGTCGATCTGGGCGTGCCGATGGGGCTGGTCCTGGCCTCCATCCATGAGCGTCGCGACCAGTTCCGCGCCGTCTTCCAGGCGGCGACGCCCAAGGACCGGCGCGACAGACCGACGCGGGCGCTCAGGGCCAGCCTGAAGCCTTAACCGTATCCGCGACCCATTTTGGTCATCGTTGCGTGATGAAAGCGGCGCTTCCCCCGGGGCTCGCCGTTGCACGGGTCGCGCGTCTGCGTCCGTATCGCGGCGTCGCCGCATCCGTCTCAGCCCCTGCCTTTCCATCTCCTTCGCGGATGTCAGCCGTGAAGCGTCAGTCTCAGAGTATTTGTGTTCATGCGTGAGTCCGCGTCGACCGCCCATTCTTCCCTCGCCGAAGAGCAGCCCCGACTGAACCGCCGTCAGGCCGCCAAGGTCCGCACCCGTCAGAAGGTGCTCGACGCCGCGCGCGGCCTGTTCGCCGAGCGCGGCTACGAGCCCGCCACCATCCGCGACATCGCCAAGGGGGCCGGCATGTCGACCGGCGCAGTCTTCGCCAATTTCCAGGACAAGGCCGAACTGTTCGAGGCGGTCCTGACCGAGGACATGGCCGGTCTGGCCGAGGTCATGCAGAACGGCGCCGGCGACGGCTCGACGCGCGATCGCCTCGTCAACGCCCTGACCGCCGGCTACCACGGCTCGATCGACCAGCTGCCGCTGTTCCAGGCCATCGTCGCCCGGTCCTGGTTCCAGCCGATCGCCGCCGAGACCCGGCAGCGTGAAGCCACCCAAGGCCTGACCCAGGTCATCTCCGACATCCTGCGCGCCGGCATCGGCGCGGGCGAGATCAAGCAGGACGCAGACATCGCCCTGCTGACCGAGCTGACGTGGGACGCCTATCTGTCCAACTACCGCCGCGCCGCCTACGACGGCTGGACCGTGGACCAGCTTGCCGACCACATCGGTCGTCAGGTGGACACGCTTCTGGCCGGCGTCAGCACGCGCTGATCGTCTCCTCCTTGTCGCGTAGCGATGGGGAGGTGGATCCGTAGCGAAGCGGAGGAGACGGAGGGGTTCTTGCCGCCGTCCAGAACCCCTCCGTCAGCTCGCGAAGAGCTCGCTGCCACCTCCCCATTCGCCAAGCGGCGAACAGGGAGGAGACGCTAGATCAGCTCTTCCACCTCAACACCGCCGGCTTGACCGGATTTGAAAAGTCGCGCCCCTCGGCGCGGCTTTTCTGCCATTCGCGCTTCAGCTGCTGGTACCATTTCGCCTGCCGGTCGGCGTCGTCGATCCAGATCAAAGCCGGGTCGTAGCGCAGCCCCTCGTTCTGGAGGTTCACCATCCCGCCGTCCTGTTTCAGGAAGGCGACGACACCCATTCGCAAGAAGGGTTTGGCGATCCCGAACACCCAATGGTCGGACCAGAAGATCTGGGTGATCCGAGTCTTCGTCTCGGTCACCGGCGTCAGACAGGTCAGGGCCAGCACCTGTTTCGCGCCGACCTGCCCCTCTCCCACCAGAATGTGCTCCCAGCGATAGCCCGGCAGGCGGAAGGTGATCTCCGTCGCCGGGGCGCCTCCGAGGATTTTGTAGGCGCGCGAGTTCGACGACGGCGCGTGGCGCACCATGGCGAAGCCCAACGGACGGGGTTCAAACGCCTTGGACTTCTCGTGCATCGAATGCTCGGATCGCCACCACCACTGCTGATGGACGTAGGGCCCGTGAGCGGGGTCCATCAGGCCGACGACGGCGTGGTCGATGTGGCTGTCGAAATCCATGAACTCGACCAGCTTGGCCTCGCCTCCGACGACGCCGGGGAACACCGGAGGCGGATGGTCCGGTTCGGCCTCCGAGCGCGGGTCGGAGCGAACGAAGACGAACACCATCCCCTGGCTCTCGACGGCGGGATAGGACCGGACCCGGATGCGCTCGGCTTCATAGGGCTGGTCGTCCACCAGCGACGGAATGGCGGCGCAGACCCCGTCGGTGCGGAAGCGCCAACCATGATAGCAGCACTCGACCGTCTCGGGCTCGCCGGCCTTCTGCACCAGCTTGCCGGCCGACAGGGGCGCGGCGCGGTGGGGACAGATGTCGCGCATGGCGAAGACCGCACCCGCCTTGGTTCGACCGATCAGCACGGGCTCGCCTAGCAGCTCGTGGCGCGTCATGGACGCCGCAGGCACGTCCCGCGACAAGGCGACGAAATACCAGGTGTCGAGGACGAAGCCTCTGCCGAAAGCGGCGGGCGGCGCCTTGGCTTCGGGGGATGGGGCGGGGGCGCTGTCGGCGGATGGCATGTGTGACAGTCTAGACGCCGCCGACGGTTTCGTCATTCTTCGGCCTTGCCGCGCGCATCCGATGTCGCCAACTGCGACGACACAAGGTGACAAAAGGTCGGCGCATCGTTCGATCGGACAGAGGGAAACGCATGATGGACAGCCAGATTCTCACCGGCCTTATCGCCGCGCTCGGCCTGTTGGCCAATTTCGCCGGCGTCGGGGACGCCTCCGCGGAGGACATGCTCGACGCCATGAACCAGGACGATCACGCGCAGCACGCCGTCCACGGCCACCATCACGCCGACTTCGCTTCGGATCGCATGCATGTGCGCGTGGATGGCGAGGCCGGTCCGGATGTGCGCGACATCATCCTGATACCCGGCCTGAGCTCTTCGCCCGAGGTGTGGCAGGGCACAGTCGATCATCTCGGCGCCGGATGGCGCGTCCACCGCATCCACATCCAGGGCTTCGCCGGCGCCCCCGTCGAGGGCAATGCCGACGGTCCGGTCGCTGCCCCCGTGGCCGAGGAGATCGCCCGCTACATCGCCGAACAGCGCCTGGATCACCCCGTCGTCGTCGGCCATTCCATGGGAGGAACCATCGGCATGATGCTGGCGGCCCGTCACCCCGACGCGGTCGGCAAGCTGATGGTGGTGGATATGGTGCCATTCGTCGGGGCTATGTTCGCCCAGCCGGGCACGGACCCCACTGCCGACACCGTGCGCCCCGCGATCCAGGCCATGATGAGCCAGTCGCGGGGAACCAGCGAGGCCGACTATCGCACCCGCGCCGCCGCCATGGTGACCGGCGGGATCAAGACAGAGGACCTGCGCGACGGACCGCTCGAGGACGCGGCGGGGAGCGACCGCACCGTGTCCCAGAACGCCTATGAGGAAATCCTGCTGACCGATCTGCGGCCTGAACTTTCGCGCATCACCGCGCCGGTCGAGGTAGTGTATGTCGCCTTCGAGTATCCTGGCATGACCCCCGAGATCACGGACGGCATTTATCAGGCCTCGTTCGCCACCCTGCCCGGCGCCGAGCTGAAGCGGATCGACGACAGCGCCCACTTCATTTTCCTGGACCAGCCGGCGGCCTTCTACGCCGAACTGGACGCCTTCCTCGGCGAATGACGGGCGTTAACCCCCGCGCCATCGTTTCGGCGGAAACCATGATCACGCTAGCGTGAGGTCTTCATGCGCCGTTCACGGGAACGGCGTTTCTGTAGGCGTCGCGACCGGCTATACCGCCGGGGCAGGTCGAGGATTTAGATGGCGGGTCCAGGGTTCGGGCGGGGTGCAGGCCAGGGCGCAGGCGGTGCGGCGCAGCGCACGCCGTTGCAGAAGGTCCTCTATTGGGGATCGGTGCTGGCCGTCTGGGGCGTCATCTTCCTGGTGGTGTTCTTCGCCGTCTTCGCGCGCGGCCTGCCCGACACCTCGGCGCTCTACGACATCGATCGCCAGCCCTCGATCACCTATCTGGACCGCAACGGCGTCCTGATCGCCACGCGAGGGTCGCAGCAGGCCCCGCCGGCCGATCTCGAGGCCCTGCCGGACTACGTTCCGGCCGCCTTCATCGCCATCGAGGATCGCCGCTTCTACTGGCATCCGGGCTTCGACCCGATCGGCATGAGCCGGGCCATGGTGTCGAACATGCGCGCCGGGCGTATCGTCCAGGGCGGTTCGACCCTGACCCAGCAGCTGGCCAAGAACCTGTTCCTGACGCCTGACCAGAATATGCGCCGCAAGGTGCAGGAGCTGATGCTCGCGGTCTGGCTGGAGCTGAAATTCACCAAGAAGGAAATCCTCGCCCTCTATCTGAACCGGGTCTATTTCGGCGCCGGCGCCTATGGCATCGAGGCGGCGTCGCAACGCTATTTCGACAAGTCGGCCAAAAACCTGACCGTCGGCGAAGCCGCGCTTCTGGCCGGTCTGCTGAAAGCCCCGTCGCGCTATTCTCCCGTGTCGGAGAGCGAACGCGCCGCGACGCGCGCCACCGTCGTACTGGACGAGATGCAGGACACCGGCGTGATCACCGCCGAACAGCGCGCCGCCGCCGTGCTGGAGCCTGTCCGCGTCTCGCGCACCCTGGCCACCCAGCACGCCCAGTATTTCATCGACTGGCTGGACAAGGAGATCCGCGGTCTGGTCGGCGAACCGACCGAGGACATGATCGTCGAAACCACCCTGGACCTAACGCTCCAGACCGCCGCCGAACGCAATGTGCGCCGCATCCTGGATCGCGACCGCGGGCGCGGCGTCGAACAGGCGGCGCTGGTGGCGCTGGACGGCGACGGCCGGGTGCGCGCCATGATCGGCGGGGCCTCCTATGCCGACAGCCAGTTCAACCGCGCAGTGGACGCGCGGCGTCAGGCGGGCTCCGCCTTCAAGCCCTTCGTCTACCTGGCCGCCATGGAGGCCGGATATACACCCCAGACCCCGGTGGTCGACGAGCCTGTGCGCATCGGAAACTGGAGCCCGAGAAACTACTCCGGCACCTTCGCCGGCAACATGACCCTGGCCAACGCAGTGGCCCAGTCGACCAATACGGTCGCCGCCTATGTCGCCGACCAGATCGGCCGCGACAGTGTCGCCCGCGCGGCCCGACGGCTCGGCATCACCTCGCGGATCGGGCTGGAACCGGCCATGGCTCTGGGCGCGGTCGAGGTCTCCCCCATCGACATGGCCACCGCCTATGACGCCTTCGCCAATGGCGGGCGCCGCGTCACCGCCTATGGCATCAGCCGCATCCGCACGCCGCAAGGTCGGGTGATCTACCAGCGTGGCGCACAAGGCGCGGGCGGTCAGGCGATCAACAACCCGT
The DNA here is from genome assembly GCA_040385365.1 of Pseudomonadota bacterium. Lineage (GTDB taxonomy): Bacteria > Pseudomonadota > Alphaproteobacteria > Caulobacterales > Caulobacteraceae > Brevundimonas. Next base: position 13,036 of record JAZKHL010000038.1, on the reverse strand, counting down.
CCCTTTACTACATGAACCAGATGCTGCGCGGCGTGGTCACCGGCGGCACGGCGCGGGCCGCAGCCATCCAGGGCCGGGACATCGCCGGCAAGACCGGCACGACCTCCGACTATAAGGACGCCTGGTTCGTCGGCTACACCGGCGGCTTCGTCACCGCCGTCTGGGTCGGCAAGGACGACAACACCGCCATGCGCGGCGTGACCGGCGGCGCGGCGCCGGCGGCGATCTGGAAAGGCTTCATGGAGGCGGCCCTGCCGCGCCTGAACGTCCAGCCGATCCCCAACGGCCCGGCCATGCCCGACGGCTGGGTCGCGCCCGATCCGGTCGGCGACCTGATGGGCACGGTGGAGGATCCGTTCGGTGATTCGACTGTCATCCCGGGCGGCGTCGATCCGAATGCGGGCCAACCTTACGATCCGAACGCCTCGATCGACCAACCCCGCCGTGACGCCGAGCCGCAAGCCCGCCCTCGCGACGATCCGCCCGACCAACGCCCCGAGCCGGAACCCCGGCCCGAAAAGGAAGCCAACCCGCTGTTCTTCTAGCGCCCTACGGCGTGCAGCGCGGGGCCGTGCTCGCGCAGCCACGCGCGGAAGGGGCGGTGGTCGCCGACCAGCCGATGAACCACCGACCAGTAGGCCGGGCTGTGGTCGGCGTGGACCAGGTGAGCCACCTCGTGCGCGGCGAGATAGTCCAGCACCTCGGGCGGCGCCATGATCACGCGCCAGGAATAGCGGATCGAGCGCGACATCGGACTGCATGAGCCCCAGCGCGAACCCGCGTCGTTGATCGACAGGGTCACGGGCTTCTGGCCCAGAGCGTGAAGATGGACATCGGTTCGGATCTGGAGCGCTTCTCTCGCGGCCCTCTTGAGCAGGTTGATGACGCGGCGGGCAAAGGCTTCGTCTTCCCCGCCGGACACGATTCGAAGCCCGTTCTCGTCCTCGACCAGCCGCGCCGCCCCCGCGCCACCCGTCGCTTCCAGCCGAACGGCGCCACCGCGAAACGGGATCACCGCTCCGGGCGCCAGGCTCGTCCCAGCGGCCCGCTGCATCAGCCGCTCGGAAATCCACTCCGTTTTCGACCGCGCGAAGGCGACCGCGTCGGACAGCCTCCGCTCGCTGGGGGCCACGGCCACGGCCTCGCCCGCCCGCGTGTCGATGCGGATCGAGATGCGCCGGGCGCGGGGATTGACGCTCAGCCGGAGGGCGTGACCGCCCTCAAGCGGCAGCCGCTGTCCGGTCCGGTACGGCGCAGAGCTTTTCATTGGCGGCGATGAAGTCCCGGGTGCGGGGGTAGATGTCCTCGCGGAACCGCCGCCCGTTGAAGACGCCGTAGTGGCCGACCTCCGGCTGGACGTAAAGCACGCGTCGGTCATCAGGGATGTTCACGCAGATCGTGTGCGCCGCCTGGGTCTGGCCGACGCCGGAGATGTCGTCCTTCTCGCCCTCGACGGTCATCAGGCCGATGTCCGTGATCTTCGTCAGATCGACGAGCGCGCCGCGATGCTCAAGCAGGCCGCGCGGCAGCAGGTGGGACTGGAAGACGATGTCGATGGTCTGGAGATAGAATTCCTCGGTCAGGTCGAGGACCGACAGATATTCGTCGTAGAACTGCTCGTGTTTCTCCACCCCGTCGCCGTCGCCGGCGACCAGGTCGCGGAAATATTCCCGGTGCGCGTCGGTGTGGCGTTCCTCGTTCATCGACATGAAGCTGTAGAGCTGGACGAAGCCCGGATAGACCTCGCGCCCGAAACCCGGATAGGGCCAGGGCACGGTGTGGATCATGTTGGACTGGAACCAGGCGAAGGGCTTCGCCTCAGCCAGCTGATTCGTCACCGTCGGCGATAGGCGCGCATCAATCGGCGAGCCCATGAAGGTCATGGAGGCCGGACGGTTCGGATCGTTTTCGGCGGCCATAACGGCTGCGGCGGCCAGCACCGGCGGTCCGGGCTGACAGACGCCGACGACATGCGCGCGCGGGCCGATCTGGGCCAGCATGGTGCGGACGTGGTCGATGTAGTCGTGGAAGTCGAACCGGCCCTCCAGCATCGGCACCTGACGAGCGTTGACCCAGTCGGTGACGTAGACGTCGTGATCCTGAAGGAAGGTCTCGACCGTGCCCCGCAGCAGGGTCGCATAGTGGCCGGACAGGGGCGCGACGATCAGGACGCTGGGGGCCGCAACCGCCTTCTTGGCCCGCTTCAGGTCGCCGACGTTGCGCGCGAACCGCACCAGACGAACCCACGGGCTGGACCAGATCACCTGTTCGGTGGTGCGCACGGTCTGGCCGTTGATCGTCAGCTGTTCCAGACCCCAGGCTGGCTTGCCGTAGCGTCGCGTGACGCTCTCGAACAGTTCGGCCGAGGCATAGACCGTCCGTCCAACGGCGGTCTGAGACGCCGGATTAAAGGGCGAGGTCCAGAATTTGCGGGCCAACTGAGCCCCGATCCGGAAAGGCTGCGCCGACTGATAGGCGAGCTCGTGAAGTGCGTAGAGCATGGAATCCTGTGATCGGCCCCCGCCGAAGCGGATATGCCATCATAGAACGCGCTGCACTGCAAAAGGATTTATATTCCTCAGTGTGCGTTGCGATGATCGCCTAGCCGCGCGCCATTACCCGCTGGACCAGCTGAGCCGACCGTTCCGGCCCTAGGTCGTGCGCCAGCGCCGACCGGAACTGCCCATCCGGGCCCACCAGATAAACCGTCAGCGAGTGGTTCATGGTATAACCCTCGCCCTCTCCGACCTTCTGGTAGTAGGCGCGATAGGCCTTGGCCGTGTCGGCGACCTGTTGCGGCGTGCCGGTCAGGCCGACGACGCCGGGCGGAAAGCCTTCGGACGACAGATAGTCCTTCAAGGCCTTGGGCGTATCGCGTTCGGGATCGACGGTGATGAAGACGACCTGCACGTCCCGGCCGGCCGGACCCATCTGCTGCTTGGTCGCTTCCAGCGCCGTCAGGGTCGTCGGACAGAAATCGGGGCAGTAGGTGAAGCCGAAGAAGACCAGGCTCCACTTGCCGTTCAGCAGGGTCTGATCGACCGGCTGGCCCTCCTGATTGACCAGCTGGAACGGACCGCCGACGCTCGGCTGGCCCGTCGAGGTTCCTTCGGCGATCGCATTGGCGCGTTCGCGGCCGGTGACGACGATCACGGTGACCGTGGCCAGGGCGGCGGCGATGGCGACACAGGCGCCGGCGAACAGAAGGATGGAGCGGCGTGGCATCGTGTCTCTCATGCTCCGGGCCGACAGCGGCGCGCGACGGGTCTATAGACGCCCGGTGAGCCAGAGCGAAGCCGACACCCAGAACGCCGACGTCATGTCGCAGATGGCCCCGCCCGCCAGCTGGCGCGACCAGCCGCGTCGCAGCCGGGGGCTGTCGCTGCGCACCCTGATCATCCTGCGCTGGCTCGCGGTGCTGGGCCAGACGGCGGCGGTCATCGTGCTGGTCACGATGCTACATTTCCCTCTGCCCATCTGGCAGTGCCTGCTGGTCATCGCCGCCAGCGCCATGATGAACCTGTCGTCGATGACGCGCCTGCGCCAGACCGACAGCCGGATGCCGGACGGCCGACAGACCGCCATGCATCTGGGTTTCGACATCCTGCAGCTGTCGGCCCTGCTGGCCTTCACCGGCGGACTGGAGAACCCGTTCTGCCTCCTGCTGGTCGCCCCGGTGACGGTGGCGGCGGCGTCGCTGCCGGGACGCCAGGCGCTGGTGCTGGGGCTGATGGTGCTGATCTCGACCACGGCGCTGTTCTTCTGGTCCATGCCCCTGCCGTGGCAGTCGGGGACGGAACTGAACCTTCCGCCCCTCTATCGGTTCGGCACCGGCCTGGCCCTGATCACCGGCGTGGTCTTCACCGCCGCCTATGCCTGGCGGGTGGCGGCCGACGCGGAGAAGCTGGAACTGGCCCTGGCCACGACCCAGGACGTTCTGCAGCGTGAACAGAGGCTCGCGGCTCTCGGCGGACTGGCTGCGGCGGCGGCGCATGAACTGGGCACGCCTCTGGCCACTATCCAGGTGGTGGCCAAGGAACTGCTGCGCGCCTCGCCCCCCGACGGACCGATCGCCGAGGACGCCCGCCTGATGCTGCTGCAGGCCGACCGGTGTCGCGAAATCCTGAAGCGTCTTTCGCAACGGCCCGAGGACGGCGACGAGCTGTATGTCGCCGTGGGTCTGAAGGCCCTTCTGAACGAAGTGGTGGACCCGCATTTGGGGTTCGATCTGGACATCGGCGTGATCGTCCGGACCCCGCCCGGCATGGCCGAACCCCACGTTCGCCGGCTCGCCGAAGTGGTGCATGGCCTGTCCGCGATCGTCGAGAACGCGGCCGACTTCGCGGAATCGCGCGTCCAGGTGCTCGGCACGGCCGACAGCCAGTGGATCACGGTCGAGGTGTTGGACGACGGGCCCGGATTCGCCCCCGACATCCTGCCTCGCCTGGGCGAGCCCTATGTGACCAGCCGCCCCCACGGCAAGGCGCGTCAGGCCCTCGCCGCCCAGATCGCCGCCGCCGCCCGGCCGGCCAAGAAGGGCAGGGTCGCGCCGCTTCCCATCGATCCGGAGATCGCGCCCAGCCAGGGCGGCATGGGTCTGGGCTTCTTCATCGCCCGGACCTTGCTGGAGCGCACCGGCGGTCAGGTCGTCGTCGGCCAGGGAGACGGCGGGGCCGGTCCAAATCGTGGGGCGCGGGTCACGGTGCGCTGGCCGCGCCGGGCGCTGGAGGCCTGACCTCAGCTTTCGGGCCTGGGCGACCGATCGCCGCACCGCTTGACCGCCACGCTTTGGAAGCCGACTTCGGTTCAAGGAGATCACCGTCATGTCGACCACCGCCGCCAATCTCGAAGACCGCATCGCCGGGCTGCAGGATCGCTCGCTGCTGCTGCTGGATGACGACCAGGCCCTGCGCACCCGACTGGGGCGGGCGCTGGAATCGCGCGGCTTTCAGGTCACGACGGCCGGTTCGGTCGCTGAGGCTACCGATGCGCTGCGGACCAACCTGCCCGCCTTCGCCGTGCTCGACATGCGGCTGGACGACGGCAATGGCCTCAAGATCGTCGAGGCCATCCGCGAGAAGCGCGAGGACGCCCGCATCGTCATGCTGACCGGCTATGGCGCCATCGCCACGGCCGTTGCGGCGGTGAAGGCCGGGGCGGTCGATTATCTGTCCAAGCCCGCCGATGCCGACGACGTGGTCAAGGCCCTGCTGGCGACCGGCGACGCGCCAGAGCCCCCCGACAACCCGATGAGCGCCGACCGCGTCCGCTGGGAACACATCCAGCGCGTCTACGAACTGTGCGACCACAACGTTTCGGAGACCGCGCGGCGGCTGGGCATGCACCGGCGGACGCTGCAGCGAATCCTGGCCAAACGGGCTCCGCGCTAGAGCGGTCGGCCTAGGGTTCGCGCAACAGCCGCATCGCGCCCAGCCGGCCGAACGCGACGGTCAACGCCTTCCGTCGCGCAGGCGCCAGCGGCATGACCGGCGCATCCCGCACGACAGCCCCACCAAACCCGTCGGCCACGATCAACCCCGGCTCGTTCGGCAGAACACCCTCCGGAAACTCCGGAGCAACGGCGAAGAAGAAGGCGTCGCAGAACGGCGCGTATTCCGGCCATTTGCGGTCCACGCGGTAGTCCTCGATCCCCGACTTGACCTCGACGATGACGATATCGCCCTTTCGCCCCAGGGCCATGACATCGGCTCGTCGCCCGTTCGGCAGGCACACCTCAAGGAGCGGCGCATAGCCCATGTCGGCCAGCAGCCTCGCCGCACCCCGCGTGACGCCGAGCGTCGTTTCCGGACGACTGAAGACGAGTTCAAGGTGAACGGCGGCGGCGGGCATGCCGCCTTTATGTTCCGGTTGCGTTCCTGTTTCAACCGACACCTTGTCGGCTCAAGCAGCGCGCCGTCGCACGGCGAGCGTCAGCCGGACGCCTAAAGTCCGGTCTGCACCGGGCTGGCGGTGTTGAAGCCCAAGGCGCGCGCCCTGGCCAAGGTCGAGGCGCGCACTGCCGCCGACGGACTCTGGCTGCGATGCCAGATCCACCAGTTGGACTTGTTGGGCAGGCCCATGATGGCCCAGCTATAGTCCGGCGCGTGATCCCAGACCCAGTACTGCTGCGACGCCAGCCCGCCAAAGCTCAGCAGCCCGGCCAGGCTGAAGCGGAATTTGGCGTTGGTCGTGGTGTCGGTGACCGTCGCGTTGGCGCGCAGGGTCTCCACATTGCCGCTGGGCCGGCGCGTGCAGGTGACCACGATCGAGTATCGGTCGGCGCGGGCAGCGGGATTGAAGTCGATCTGGGCCCGGCTGCAGTCGCGCTGCATGTTGTTGGGGTTGCGCGCGATCTCGAACCAGCGGCCATCGAACTGGCTGAGGTTCACGTCGGTCGATTGGGCGAGGGCGGGCGCGGCGGAGGCCAGAACGGCGAGCGAGGCGAGGGCGGCGAGGCGATGATGGATCATGGGTCTGTCAAGTCTCCGTTGCCGAAGATACGTCCGGTGAACGGGTCCGGTTGCCTCAGGCGCCCAGACGCGCCCGGTTCGACGCCCAGTCGGCGCGGGTCTGACCCCAGATGTCGACGCGAGCCTCGGTGAAAGGCGGCGGCAGTTTTCCCGACCCGCGATTGACCGATCCGAGCCGTCGGGCCAGCGCCTGGGACGCCGAGTTGTCGGGGTCGATGGAGTGGATCACGTCGTCCCAGCCCAGCGCTTCGAAGGCGTAGTCCATCGTCGGAATAGCGGCCTCCAGCGCATAGCCCTTGCCCATGGCGTCGCGGTGCAGGCTCCAGCCCACCTCCGGCCCCGGCCAGCCGTGTGGATGCCAGGGTCCGATCCGTCCCATCCACAGTCCGCTGGACTTCTCGATCACCGAGAAGAACCCGGCGCCGGTCAAGGCCCAGGCGCCTGCGACCGACATCAGGGCGCGCCAGACCTCGGCCGGTCCTTTGGCTCCGCCGATGAAGCGCGTCGTCTCCGCATCGCCCTGGAAATCGCACCATCGGTCGAAATCCTCCATCAGAGGAGGGCGCAGGATCAGGCGTTCGGTTTCGATCGTCGGCCCCAGGACATTCACAGCGGGTACTCCCGTTCCAGCTCGTAGTGGCTGCTGTCGTCGCTCAGCACGCTGGAATACAGGCCGAAGCGATCGACGCGGATCGGCGGCGAATGCAGCAGGTTGTGATTGGTGATCCAGGCCCCGATCCGATCCGGATTGGTCTGGGTCTTCAGATAGGCCAGGGTCAGGTGCGGGCGGTAAACGCGCGGCTCGATCCGCACGCCGGCTCGCTCCGCTGCCGACTTGCATCGACCCGCCAGGACGTTCAGCCGTTCGCTGGGTTCCAGTCCGGTCCACAGGGTGTGGCTGCGGTGAGCGTCGCCGAAGGCGCCCACGCCCTTCAACTCTATGTCGAAGGCGCCGCTCGGAATCCGGGCCAGCTCGGCCGCCAGATCGTCCGCCCGCCGCTCTTCGACATCACCATAGAAGGCGAGAGTGACGTGCAGCTGTTCACCGCTCCGCCATTTCGCGCCGGGCAGGCCGGTCTGACGCCGCGCCAGGGTCTCAGCCACGTCGAACGGGATCGGAATGGCGGTGAACAGGCGCAACATGCGACTGAACGTAGCGTTCGGCGGCCATGGGGAAAAGCGCCCGGAACCCCTGCGACGCCTGTTCCCTTGCGTAATGGGGCCAGCCCTACGATATTTCCGACATCGGCATGGGGTTTTCGCCCCGGCCACAACAGGAGAAGACACTCGCGATGAGCGACTTCAGAAACGGTTTCTCGACCCCGGTGAACGCCCCGGCCGATACGGCCGTGGACACCGGACTGCGCAGCTTCATGCTGGGCGTCTACAACAAGCTGGCGCTCGGCCTGGTGGTCGCGGGCGCCCTGGCCTATGCAACCGGCAACGTCCCGGCGGTACAGCAACTGCTGTTCGCCGTTGGCCCTGATGGCCGCGTTGGCCTGACCGTCCTGGGCATGGTCGTCCAGTTCCTGCCTCTGGTCCTTCTGTTCGGCTCGATGTTCTTCATGAAGAACCCGACGGCCGGCGGCGTGAACCTGCTGTACTGGGCCGTCGTCGCCTCGATCGGCGCGGGCATGGGCATTCTGTTTCTGCGCTACACGGGCGGTTCGCTGGCCTCGACCTTCTTCATCACAGCCGCAGCATTCGGCGGGCTGAGCTTGGTTGGCTACACGACCAAGAAGAACCTGTCCGCCATGGGTAGCTTCCTGATCATGGGCGTGATCGGTCTGATCATCGCTTCGATCGTGAACCTCTTCATGCAGTCGGGGACGCTCTACCTGATTATCTCCGGCCTGGGCGTGCTGATCTTCGCCGGCTTGATCGCCTACGACACCCAGCGTCTGAAGATGACCTACTACGCTTTGGGCGGCGATCGCGCCGCCATGGGCGTGGCGACCGGCTTCGGCGCCCTCACTTTGTTCATCAACTTCATCAACCTGTTCCAGTTCCTGCTGGCCTTCACAGGGGGCCGTCGCTAAGCCGCGACGTTTCGCATCGATAAGATCAGGGGCCCCGGCGGAAACGCCGGGGCCTCTTTCTTTCGGCGGCCTACTCCACCACCTGGAATTTGCGGCTGTCGAACACGCGGAGCACCTGTGGCAACTCGCGTCCGCGCTTCAGCACCACCCCGCCCTCGCCGATGACCGACCACTGGCCCTGGCGCGTTTGCAATGCGGGCCGCTTTTCGATCCGATAGGCGGGCGCGTCGCCCGAGCGGCGAAAGACGGCGAACTCGGCCGCCTCCTTTCCACCCACCATGGCGTAGTCGCGCCATTCCGCCTGGGCCACCATCCGCCCGTAGACCCGCAGAATCAGGTCCAGTTCCTTACGTTCGAAGAAGACCGAACTCGGCTGGCCGCCGTCGCCCGAGGAAGTGTGATCGAAGGTCATCGCGATCAATCTAGGCGGCGTTCGGCCAAACGCCAGCGCAGCGGCCGCAAGGTGCTAGGGCTTGAAGGACGGTTCGGCCTCACCATCTAGATTGTAGACGTCGCGGCCTTCCCTCCCCTCCCGGCCGTGACGCAGCGATCCGCGCTCACTCCCCCTCCAGCGCGGGTCCCAAAGAGAGGCCGTCGGACGCCCGTCCGACGGCCTTTTCTTTTGGGCCCGGCACCCAGCTCTGCGGCATCGGCGCCACAGAGTCCGCCCAGGCATCGCTTCTGCTGCATCCGCCGGGAACACCGACTCGTTGCTGTCGTTAGCGACTTCGGACGGGCAACGCCTCGCACTGGCGATTTTCGAGACAGGAACTCTCAGATGATCAAGATAATTTACGGCGCAGCCACCGCGCTTCTTCTGACGACCGTCGCCGCGCCGGCCATGGCGCAGAGCTGGATGCCAAACTGGGGCGCCACTCCCGATTGGTCCGGTCCTTATGTCGGGGTCTATGGCGCCGGCACCATGACCAATGATCAGGACGATGAGCGTATCCGCTTCGACCGAAACCTGGATGGAAACTTCGGCGATACCGTCACGACCGCGGCGGGGGCGAATGCGTTCAGCCCCGGATCCTGTGGCGGCGCCCCCCGGACCGCCCTCGCGGCCGACGGCTGCGACGGCGATGCCGATGGCTCCGAAGGCGGTGGCCGCCTCGGCTGGGACGTCCAGTTCGGATCCTTCGTGGTCGGGGCCGTAGCCGAATATTCCGGGTTCTCGGGCGCCGAAGACAGCGTCACGTCGTACTCGACCACGCCGGCCTCCTATACGTTTGAGCGCAAGCTGGACAACCTGGCCGCTTTGCGCGCTCGGGTGGGTTACGCCTACGGCCCGGCCCTGATTTACGGAACGGCCGGCGCCGCCACCGCCAAGATGTCGAACCAGTTCTACTCGTCGAACACCCAGAACAGCTTTACCGCGACCGCGAATGACGACAAGGCGGACGGCTATCAGGCCGGTGGCGGTGTGGAATACATGCTGGCGCCGCACTTCAGCGTCACCGGCGAGTATATGTACACGTCGCTGGACGCGTCGGACTTCGACATACGCGTGGGTCGCGGCATCGCCATCGCCACCAATCCTTTCGTTCTCGCGCCGAACACGACGGGCACGGATATGCGCCGGTCCAACGGTCGGTTCGGCCTGCACGCAGTACGGATCGGCATGAACTACCGTTTCTGATTTCCCCCAGTCGGTGAACGGTGATCAGGCGCCGGGTTCTGGAAACAGGACCCGGCGTTTCTCGTTTCCGGGCTTCCCGAGCGGCGCGGCGCGGCCTATCCAGCGGTCAGGGATGGGACGCGCCCGATCGGTGTGATCGGTGGATGGCGTTCGGTCCAGACCCGGCGGCCTTGCCGCGCCTCACGAGACCCTGCCCATGTCCGGCGCCCCTGCTTCCTCGACCCAGCCCTCCAGCCCGGAGGCGCTGCAAAGGGCCTTCGCATCGGCCTTGGGAAGCGGAAGCGTTCTCGACCCCCTGGCCCTGTCGTTCGTCGCCCAGGCCTATGAGGACTACGCCGAGGACGAGACGCCCGAGCTGTCGCCCGACGACCTGGGCGCCGTTCTGGCCGGCGCGTGGCGCTGGGCGGAGGGCCGCGCGCCGGGCGAGACGCCGCGCGTCCTCATCCAGCCTCTAACGGGAGCGACGGGCCAGACGACGCCCTATGACGCCCTTTGGATCGTGCAGGACGACCGGCCGTTCCTGGTCGATAGCGTGATGGGCGAGCTGGCAGACGCCGGCGTGTCCGTCCGGGCGCTCTTCCACCCCGTGCTGTCTCTGGCCCGTCAGGCCGACGGTTCGCGCAAGGCCGAGGCGGGGGGCGCCCGCGAATCCCTGATCGTCGTCGTACTGGATCCTTTGCCGTCCGAACGCCGCGGGGCGTTGAAGACGGCCGTCGAACAGACGCTGGCCGATGTTCACACCGCCGTCGCCGATTACCAGGCGATGAGCGCCCTGATGGCGCGGTCGGTCGCGCATCTGGAGGCCTGTCCCGGCGGGATCGACGCCGCGGTTGTGGCAGAGAATCTGGAATTCCTTCGTTGGCTGAACGACGACCACTTCGTCTTCCTCGGCGCACGCGACTATGACTATCCGCGCACGCCCGACGGTGGATATGCCGCCGAGGCCCCGCTGGACCAGTCGGCCGAGGGCGTCGGCGTTTTGCGCGATCCCGAACGGACCGTGTTGCGCCGCACGTCCGAGCCGGCGGTCCTGACCGCCCAGATGAAACGGCAGATGGACCTGTCGGAGCCGGTCACGGTGGCCAAGGCCAATCTGCGCAGCCGGGTCCACCGCCGCGCCTATATGGATTACGTCGGTGTCAAACGCTACGGCGAGGACGGGCGTCCCAGCGGCGAGACCCGGTTCGTCGGCCTGTTCACCGCCGAGGCCTATGACCGCGCCGCCTCGCAGGTGCCGCTGATCCGCAGGAAGGTGGCCAACGCCCTGAGCCGCGCCGCCAAGACCCCTGGCAGCCACAACGAGAAGCGGCTGAAGAACATCCTGGAGAACTATCCCCGGGACGAGCTTTTCCAGATTTCCGAGGACGAGCTGCTGTCGTCTGCGCTGGGCATTCTGCACCTGTATGACCGCCCCCGGATCAAGACCTTCACCCGCAAGGACCCCTTCGACCGGTTCGTCTCGGTCCTGGCCTTCATTCCGCGAGAGCGATACGACGCCGGGGTGCGGGTGCGCATCGGCGACATCCTGGCCAGGGCCTGGGGCGGGCGGTTGTCGGCCTGGTATCCGCAGCTGTCGGACGCGCCGCTGGTTCGCATCCACTACATCATCGGGGTGACGCCAGGCGCGCATCCGACGCCGGACGCCGCCGCGCTCGAGTCCGAGGTGACGGAAGCCGGCCGCAGCTGGATAGACCGGTTCGAGGGCGCGCTTCGTGCGGCCGACGTGGACGATTCCGAAATCGGGGCGCTCAGCCTGCGCTGGGCCGAGGCCTTCGGGCCCGGCTACCGCGACCGCTATTCGGCTGCCGAGGCCGTCGCTGATTTGCAGGAGATCGACCGGCTCAACGCCTCGGGCGCGGTGGATGGCGGCGAACCCGTCGCGGTCCGCGCCTTCCGTGTGGCGACCGACACCCCGCTGCAGTTCCGCTTCAAGCTCTACAGACGGGGCGCTGCGGTCCCACTGTCGGATGTCCTGCCGATCCTGGCCGACATGGGGCTGAAGACGCTGGAGGAGTTCGGCCACGCCGTCCGCCCGTCCGCTCAGTCGGGGACGGACACGGAGATCCATGTCCACGAGTTCCTGCTGGAGGACCCGCGCGGCGCGGCGCTGGAATTCGCCGACATCAAGGGGCCTTTCGAAGCGGCCTTCTCCGCCGTCTGGACCGGGGCAACGGAAAGCGACGGCTTCAACCGGCTGGTGCTGGAACTGGGCGTTGGTTGGCGCGAGGCGGCCCTGATTCGCACCCTGGCCCGATATCGCCAGCAGACGGGCCTAGACCCGTCCCAGGCGGTTCAGGAAGAGGCGCTGCGGGATTATCCGGCGGTGGCCCGCGCCCTGCTCAGCCTTTTCGCCTGCAAGTTCGACCCCGCTCACGGCGGGGCTGCGGACGCCCGTGCGGCCCAGGTTCAGGAGTTGACCGACAAGATCACCGCCCTGTTGATGGACGTGAAGTCGCTGGACCACGACCGGGCGCTGCGCCGGATGGCGGCCCTGATCGGGGCGATCAAGCGGACCAACTACCATCAAGCGAGCGCCGACGGCGGCTTCAAGCCTCACATCTCGATCAAGATCGCCTCGCGCGAGCTCGATGATCTGCCCCTGCCCAAGCCCTATCGCGAAATCTTCGTCTGGGCGCCGCATATCGAGGGCGTGCACCTGCGCTTCGGTCCCGTCGCGCGCGGGGGCCTGCGCTGGTCCGACCGTCGCGACGATTTCCGCACCGAGGTGCTGGGGCTGGTCAAGGCGCAGCAGGTCAAGAACGCCGTCATCGTGCCGGTCGGTTCCAAGGGCGGCTTCTTCCCGAAACACTTGGCCGGCATCGTCCGTGCCGGTGGCGACCGCGACGCCCAGCAGGCCGAGGCCATCCGCGCCTACAAGACCTTCCTGT
>JAZKHL010000037.1:0-13120 GCA_040385365.1 Pseudomonadota bacterium | reverse complement strand
CGGCGGACGAGGGCCGCAGCTTCCTGTCCAAGGCCGGCGGCGGCAACAAGATCGGCGAGCAGGTCTTCGATCCGCGCGTCAACGTCTTTGCCGATCCGGGCTTCGCCGACTCGCCCGTCCTGCCGTGGGACGGCAACGGCCTGCCGCGCCAGAGGACGGACCTGGTCAAGGACGGCAAGATCGCCAACCTGAACTACTCCCGCTACTGGGCCGACAAGCAGGGCGTGCCGCAACGGGCGTCGGCCGGCAACATCATCATGGAGGGCGGGACCAAGTCGACGTCCGAACTGGTGCGCGAGACCGAGCGCGGCATCCTGGTGACCCGCACCTGGTATATCCGGATGGTTGATCCGCAGACCGTGCTGCTGACCGGCCTGACGCGCGACGGTACCTTCTACATCGAGAACGGCGAGCTGAAGTATCCGCTGAAGAATTTCCGCTTCAACGAGTCGCCCGTGATCATGCTGAACAACATCGACGAACTGGGCCGAACGGTTCGGGTCAAGGCCGATGAAGGCTCAACGATGATGATCCCGCCGATGCGCCTGCGCGACTTCACCTTCACCTCGTTGTCGGACGCGGTCTGAGGAAAGCAGCCCTTCGCCCGCCCTTCGCGGGGGAAGTGTCGCGCCGTCGAGCGAAGCGAGACGCGTGACGATGGGGGAAGTTCGGACCTAGTGAAGAAAGCAGTGGATTACCCCCATCGGTCCTGGATCGCTCCGCGATCGACGGACCGCTTTCCCCCGCAAGCGGGGGAAGGGCTGGTCACGCGTGCCGATATGCTTCGCCTCTTCTTCGGTTCGATGCTCGCCGCCGCCTTGCCCGGCGCCGCCACGGCACAGGCCGAATACGATTTCTGGTTCACCCGTCTGCGCTACGACTCGGGCGACTGGGACGTCGATCAGCGGATGCCGGCCAACGTCCTGACGTCTCTGGTCGATTACACCAACCTTCGCGTCGATCCCGAGGAAAGGGTGATCGCCCTGGCCGACCCGGCGATGCTGCGGGCGCCGTTCTGCTATCTGGCGGGCCACAAGCTGGTGGAGTTCAACGCGGCGGAGGCGCGCAACTTCGAACGCTACGTCAGGAACGGGGGCTTCGTCTTCGTCGACGACTGCAATCACGACATCGACGGACTGTTCGCGGTTACTTTCGAGCGCCAGATGGCGGCGATCTTCGGGGCCGAGGCGCTGAAGAAACTCCCGAACGATCACGGCATCTATCGCAGCTTCTTCGCCTTCGAGGACGGCCCGCCCGCGACCAGTTTCGAGCTGAACGGATGGGGCGACGACATCGTCCACGACTACCTGAAGGGCATCGAGATCGATGGCCGGCTGGGCGTGCTCTATTCCAACAAGGACTATGGGTGCGAGTGGGACTACGACTGGCGCAACAAGCGGTTCCTGGCCGAGGACAACACCAGGTTCGCCGTCAACATCATCCTCTACGCCCTGACTGCCTGACCTTCCTCCCCGGAACACCGTGATGCCCAAGACGCCCACCCAGACCGAGATCGACGCTCGCCTCGCCCAGATCGGCCCGCTGAAGGCGGCGATCGCCAAGGCCATCGTCGGCCAGAACGACGTGGTCGAGCAGTTGCTGATCGGACTGCTGGCGGGGGGTCACTGCCTGATCGAGGGCGTGCCCGGCCTGGGCAAGACGCTTCTGGTGCGAACGCTCGGCCAGGCGCTGGCGCTGGAGTTTCGCCGCGTCCAGTTCACCCCCGACCTGATGCCGTCGGACATCCTGGGCACCGAGGTGCTGGAGGAAGATCACGGCACCGGTCACCGGTCGTTCCGCTTCCAGCCCGGCCCGGTGTTCACCAACCTGTTCCTCGCCGACGAGCTGAACCGCACCCCGCCCAAGACCCAGGCCGCCCTGCTGGAGGCCATGCAGGAACACACGGTGTCGTATGCCGGCGTGACCCATAGGCTGAACGAGCCCTTCTTCGTGCTGGCGACGCAGAACCCGCTGGAACAGGCCGGCACCTATCCCCTGCCCGAGGCGCAGCTGGACCGGTTCCTGCTCAACATCCGCGTCGGCTATCCGACTGCGGAAGAGGAACGCGCCATTCTGGTCCAGACCACCGGGGGCGCGGGCGGGGCCGTGCCACAGGTGATGACGGGCGAGGACGTCGTCGCCCTGCAGGGCTGGGTGCGCGAGGTCTATGTCGGCGACAATCTGCTGACCTGGATCACCTCGCTGGTGCGCGCCACGCGCCCGTCGGCGGACGCGCCCAGGGCCATCCAGGACTACGTCCGCTGGGGCGCTGGCCCACGCGCCGGTCAGGCCCTGGTGCTGGCGTCCAAGGCGCGGGCCCTGCTGCATGGGCGACTGGCAGCCACGCGCGAGGATGTCGTGGCCTTGGCCGCGCCGGTGTTGCGTCACCGCATCCTGCTGTCGTTCGCGGCCGAAGCGGAGCGGAGGACGGCCGACGACGTCGTGGCGGCGCTGCTGGCCGCCCTGCCGGCGCCGTCGCCCGACTGATCCAGCATGTCACCGCTCGACCTGCCGCCCGAGCTGCGCAGCCGCCTTCGCCGGCTGTCGATCGTCCCGCGTCGACCAGCGATGCTGGTCAGCGCGGGCATGCACGACAGCAGGAACAAGGGCGGCGGCCTCGAGTTCGCGCAGTACCGGGCCTATGAGCGCGGCGACGATCTGCGCAGCATCGACTGGAAGCTTTACGCCCGCTCCGACCGGTTCTTCGTTCGGGACGCCGAACGCGAGAGCCCGATCGCGATCTGGATCGTGCTGGACGTCAGCGCCTCCATGGCCCAGGCCGACCTCGCCCGCCCCGGCTGGTCCCGCTTCGATGCCGCGCGCCGGGTCGCAGCCGGGCTGATGGAGATCGCGCTGTATCAGGGCGACCGGTTCGGACTGGTGGTCGAGGCCGCCGGAGGGCCGATGGTCCTGACCCCTCACGCAGGGGCGCGACATCGCGACCGCGTCGCCCTGACCCTGGCGCCGATCACCCCGGCGGGCGTCGCCGACTGGGAGCGGGATGTCGGGATCTTCGGCGAACAGATCGGCGCGCGCGACCTGATCGTCATCCTGTCCGACGGTTTCGACGAAGGCTGCATCGCCACCGCCGTTCGTCTTGCCTCATCGGGCCGCGACGTTTCCCTGATCCAGGTCCTGACCGGAGACGAGCGCGACTTCCCGTTCGACCAGGGCTACCGGTTCCATGACCCGGAGACCGGCGCCGCCCTGATCGGCGACGGCCCGGCGCTGAGGCAGGAGTTCCTCGCCCGGTTCGCCGCCGCCCGCGCGTCGCTGGACGCACGGCTGGACGCCGCAGGCATTCGCCACGTCGCCCACTTCATCGATGAGCCCGCCGACCAGCCGATCCGCGACCTGTTCCGGACGACCGGACGGTGACGCCCGCATTGCTCGTGCCCGGCGGGCTTGCCGCACTCGTCGCCCTGGCGATCCCGATCGTGATCCACATCGCGCGCCGGACCGAGAGCCGCACCGTGGACTTCGCGGCGATGCGCTGGCTGGATGCTGGGCCGAAGCCGCGCCGCAGCCTCAGGATCGATGAACGCCGTCTGCTGGCGCTTCGGCTTCTGCTGCTCGCCGCCATGGTGCTGCTGCTGGCCCAACCTGTGCTGTGGGGCGTCGCCGACGATCGCCGCGTGGTCGCCGTCGCCCCCGGAACCTCCGCCGAGACCATCGCCGCCGCCACGAGCGCGGATGACCGGATCGTCTGGCTCGCGCCCGGCTTTCCGGCGGTCGGGGGGCCGGCCCCGGCGCCATCGTCCGACCTGATCAGCCTGATCCGTCAGCTGGACGCCGACCTGGCCCCCGAGACGCCCATCGCCATCTTGGCGCCTGCGGTCCTGAACGGGGTCGACGCCGAGCGTCCACGGCTGTCGCGCCGTATCGGCTGGCGCATCGGGCCGGCCATCGCCGCACCGACTGTACGCTCCGTCCGACCGCCCGAGCTTTCCGTCCGCTACGCCGAGGAGGCCGAGACCGACGTGCGCTATTTCCGGGCGGCGGCCACGGCTTGGACGGCGGCAGACGCCCAACCCGCCTTCGATGCCGCGCCGACGTCGCAGGCATTGGACACCCAGGCCGACGCCCTGATCTGGCTCGCCCCGGGCGCTCTACCCCCAGCCGCTGTCGTCTGGATCCGCAACGGCGGCGCCGCGCTCGTCTCACTGGAAACGCGCGCACCGGTCGAGGGGGAGACCACCGTCGCCTGGCGCGACCCCGTCGGCGAGCCCCTGGCCGTGGTCGGTCGGCTGGGCAAGGGCCGGGTCATCCGTTTGACCCGCCCGCTGGAGCCCGCCGCCATCCCGCAACTGGTCGAGCCCGACTTCCCCGAGGCCCTCCTGAACATGCTGACCCCGCCGCCCGCGCCCGCCCGGGTCGCCGCCGCCGATCACGCGCCCCTGACCGGCGCCGTCGCCTATGAGCAGGCGCCGTTCGACACGCGCCCCTGGCTGGCCCTGATCATCGCGCTGATCTTTCTGGGCGAGCGGTGGATGGCGACCCGTCGCGCGCGAGCCGTGGCGCCATGACCGCCGTTCCGATCCTGCTAAGCCACAGAACGGCCGCCCGTACCCGCGCGGCGCTGGACACGGCGGCCACCGGCGCGCCGATCATTCTCGCCGCAGCCGCCGTCGGCTGGCGCCTATTCGGCCTCGCTGGGATCGTCGGTGCGGTCATGGTGGGCCTGGCCGTCCTCGGCGGCCTGATCGTTCAGCGGGACCGCCGGTTCGATCTGGGTTGGCTGATTGGTCAACTGGACGCCCGCATCCCGCGCTTCGAAGACAGCACCGCCCTGTTGTTCCGCCAGCGCGCCGATCTGACCGGGCTCGCCGGTCTGCAGCGGGTGAGGCTGGAGGCGCGCGTCGATGAGGCCAAAGCCGTCGATCTACGCCCCGTCTGGTCGCAGAGGTCGATCGCCATCGTCTGGGCCGCCAGCGTCGTTGTGATCGCGTGCGCCCTGTTCTGGCCCGAGACATCGAGGTCAACGGAAGCGACATCGGGCGCCGCTCGACCGGGCTCCAGCGCGCCCGCGCCGGCCATCGCCGGAACCCGCCTGCGGATCACACCGCCCGCGTACACCGGTCTGCCCGTTCGCGAACAGACGGCGCTGGATGCTCGCGTTCCCGAGGGATCGCGGATCGAGTGGATGATCGGCTTCGACCCGCACCCCGCCTCCGCCACCCTTGAGTTCCCCGAAGGCCGCCCGGTCGCCCTGGTCCGCGACGGCGCGATGTGGACGGGCGCCACGGTCGCCGATGTGTCCCGCCTGTATCGGATCGAAGCCGACGGCCTGGCTCGCCAGCGCCTGAACCGCATCGACGTCGCCGCCGACGCGCCGCCCGTCGTCCGTCTGGTCGAGCCGGAAAGACAGCTGGTCATCGTCACGCCCGGTCAGACCGCCTGGAGCCCGGTGTTCGAAGCCAGCGACGATTACGGCGTCGTCAACGGAGCCGAACTGCGCATTACCGTCACCAAGGGCGACGGGGAGAACATCACCTACGAACGCCGATCCCGCTCGATCACCGGCACGGGCGATGCGCGCCGCCTGCGGTTTTCCGCGGCCCTGAACATGGCGGCAGAGGGAATGCAGCCGGGCAGCGATCTGATCGTCCAGCTGGTCGTCAGCGACAATCGCAGCCCCGAACGCCACCGGGTCGAAGGACCCAGCGTCATCCTGCGATGGCCCGCGAACCTGCCGATGGCGGACGGTCTGGACGGCATGGCGATGCGCACGATGCCCGCCTATTTCGCCAGCCAGCGCCAGATCATCATCAACGCAGAGGCCCTGATCGCCGAGCGCCGTCGGCTGGCGCCGGCCGCGTTCAGCAGCCGGTCGAACGGCATCGGCGAGGAGCAGGCTCAGCTGCGGCTACGCTATGGACAGTTCATGGGCGAGGAGGCCGAGGGCGGCGGCTCCGGCGGCGGTATCGCCCTGCCGACCAATGACGCACCCGCGCCCAGCCGCCCGACCCTGCCCGCCAGCGACACGCCGCCGGTCGCCGCCGAAGCGCCTGGCCATGACGATCACGACGATCATGATGAGGATCATGCCGGCGAGGGCGCGACCTTCGGGGCCGAGAGCGATGTCCTGCACGAGTTCGGCCACGCTCACGACACCGCAGAGGCCGCGACCCTGTTCGCCCCCGCGACCCGCTCGGCCCTCGCCCGGTCGCTGGACGCCATGTGGAGCTCGGAGCGCGAGCTGCGTCAGGGTCGGCCCGAGGCGGCCCTGCCCTTCGCCAATCAAGCGCTGGAACTGTTGAAGGAGGCGCAGCGGGCGACGCGGATTTTCCTGGGGCGGGTGGGATCGGACCTGCCGCCGGTCGATTTCGCTCGCCGCCTGACCGGCGAGCGCGAGGACATCGTCGCCGATACGCCGTCCGCGCCCGCCCGCGATCCGGCCGACGCGGCGCCCGCCGATGCCTGGCGCGCGCTGGACGAGCGGCCGGGAGCCCCGCCGCTGGCGCTGGGCGGGCTGGAACGGTGGGTAAGGGCGAACGCAGGGCGGCTGCCCGATCCGCTGGCTCTGACCGCCGCCATCGACACGGTCCGGAATGAGCCTGGGTGCATGAGCTGTCGGCGCACCCTGCGGGCGTTGCTCTGGACCGCGCTGGAACGGCCCCCGGTCGCCGTGCGCCGTCGCGGTGCGCCCGGCCGCGACGGGCAGCGCTATCTGGACGCGCTGCGATGAGCCCGAGCGATCCTCAGCTGTGGACCGCGCTCGTCATCGGCCTGGCGGTCCTGGTCGGTGTGATCCGGCTGCTGCTGTGGCAGCGCGCTGCGCCGGTGGAGGCGCGGGCTCCACACTGGCGGATCGGCGTGCTCATCGGATTGCAGGTGATCTGCGCCGCCCTGCTGTGGTTGACCCTGTTCCCACCCGCCGCCGTAATCCGCAGCGGAGCCCTGATCGTGGCGACACGAGGCGCGCCTGTGATGATCGCACGATCGCTTGGGGACATCCTGATCGCCCTGCCCGAGGCCGGTCCGATCGCCGAGGCGGTGCGGGTTCCCGACCTGGCCACGGCCTTCCGCCGCTATCCCCGGCCCGCCAATATCCGCGTGATCGGTCAGGGCCTGACGCCGCGAGACCGGATCGTGATGCCCGCGCCGCTGACCTTCGATCCGCTGTCCCGACCGCGCGGCCTGACCGATCTGGCCCTGCCCGGCCCCGTCGCGCCCGGGGCCACGATCTCGGTCGGGGGCCAGGTCGGCGCCCTGCCGACAGGAACGGTCGAGCTGCTCGATCCGGCCGGGACCGTCGTCGACAGGACCCCGGCGCTGGCCGGCGGACGGTTCGTGCTGAACGCCAGTGCGCGCGCGCCGGGGCTCGCCCTGTTCGCTCTGCGTGTGCGCGATGCCGCCGGGACTGTCGTCGAACAGGTCGCCGTGCCGGTCGAAACCCGAGACCAGGCCCCGCCCAAGGTGCTCGTCCTCGCCGGAGCGCCGGGGCCGGAGACCAAGTTCCTCGGCCGCTGGGCCGAGGACGCCGGCATCGAGCTGGCGGTCGATATCGACGTTGGCGCCGGCGTCCGGCTGGGCGATCCCCCGGTTGCCCTAACTCGCGCGACGCTGGGCGAGAGAGACCTCGTGGTCATCGACGATCGTCGCTGGGAAAGCCTCGGCGCGGGCGGACAGGCTGCGTTGCGCGAGGCGGTCGCCAACGGGATGGGCCTTTTGCTGCGGCCGACCGGTCCATTGTCGGCCGCCACGCGTCGCGACTGGGCCGGGCTCGGCGTCTCGCTACGCGGAGGCGATGAAAGCCTGCCGCTCCAACTCGATCCGACGGAGGACTCCGCCACGGTCGATCCGGCCGCCGAAACCCCCGAGGCCGACGACGAGGCCGAGGCCCTGCCCGAACTCGCTCGTCGCGATCTCGCTCTGGACGGCCCCAACGCCATCTCCATCGTCCGCGACGGCGACGGCGTCGCCCTGGCCAGCTGGCGGGGGCTGGGCCGTGGCCGGGTCGGCGTCTGGACCGTCACCGACAGCTACGCCCTGATCCTGACCGGCCGTGCGGACCGCTATGGCGAGATGTGGAGCGAGTTGTTCAGCGCCCTCGCCCGCGCCGGCGACGACAGCCGCGCGGCGGTCGACGGCCTGCCCCGCGTCGGCGCGCGCATCGCCCTGTGCCGGCTGGAGGGGGCCGCCACGGTTCAAGGCCCGGACGGCCCGGTCCACCAGGTTCAAATGGACCCCGCCACGGGCGACCGCGCCTGCGCCGCCTTCTGGCCTGGGCGGGCGGGCTGGCACATCATCCGCGACGGCGAGGGACGCGAGACCGCCTTCTACGCCCACCCAGCCGAGGCCGCGCCCTCGCTTATCGCGGCTGCCGACCGTGAAGCGACATTGGCCTTGGCGGCGTCATCCGGGCCGGATGGCCGGACGGCCTCGACCTCACGAGCACCGGGCTCGCCGTGGCCGTGGTTCATCGGATTGTTGCTGGCGGCGGCGGCCCTCTGGTGGTTCGAGCGTCAACGCAGTCCGGGACCGCGAGACACGGCTGGGCAGTTCGCGCGACGGACGATGAGGCTCAGGCGGGGTTAGTCGCAGCCGATCCTCTTGGGGCCGAGGGCGAACCAGGCCCCGTCACAGAACACCGAGCGAGCGCAGCCATTGCTCGACCTGTCCCGGCCATTCGCGCGTGATCGGATCGTCGGTCGGGCGCATGCCGAACGCGTGGCCGCCCTTCGCATACAGGCGCATATCGACCGGCACGCCAACGTCGTTCAGCGCCAGGGCATAGGCCATGGGCTCGCGCACGTCGTCGACGGTATCGTTCATGGCGTGAATGATCAGGGTCGGCGGCGCGTTTGGGCTGATCGTGACCCAGGGCGCCAAATCGAGTTCGTTGCGCCCCTTGCTGGTGTCCAGGACCCGGGCCGTATAGGCGACGATCGCGAAATCGGGCCGCGGCGACTGTCGATCCGCCGCGTCGGTCAGCGGATAGGTCCGTTGGTCTGTATTGCTCATGTTCGTCACGAGATAGGCGCCGGCGGAAAACCCGATGACCCCGATCTTGTGCGGATCGACGCCATAGGCAGCAGCCTGGTCGCGCAGCAATCCCATCGCGCGTTGGGCGTCTTCCAGACCCAGCAGCACGTCCGGTCGCCGCTGCCGGCCGTTCTGCGAAGGCCAGACCTGGGGCGTGCGATATTTCAGCATGACGCAGGTCATGCCCTGCTGGACGACCCAGTCGCAGATCTCAGTCCCTTCCAGGTCGGTCGCCACCGCGTAGAAGCCGCCGCCCGGCAGGACCAGCATGGCGGCGCCCGTATTGCGGCCCTTCGGACGGTAGATCGTCATCGTCGGCCGGGTGACATAACTGGCCCAATGCCACATCCGACCGCCGACGGTCGGCGAGCCGTTGCCGGTCGCCTCCGGGTGATCACCAGTATCGGGTTTGGCGAGGGGGACGTTTGTAGGCCAGAGCGGAATCTGCGTCCCGTCGGCGGTGGGACGCCACACGCCTTCGCGTTCCACCTTGGGGACATCGACGCGGGCGGACGAGTCTGCGGCCGGGGCAGCGTGGTTGGCCTGCTCGCCCGGGTCGGGCTCGATGGAAGGACCAGACTGACGACAGGCGACGCCCATCAGGCAGGCCGCCAGAAGCAACGGCGCGATCCACCATCGCCGCGAAGTCATCTCGCGTCACCTCGGCACGCGACGGTCACAGCGCCTTCACGATCCCCTCGACCATCTTCTTGGCATCGCTGAACAGCATCATCGTGTTGTCGCGGAAAAACAGCTCGTTCTCGACGCCGGCATAGCCCGCCGCCATGCCGCGCTTGATGAACAGGACCGTCCCCGCCTTCTCCACGTCCAGGATCGGCATTCCGTAGATGGCGGATTGCGGATCGGTCTTGGCCGCAGGATTGGTCACGTCGTTGGCGCCGATGACGAAGGCGACGTCGGCGGTGGCGAATTCGGCGTTGATGTCCTCCAGCTCGAACACCTCGTCATAGGGGACGTTGGCCTCGGCCAGCAGGACGTTCATGTGGCCGGGCATGCGGCCGGCGACGGGGTGGATGGCGTATTTCACCTCGACCCCCTCTTCCTTCAGCTTGTCGGCCATTTCGCGAAGGGCGTGCTGGGCCTGGGCCACGGCCATGCCGTAGCCGGGGACGATGATAACCTTTGAGGCGTTCTTCATGATGAAGGCGGCGTCGTCGGCCGAGCCCTGCTTCACAGGGCGGGTCTCGACGCGGGCCTCTCCGGCCGGGCCGGCGTCGCCGCCGAAGCCGCCCAGGATCACCGAGATGAAGCTGCGGTTCATGCCCTTGCACATGATGTAGCTGAGGATCGCGCCCGACGAGCCGACGAGGGCCCCGGTGATGATCAGGGCGATGTTCTCCAGCGTGAAGCCCAACGCCGCCGCGGCCCAGCCGGAATAGGAGTTCAGCATCGACACAACGACAGGCATGTCGGCGCCGCCGATGGGGATGATCAGGGTCGCGCCCATGATCAGGGCGATGGCGAAGATGCCCCAGAAGGCCCAGACGGCCGTGCCGCCCGATCCGATCATGACCCCGATCAGAAGCACCAGCCCCAAGGCCAGCCCGATGTTGATCAGGTGCCGGGCCGGCAGGATGATCGGCGCGCCCGACATGTTGCCGTTCAGCTTGGCGAAGGCGATGACCGAGCCGGTGAAGGTAATGGCCCCGATGGCGACGCCCAGGCTGAGCTCGACGATCGACTGCAGCTTGATCCCGCCCGCGCCGTCGGCGATCCCGAAGGCCTCAGGCGCATAGACGGCGCCGACGGCGACCAGGCAGGCGGCCATGCCGACCAGGGAGTGAAAGGCCGCGACCAGCTGAGGCATGTCGGTCATCTTGACCTTGGCGGCGATGAAGGCCCCGCCCCCGCCGCCGACGATCACGCCGCCGGCCAGAAGCGCCAGGGTCACGGGATCCAACGCCCCCGACGTCCCTAGTGTCAGCAGGGTGATGCCGACGGCCAAAGCCATGCCGATCATGCCGAAGGTGTTGCCCTGTCGGCTGGTCTCCGGGCTCGACAGTCCGCGCAGGGAGAGGATGAACAGGACCCCCGAGGCCAGATAGGCCAGGGCCGCGATGGATGCGTTCATTTTGTTTCCCCCAACAACGTTCGGACGCGCTCTAGCAGGCCCGGTAAATCGTCGCGCACGATCCGCACGATCTCTTCCATCCGCACCTTGGTGTAACCGTGAACCAGGATGTTCCGCAGACTGATCGCGCGACGCAAATCAGGGATCCGGGACAAGATCGCGGGATCCAACTTCGCAGCCTGCGCGGCGGCCTCGCCAACAATCTGAACCGTTCGCAGCACAGCATGCTCGCGCAGCCGCTCGGCCAGAATCTGGTCTGCATCCAGGCTCGACACCGTCGAGATGGCCTCATCGCCATACTGAACGACGTCGTCCAACAGTGCGCGGAACTTAACCTCGCTCACAGTGGAGCCAGGTCTTTAGCCATCCAGGCCCATCGGTCCGCCGGCATCATCGCCCGATCAACGACATCGACCCTGCGGCCCAACGCATCCTCAAGGTCCGCGACCAATCCGAGGAACGCCCAAAGGTGGCCGGATTTGCGAACCTCATAGACCACGTCAACATCGCTATCAGGACGCGCCTCGCCTCTGGCGACAGACCCGACCACGCCGACGAACTCAACGCCAATCTGGCGCGCGTCGGCCTGATGGGCCCTCAGCGTGTCCAGCACCTGATCCAGCAATGTCTGCGGCCGGTCCATGTCAGATCAGCCCCACACGCGCCTGCTCATCGACCGCCGTGACACCGTCGGCTACGACCTCGGCGCCGCGCACGACGGCGATGCCGATTGGACCGGAACCGCCGGTCTTGGTCAGCCAGCAGCGGCCGTTGTTCACCGGCAGCCGGCCCCGTTGCGGACCCGCCCCCGTTGTCTGCATCCGATTGGCCCAGCGGCGCTCGTACTGATTGGGCGTGTGGGTGACCGGGGTAAAGCGGCAGTCCAGCGACCAGCTGGCCCCGCCGGGCGCCGCGACGCTCCAGGTCAGTCCGCCCTCGACGTTGTCGCCGACGGCCGTCTGCGCCATCGCGGCGCCCGCGACGCAGCTCGTCAGTCCCGCGAGAGCCAGAGCGACCTTCATCGTCCCGGCTCCGTCGCCGTGCGCGCCAGTCGCCACAAGGCGGCGGCGATGAACAGCGGACCCAGGAAGGCCATGGCCCAGTCGATCGCGGTCATCGGCCGGTCCTGAACCACGATGCGCGTCAGGATGCCCGAGAACAGCATGACCACGCCGCAGTCGCGGAAGCGCAGCTTCTGGATCGCGTTCTTCTCGCCGAACCAGCTCCACATCCACATGCCGAGACCGATGCCCGTGGCGATCCACGAGCCGGTCCAGGCGATGCTGGCGGGTGAGAGATTCAGCGCGTCGAAGGACATCAGGCCTTGGCCGCCTCGGCGGGCTTCGCGGGCCGTTCCTTCTTCTTGTACATGGCCAGCATCCGTCGGGTGACCATGAAGCCGCCGAAGATGTTGACGCTGGCCAGGGTCACGGCCGCGACGCCGGCGCCCTTGGCGATCCAGGCGTTCGGCCCCGTCGCCTCGCCCGACACGGCCGCCGCCGCGATCAGGCCGCCGACGACGATGACGCTGGAAATGGCGTTGGTCACGGCCATCAGCGGCGTGTGCAGCGCCGGGGTCACCGACCAGACCACATAGTAACCGACGAAGATCGCCAGCACGAAGATGGCCAGGCGAAAGACGGTGGGATCGACGTGTTCCATGATCAGGTCCTCGACTCGAGTTTTTGGTCGATGCTCAGAAGCACGCGAAGAACCGCGCCTATTCCGAAGCCCAAGGTAAGCAGCATGACTGCGGCGGGCACCATCGAGACAATCCGCTGAGACGCCGAACCTTGCATTCCAAGAACGGCAAGGCCCATCAACAGGGTCCCGAACAGTCCGAGGCCCATCAGCAACCAGCTGGCTCCGACGAACAACTTCCGCAATCCGGGCTTCATCCCCGCACCCCTTCGTGCACCACGGCCCCGCCGTTGGTGACCACCGACGCCTTCAAAATCTCGTCCTCCAGATCGACCGCCAAGGCACCGTCCTTGATCAGCAGGCCGGCGAACGCGACCAGGTTCTTGGCGTAGAGGCTCG
>JAZKHL010000036.1:0-7278 GCA_040385365.1 Pseudomonadota bacterium | reverse complement strand
GGTCCAGGTTGAAGTGGACGGGCGTCAGGGGCTCGAAGGCGGCCTGGGCGTCGGCGAGGATGACCTCGACCATCCGCTGGACCAGCACCCGCTCGATCGTGGTGTAGGGCCGGCCCTCGATGCGCAGCGCCGCCGTGCCGCGACGGCCACCCAGCAGCACATCGACGATAGAGTAGATCAGGTTGGAATCGACCGTCAGCAGGCCGTAGTTGTCGAGTTCCTCGGCCCGGAATACCGCGAGGATGGCCGGCAGGGGGATCGAGTTCAGGTAGTCGCCGAACCGGATCGACGAGATGTTGTCGAGCGAGACCTCGACGTTGTCGGAGGTGAAGTTGCGAAGGCTCGTCGTCATCAACCGCACCAGCCGGTCGAAGACGATCTCCAGCATCGGCAGCCGCTCGTAGCTGACGAGGGCCGAGTTGATGATCGCGCGGATGCCGGTCCGCTCGGATTCGTCGCCGTCGCCGAGGTCGAAGCCGAGAAGGTTGTCGATCTCGTCCTGGTTCAGAACCCGCTCGGAAGCCGCGCTGGACACGCGTTCCTCGCCGAAGGCCTCGGCGGCGGCGAACGGATCGGCGTCTGACACGGCGACATCAGACATGGCGCTATTGCACCAGCATTTCTTCGATCAGGACGGCATCGACCTTGGACGGCGCGGCGACCAGATTGACGCGGCGCAGGATCTCGGCGCGCAGGGAGTAGCTGCCTTGCGATCCGGCGAGATCCTCGGGCCGGAGCTCGCGCAGGAAGCCCTGGAACATGTCCTGCATGCGCGGCATCTGGCTCTGCAGCGAATAGGCCAGGTCGGCGTCGTGCATCTCCAGCGTCAGGGTGAGCTTGAGGAAGGTGGGTCGGCCGTCCGGCGACTGGATGTTCACCACCATGTCCGGCAGGGTGTAGAAGGTGACGCCGTCGGGACCTTCGGCGATCTTGCCCAGGGCCGGATCGGCCTCGCCGCCAGCCGGGGCGCCGTGACCCCCGCCCTCCTTCTTGGCGGCTCCGTGTTCGCCGCCCTTCTTTTCCGCGCCGTGACCGGCGTCGCCTTCCGCGCCCTCGGCGGCGGCGGGCTTGGGCTGGAGCATGAAGAAGGCCCCCGCTCCGCCTCCGCCGAGCACCAGCAGGGCGACCGGGGCGATAATGAACAGCAGCGGGATTTTCTTCTTCTTGGGCGCGCCCTCTTCGCCCTCGACTTCGGGGGCAGCGGCCACGGCGACGTCGGTCGAGGCGTCCTTGGGCGCCTTGTCCTTCTTCTTGCCGAGCTTGATCATGCGGCGTTCGCCTTCGGAAAATCCCAACGTTCGAGATGGCCCCAGTTTGGTTAACGCGAGGTGTAAATCCGGCAGTTCTTGCCGGGTGGCGCCGGGTCGGATCGCCATGAAAGCCCCGCCGCGCGGGCGTTAACCCTGTTGGCATGGTCGTTGCGTGGTCCCCTTCGAAGGAGCCTCGACGCCACGTGGAAAACGCCGCCTACATCGGACTGTCCCGCCAGATGACGCTGCGTCGCGAGCTCGACATCGCGGCGAACAACATCGCCAATGCGGACACCACCGGCTTCAAGGTCGAACAACTGCTGCTGGGCACCGAGGTCGGAAGCCGGGCGCGGAACGACTCCATCCGGCCGGGCGCAAGCTTCGTCCTGGACAACGGCGTGGGCCGGGACTTCAGCCAGGGCTCGCTGGAACAGACCGGCCGGACCCTGGACTTCGCCATCGAGGGCGAGGGCGTGTTCTTCAAGATCCAGGACGGTTCAGGCGAGGCCTACACCCGCGACGGGGCCTTCACCATCAGCCCCGAGGGTCAGCTGGTCACAAAGGCTGGGCAGGCCGTGCTCAGCGACGGCGGGCCGATCACCCTGGACCCCGCGCTGGGCGCAGTCACCGTTGCCGACGACGGCAATATCAGTCAGGGCGGCGTAACCGTTGGCCAGCTGGGCCTGGCGCGGTTCGAGAACCTGGCGGTCCTGTCCAAGGACGGCGACGGGCTCTACCGCAACGCCTCCAACGCTTCCCCCATCGACGCCGCCGGAGCGCAGGTGCGCCAGGGCATGCTGGAGGGGTCCAACGTCAATCCCCTCGTTGAAATCACCCATCTGATCGAGATCAGCCGCGCCTACGAACGCGCGACCAAGATGATCGAGAACGTCCAGGAACTGTCCCGTCGCTCGGTCGAGCGGCTGGGGCGGTCGAGCTAAGGAATACCTAGATGCGCGCTCTGAGAACCGCAGCCTCCGGCATGGCCGCCCAGCAGCTGAACGTGGAGGTCATCTCCAACAACATCGCGAACATGAACACGGTCGGCTACAAGCGTCAGCGCGCCGAGTTCCAGGACCTGATCTATCAGAACGTCGAACGCATGGGCGCGCAGTCGTCCAGCCAGGGCACCGTCGTCCCCACCGGCATCCAGGTCGGCCTGGGCGTCAAGGCGGGCAGCGTCTATCGCATCACCGACCAGGGCACGCCGCAACAGACGGGCAGCGACTATGACGTCGCCATCGACGGCCAGGGCTATTTCCAGATCACCCTGCCGTCCGGCGAGATCGGCTACACGCGCGCCGGCAACTTCTCGCTGTCGGGCGAAGGCCAGCTGGTGACCGAGGACGGCTATGCGGTCGAGCCGGCGATCTCGATCCCGCAGGACGCGGTCGATGTGATCATCTCCAAGACCGGACAGGTTCAGGTCATCTCGGCGGGATCGCCGGAGGCTGCGACCGTGGGTCAGCTGGAGCTGGCGACCTTCTTCAACGAGGCGGGCCTGGAAGCCATCGGCGACAACCTGCTGCTGGAAACCTCTGCCTCGGGTCCGGCGACAACGGGCACGCCGGGCGAGACCGGCTTCGGGCAACTTCTGCAGGGCTATACGGAGGCGTCCAACGTCGACGCCGTGACCGAGATCAGCGCCCTGATCATCGCCCAGCGCGCCTATGAGATGAACTCCAAGGTCATCACCACGGCCGACGAGATGATGAGCGTCTCGGCGCAGGTGAAGGGCTGATGACCCGGTTGCTGAGCCTAGTTGCAGGGCTGGCGCTGGTCGCCGCACCCGCTCTCGCCGACCCGGTCACCCTGCGGGCCAACCCGGTGGACGAGGATGGCCGCGTCACGCTGGGCGACATCTTCGACAATGCCGGATCGGCGTCGGGCGTGGTCGTGGCCAGCCGGTCTGGGCCGTCGGTGGTGCTGGAAGCTGGGGCGCTGCAGTCCGTGGCCGCGCGCTCGGGCCTGCAGTGGGCCAATCCGCAAGGGCTGCGCCGCGTGGTGGTGCGGAATGCAGCGATGGCGCCGGGCGCCGTGGTCGCGACCTCCGCCGCTGTCGCGGCCCCCGTCGCCACGCGCGGGGCGACCACCGAAGTCCTGACCTATGCCCGCAATCTGGCGGCGGGCGACATGCTCCAGCCCGAGGACGTCATCTGGACGACCGTCCAGTCCCATCTGGCTCAAGGAGGCTCCCCCTCTGACGCCGAGCAGGTCATCGGCCTGTCCGCCCGCCGCGCGCTGAGAGCCGGCGCCGTGGTCGGCGCGCGCGACTTGATCTCGCCCCGCGTCATCGCCCGCAACGACATGGTCGAGGTCGCCTTCGTCTCGGGCGGCGTGACGCTGACCGTCACCGGCCGCGCCACACGCGACGCCGCCGTCGGCGAGCCCGTGCCCGTCCTGAACACCACCTCGGGCCGCACCATCGACGCCGTGGCGTACGGCCCCGGCCGGGCCATGGCCGGCCCCGCCGCCCGCGCCGCCTCCCCTCAGTTCGCCGTCCGCTAGGAATAGCCCGTCATGCGTCAGTCCGTTCTCGCTCTCGCCGCTCTCGCCGCGTCTCTGTCCGCCTGCTCCACGGTCGTCGAGACCGTTCAGGGCCCGCAGTTGGCTCCGATCGGTTATCCAGCGCAGCTGGTCCCGGTCAGCCAGGCCTATCTGGCCGCGCCCGAGCCGCGTTCGGCCAGCGCCAACTCCCTGTGGCGGACGGGCGCGCGCGCCTTCTTCGGCGATCAGCGGGCACGGAACGTCGGCGACATCCTGACCGTCAGCATCGACATCGACGACCAGGCCCAGACCTCCAACACCACCAACCGCAGCCGTTCGAACGATATTTCCGGCGGGGTGACGAACTTCTTTGGACTGGAGAACAGCCTAGGCCGCGCCTTCCCGGGCGGCTTCGATCCGCAGAATCTGGTCGGGCTTCAGGGTGAGTCCAACGCCAACGGCACGGGCTCGGTCAGCCGGTCGGAGCGGGTCAACCTGACCATCGCCGCCGTGGTCACCGACATCCTGTCCAACGGCAATCTGGTGATCCAGGGTCGGCAGGAAGTGCGCACCAACCGCGAGGTGCGCGAACTGACCGTCGCCGGCATCGTGCGGCCGGAGGACATTTCTTCGGCCAACACCATCGCCCACACCCAGATCGCCGAGGCGCGCATCAGCTATGGCGGCCGTGGCGACATCAGCCGGGTCCAGGCCGCCCCCGCCGCCCAGAGCCTGGCCGAGCGATTCAGTCCGTTCTAGCAAAGGCGCTACCGCTCGACGCGCGGCGTCTTGCTGCTTGAGCGCAATGGTTAGAAGCTTTGCTAGCGCTGGCCTGCGTGGCGAAACTGCCACACCGTCTTCCTGCTTAAGCTCTGCCGTGAACCGTTAACGGAAACCCGCGTTTGGCCTTCAGACGCAAGGCTTCAAACATGTTCAAGGTTCTCATTCCCGCCGTCGCCGCCCTCGGTCTGATCGCCTTCGCGGCGCAGTCCCAGACCAGCGCGCCCGAAGCCGATGCGACCATGACGACCCCGGTCATGAGCTGGAGCGTGCATCACGAGGGCGCCCTGGCCAAGCTGGCCTATGGCGTGGCCAACTCCGACCAACTGGCCCTGATGGTCACCTGCATGCCCGGCGACGCCACGGCCGCCGTCTATGGCGACGTCCAGATTGACGGCGCAAGCCTGACGCAGGCCAGTCTGAGGGTCGATCCGCTGTCCGGCGGCGAGGCCGAGGAAACTCGCATCGCCGTCAACTCGCCCTCGCTGGCCTCGCTGGCGAGCCACGGCCGTATGACCGTCGTCGGCGACGCCGGACGGTTCCAGTTGGCCGCGACTGGTGAAGAACGTCGCGTCGTCAGCGATTTTCTGGCCTACTGCTCCGCGGGACGCGCTTGATCGCTGTCCCTGAAGGGGCTGCGACATGACATTTCTGGCGATGATGGCGTTCGCGGCCAGCCTGCAAGGCGGCTGGACCTGGACTCTCTACGAAGATGCCGGCGCTCTGGTCCTGGCCAACGAAGTCCCTGATACGCCGCAACTGAGGACGGTCGTCGAATGCGCGCCGGGCTCGGGCGTCGCACGCCTCGATCTGTATGGATCGGCGCAGGCTGCCGGGATGGCGACAGTCGAATCCGGCTCCGCGACCGCGACGGCCGAAAGCGAGACGACGGGCGATCACAGGTCGGTCGTCCTGCGAACCGATCACCCGGTCTTCGGACAGTTCTTGGCGACGGGTGCGATCGACGTCGCCGTGGCGGGGCGGCATCAAACGGTGACGGTCGAGCCGGCGCACCTTGCCAAGCTGCGCCGCTTCGCCGAGCTTTGCGGCGGATGACGGGGACCACGATCATGCGCATGCTCTGGATGCCGGCCGTGGCCCTGCTGGGCCTGACCTCGGCCTGCGCCAGCAATGTCGGCTCCACCATTCCCTCGGCATCCTCACCCGTCGCTTCGGCGCCCGCCCCCGTCGCCGGCTACGACTGGCATTTCACGCCGTCGGAAGAGGCGGTCTACCTGGCCTATGGCGTGGCTGAGAGCGACGACCTGCGGCTGGGCCTGCATTGCGACGTCGGCTCCGGCAAGGTCGAGATCTCGGCGCCGGGCCCTGCGGGCATGCGCGAAATCTATCTGGAGTCCGGCGGCGAGACCGAGCGGTTCCCGGCCCAGGGCGAGGCTTCGGAACTGCACGACGGCGACTTCGTCACGGCCGAGGCCTCGAGTTCCGCGCCGGTGTTTCAGCGTTTCCGCCGTGTCGGCTGGATGGCCCAGTGGGTCGGCGGCGAGCGCGAGGTCTATGCGCCCCATCCGGGTTCCGAAGCCGGCGTCGAACGCTTCTTCGCGCGCTGCGGCTAAAGACCCAGCTCGGCTCGCGCCTTGCGGGTCAATTTCGCAGCCACGATGCCGTGGGCGATGGCGAAATGCTCGGCCAGTTCCTCGTCATTCCAGGCGGTCGGATCGGGCAGGTTCACCCATTTGGCCCGCGCCAGATACGGCGCCGGTCGCGCCTGGCCGGTCTCGGTCAGGATCTCATAGGCGATGTCCGAGACCTTGAAGGAAACGCCGCCCTCCTGGCCGACCATCACGAACATCTTGCCGCCGACGCGATAGGCGTCGTGATGGTCGCCGAAGGGGTGGTCCAGGGTCGCCGCCGGCAGGGCCAGGCAAACCTTGCCTATGCGCTGCCTGTCCAAGATCAGGCCTCGACGCCGACGCCGATCGGGCAGACGACGCCCGTCCCGCCGATGCCGCAGTATCCGGCCGGATTCTTGGCCAGATAGCCCTGGTGGTAGCCTTCGGCGAAATAGTAGGGGCCGGCGGCGGCGATCTCGGTCGTGATCTGGCCCCGGCCTGCCTTGGTCAGCGCCGCCTGATAGGCGTCGCGCGACGCCTCGGCCTGGGCCTTCTGGTCATCGTTCAGAAAATAGATCGCCGAGCGATAGGTGGTGCCCACGTCGTTGCCCTGACGCATGCCCTGAGTCGGATCGTGGCCTTCCCAGAAGGTCTTCAGCAGCTCGGCGTAGCTGATCTCGGCGGGGTTGAAGACGACCTGGACGACCTCTGTCTGCCCCGTGCGGCCGGTGCAGGTCTCCTCATAGGTCGGGTTGGGCGTGACGCCGCCGGAATAGCCGACCGAGGTCACCCACACGCCCGGCAATGACCAGAACTTGCGCTCCACGCCCCAGAAACAGCCCATGCCGAAGATCGCGGTCTCGAACCCTTCGGGATGGGGCCCCTTCAGGGGGCGGCCGTTGACGAAATGGACCTCGTCGGTCGGCAGGGGGGTTGAACGGCCCGGCAGGGCGGTCTCGGTGGTCGGGAGGGTGGTCTTGGCGCTCAGCATCGACGTGATCCGTGAGAAAAGGGACATGGCGATCATATGGGAAGCGGGTGGTCTTTTGACCAGCGCGCGACTTGCCCGGAGCCTCCGGCTGTTCTATCAGCCTGCCCTCCCCGGGCGACCTCCCGGGACGTTTGCCTCGTGGTTGAACGGACAGGTGGCGGAGTGGTCGATCGCGCACGCTTGGAAAGCGTGTGTAGGT
>JAZKHL010000035.1:0-23708 GCA_040385365.1 Pseudomonadota bacterium | reverse complement strand
ATGGCGACCAGGGCGGTCGGCAGGGCGGCGAGCAGGGCGGCGTTGATCAGCACAGTGCCGACCTTGTCCATCATCAGCGAGGCGTTCATCGTGTTCATCGTCTTGTTCTTTCGATCCTGAACGGGGTCATTTGTTGCCCTCATTCTTAAACCACAGGCTTCGATTTGCTCATTTCGATCAAACCGGGGAACGTCGTGGCTGCCGTTCTTGAGATCATAGATAGGACGTGCGTATGGGATAGTCACGTTACATATCGTTTAACGATATTAAACTTAGGCAATGAAATGTTTCAAGGGCGTGATCGCGGATGAAGCTGAAGCTTATCAAGGGGATGCGGCTGGTGGCCGCGACCCACAACGCCGGCAAGGCGCGTGAAATCCACGCTCTGCTGGACGGGCATTACACGGTGGTCACCGCGGGCGACCTCAATCTGCCCGAACCGGCCGAAACCGAGACGACCTTCGTCGGCAACGCCATGCTGAAGGCGCGCCACGCCGCCCAGTTCTCAGGCGAGGTCAGTCTGGCCGATGATTCCGGGCTCTCGGTGGCGGCGCTGGACGGCGCGCCCGGCATCTTCTCCGCACGCTGGGGCGGGCCGGAACGTGACTTCAACGCGGCCATGGCCAAGATCGAGACGAGGCTTGAGGAACTGGGCGCCACGGACCGGAGCGCCTGGTTCACCTCAGCCCTGGCCGTGGCCTGGCCGGATGGACCCTGCGTGGTCGTCGAGGGTCGGGTGGACGGGGCGGTGACGTTCCCGCAGCGCGGTGACCGAGGGTTTGGCTACGACCCCATCTTCATCCCGGAAGGGTTCGATCAAACCTTCGGCGAGATGGACCCGGTTCAGAAGGACGCGATGAGCCACCGGGCCCGCGCCTTCGAGATGCTGAAGGCGGCCCTGATTGACTGACGGTCCAGAGGCGACGACGCCTTCCGGCGCGTCCGGGCTCGCGGTCTATGTCCACTGGCCCTATTGCGCCCGCATCTGCCCCTACTGCGACTTCAACGTCGTCAAGGACCGAGGTTGGGCCGAGGAGCAGACGGTGCTGGTTGAGGCGATCCTGTGCGACCTGACGGCGCAGGCGGCTCTGTCGGGCGAGCGCCCCCTGGCCTCGATTTTCTTCGGCGGGGGCACGCCGTCGCTGATGCGGCCTGCGGACGTCGCGCGGATCATCGAGCGGACGCGGTCTTTGTTCCCCGGCGGCGGCGATGTCGAGATCACGCTGGAGGCCAATCCCACCGACGCCGAGGCCGCTCATTTCGCGGCCCTGAGGAACGCGGGCGTCAATCGCCTGTCGCTGGGGGTTCAATCCATGGACGATGTCGAACTGGCCTTCCTCGGCCGCAATCATTCGGCCGCCGAGGCGCGCCGCGCCATCGGGGTGGCCGCCTCGGTGTTCGAACGCCTGTCGATCGACCTGATCTACGCCCTGCCCGGCCAGAGCGTGACTGCGTGGCGCGCGGCACTGTCGGAAGCGGTGGCGCTGGGGTTCGAGCATGTCTCGCCGTATCAGTTGACGATCGCGCCCGGCACGGCGTTCGAGCGCGCCGTGTCGCGCGGGGGCCTGATTCCGTCCGACGAAGACACGACCGCCGACCTCTATGACGCGACCCAGGGCCTGCTGGAGGACGCCGGGTTCGAGGCCTATGAGGTGTCCAACCATGCGCGGAGCGTCGCGGCTCGGTCGGCGCACAACCTGCATGTCTGGCGGGGCGGCGACTATGTCGGGGTCGGGCCGGGGGCCCACGGGCGGTTGACGCTCGACGGCGTCAGGACCGCGACCGTCGCCCATCGGCGCATCGGGGACTATGTCGAGGGTGTCGCGGCGGGAACGCCGTGGGCCGAGCGGGAGACGCTCGACGCGCGCGGCGAGGCTGAGGAGCGGGCCTTGCTGGGCCTGCGGACGGTCGAAGGCGTGGCGTTGGCGGATATGGCGGCGCTGGACCTGATGCCGACGTCCGAGCCGGTCGCCGGCCTGGTCGCCGACGGGTTTCTGGAGCTCTCCAACGGCCGGATCGCAGCGACGGCGACCGGGCGTCCTGTGCTGGATGCTGTCCTGAAAGCCCTGCTGACGTGAGCGACGCATTGTCCCGCCGCCTCGCCGCTGGCACGGTCGAGCGATGAGCGAACCCAGCACCTTTCCGCCGACCGCCCCCCCGCCTCGGCATGTGTCGCCCGGGCTTTATCTGGTCGCCACGCCGATCGGAAACCTGCGCGACATGACGCTGCGGGCGCTCGACGTCCTGGCCGCCGCCGACCTGGTGCTGGCCGAGGACACCCGCGTCACAGCCAAGCTGCTGAGCGCCTACGGGCTGAAGGCGAGGCTGGAACGCTGCGACGACCACGCCTCTGCCCACGCCGCCGAGATCGCCATCGAACGCGTGCGCGAAGGCCAGGTAGTGGCCCTGGTCTCGGACGCGGGAACGCCTGTGATCTCGGACCCCGGCTTCGTGGTGGCGCGCGCCTTCATCGCCGCCGGCCTCCCGGTGCATCCCATCCCCGGCGCCTCAAGCCTGCTGGCGGCCCTCTGCATTGCGGGCCAGCCGTCCGACCGGTTCCTGTTCGCGGGCTTCCTCCCCGCCAAGTCGGCGGCGCGAAAGACCATGTTGGCCGAGGTCAAGGCGGCGCGTCAGACGCTGGTCTTCTTCGAGAGCGGGCCTCGGCTCGCCGCCAGCCTGGCCGATATGGCAGAAGTTCTGGGCCCCCGCCCCGCCGCCGTCACGCGCGAGCTGACCAAACTCTATGAGGAGGCGGTGCGAGGCACCCTGGCCGAACTCGCCGTCGACCCCCGCTGCGACGGCCCCAAGGGCGAGATCGTCGTCGTTATCGGCCCCGGCGACGTCGAGGTCGCCAGCGAGGCCGACGCCGATGCGGCTTTGACCGAGGCCCTGTCGCGGCTGGCGCCGGGCGAGGCGGCGTCTGAGGTGTCCCGGGCGCTGGACCTGCCGAGAAAGCCGCTCTACCGCCGGGCGCTGGAGCTTCAGGGCCGAACGTGAGCACGCCGCGATGACCGACCGCGTCCGCAGGCCCGTTCCGGCGCCCAAGGCCAAGGCCGGCTGGCGGCGAGGCCTCGGCGGGCAGGCGTTCCGCGAGGGTCACGGCGCGGAATGGATCGCCGCCGCCCTGCTGATGCTGAAGGGCTATCAGGTGCTCGGCTTCCGGCTGAAGACGGTCGGGGCCGAGATCGATATCCTGGCGCGGCGGGGGCGGACGCTGGTCGTCGTCGAGGTCAAACGCCGGGCGACGATCGAGACGGCGCTGTCGGCGATCGATCCGCGCCAGCTGGAACGGCTGCGGCTCGCAGGCCAAGCACTGTTGCGCCAAAGACCCAGCTTCACAGGGCTCGTGCTTCGAATCGATATGGTGGCGCTGGCTCCTGGGCGAATTCCGCGCCATCGTCGCAATCTATAGTTCCAAGAGGGGTTGGAACGGGTCGTCGGGGGACGGGCAACGGGAGGCGGGGGCCGTGACACGCGAGGAAGCCGAAGTCGTACTGGAAGAGGCCGGTCAGGCCGAGGACGACGCCTTTCCTTTGCTGGAGGCGGCGATCGCCTGCGCCATCCATGACTACCCTTTCCGGGACCCCGCGCCGGTGCGGCTGCTGGCCGATGCGGCGGCGGAGCGTCTGACTGAACGGGTCGGGGGCGAGAGCCCGGACGACGCCCTCGCCGAGACCATGGCGGCGGACCTGAGACTGAACGGCGACCTGCTGAACTATGACGCCGCCGCCAACACCGACGTCATCGACGTGGCGGAGCGGCGCAGGGGGCTGTCGGCGGCCTTGGCGGTCTTCTACCTCGACGCCGCGGCGCGGGCGGGGGTGAAGGCGCAAGGGGTCGATTTCCCGAACCATTTCCTGTTGCGGGTCGAGACGCCGGCCGGGCCGGTTGCGCTGGACCCCTTCAGTCAGGGCCGGGTGGTGATGCCGTCCGAGTTGACGCGGCGGGCGCTCAGGGCCGGGCTGACGCCGCATGTAGCGGACCGCCTGGATGTCCTGATGGCCCCCGTCACCGACCGGCAGGCGCTGATTCGGCTTCAGAACGTCCTGTTCAGCCGCGCCATCAAGGCCGAGGACTATCTCTGCGCAGAGCGGTCGGCGGTGCGGAGGGCTCTGCTCGATCCCGAAGATCACCGGCCCTGGCTGGATGTCGCCTCGGCGCGGGAGAAGCAGGGGGCGCTCACCGGCGCGCTGAACGCCCTGGCGCGCGCCCGGGCAGTGGCGGGGCAGGACGACCAGATGCACCAGGTGGCCGAAGGGCGGCTGCGGATGCGGCTGAACTAGGTGCACCCGTCACCCTCGGCCTTGTGCCGAGGGCCCATGGTTCAGACGCAGGGGCGAGAAAGCGACG
Source organism: Pseudomonadota bacterium (assembly GCA_040385365.1). Lineage (GTDB taxonomy): Bacteria > Pseudomonadota > Alphaproteobacteria > Caulobacterales > Caulobacteraceae > Brevundimonas. The sequence goes on along the minus strand of JAZKHL010000035.1, from coordinate 19,358 downwards.
CGTCGATCGATGGGTTCCTGTTTTCGGATCGTGCTGCGGACGAATGGATCCTCGGCACAAGGCCGAGGATGACGATGACGAACTCAGGCGTCCGGGACGTTCGCCTCCAACTCATCCAGCCACACCCGGGCGTTGCCGTCCGACGGCGCGCGCCAGTCGCCCCGGGGGGACAGAGAGCCGCCAGTGACGACCTTGGGGCCGTTGGGCAGGGCGGATCGCTTGAACTGGCTGGTCTGGAAGAAGCGGACCAGGAACTTGCGCAGCCAGGCCTTGATGGTCGCCAGGTCGTAGGCGACGCGATCGGCCTCCGGGTGATGCGCGGGCCAGTCGCCGCGCGAGGCGTCGCCCCAGGCCTGATGGGCCAAATAGGCGACCTTCGACGGGCTCATGCCATAGCGGGTGATGTGGAACAGGAAGAAGTCGTTCAGCGCATAGGGGCCGACGGTCGCCTCGGTCGACTGGATCTTGCCGTCGGCGCCGGCAGGGACCAGCTCGGGCGAAATCTCGGTGTTCAGGATGCCATGCAGGACGTCGGCGGCGGCGGCCATCTCCGGCCGCCCGGCGACCCAACGGATCAGGTGCCGGATCAGGGTCTTCGCCACCCCGCCGTTGACGTTGTAGTGGCTCATGTGGTCGCCGACGCCATAGGTGGCCCAGCCCAGGGCCAGTTCCGAAAGATCGCCGGTGCCCAGCACGAACGCTTTGTTCTGGTTGGCCAGCCGGAACAGATAGTCGGTGCGCAACCCCGCCTGGACGTTCTCGAATGTGATGTCGTGAACGGGCTTACCGTCCGCATAGGGGTGTTTGATGTCGGCGAGCATCCGCTCCGCCGCCGGGCGGATGTCGATCTCCTCGCCGGTGACCCCTAGGGCGGTCATCAGCGCCCAGGCGCTGCCCTTGGTGCCGTCCGAAGTGGCGAAGCCGGGCATGGTGAAGGCGAGGATGCTGGTTCGGGGCAGCTTCAGTTGATCGAAGGCGCGACAGGCGACGAGCAGGGCCTGGGTCGAATCCAGCCCGCCCGAGACGCCGATGCACAGCCGCTCGGCCCCCGTCGCGGTCATGCGCCGCATCAGACCCTGCACCTGGATGTTGAAGGCCTCGAAACAGTCCTGATCCAGCCGCGCCGGATCGTCGGGGACGAAGGGAAAGCGGTCCAGCGGGCGGATCAGGGACGTGGACGCTGCGGCTTCGCGGGTACGAAAGCCCAGACGGATATAGCCTTCTTCATCCAGCTCGCGGCGGGCGCAGTCGGCGAAGGTGCCGTTGCGCAGGCGGTCCTGGCCGATCCGCTCGATATCGACATCGGCGATCGTCAGATGGCTCTCCAGCGAGAATCGCTCGCCCGACGCCAGTTTGGAGCCCAGTTCGTGGATGGTCGCCTGACCGTCCCAGGCGAGGTCGGTGGTGCTCTCGCCCCAGCCCGAGGCGGTGAAGACATAGGCCGAGATCGTCCGAGCGGACTGGCTGGAACACAGCATGGCGCGTTCATCCGCCTTGCCGATGACGATGTTGGACGCCGACAGGTTCAGCAGAATGCGCGCCCCCGCCATCGCCTGGCGCGTCGAGGGCGGCGCCGGAGCCCAGAAATCCTCGCAGATCTCGACACCCACGACAAAGCCCGGCCGGTCGTCGGCCTCGAACAGCAGTCGCGTCCCGATCCAGCTGTCCTGATCGCCGATCCGGAGGGTCTCGGCCCCGATGTCGTCGCCGGAGGAGAACCAGCGCTTCTCGTAATATTCGCGGTAGTTGGGCAAGTAGGTCTTGGGCACGACCCCGGTGATCTCGCCGCCCGCCAGCACGACGGCGGTGTTCAGCAGGCGGTCACCATGGCGGATGGGTGCGCCGACGACGGCGACGACGCCCATCTCGCCCGTGACCTCAGCCAGCACGCCGATCTGGCGCTCGACCTCGTCCAGCAGGGCCGCCTGCATGTGCAGGTCGTCGATGGCGTAGCCGCTGAGCGACAGTTCGGGGAAGACAATCAGGTCGCAGCCCTGTTCGCCAGCCTGACGGATCAGGGCGATGTGTTCCTCGGCATTCGCCCTGGGATCGGCGATGTGCACGACCGGGGTGGCGGCGGCGACGCGGACGAAGCCGTGGGTGCGCGAGGAATGGAAGGGGTGGGTCTGGGTCAAGGCTCGGCGATCCTGCTCGCGGTCGGTCTGGCGGTCTGAAGCGATAGGGTGGCGAAGAAAAGCGTTCGTTCTGTTCGGTTCGTTCGGTTTGTCCAGGTTTCAACCGGGACGAGGAAGACAGCCTAGCACAGCCCTACGCCACTTTCGGTCGATCCGTCGCGAGACGTGACGCGGCCGCATCGCCCCGCTAAAGCCCTTCGCATGACCGACACGCCCAAGAAGGGCTGGTTCCAGCGCCTCAGCCAGGGACTGGCCCGCTCCAGCCAGCAGATGACCGAGACGGTCGTCGGCGCCTTCGTCAAGGAACCCTTGTCCGAAGAGGCGCTCGACCGGCTGGAAGAGCATCTGCTTGAAAGCGATCTGGGTCCGGCCGCCACCGACCGGATCGTGGCGCGGTTCCGCGAGCTTCGCTTCGGCAAGGTGTCGGACGAGCGCGAGGTCAAGGAGGCGCTGGCCGAGGCGGTCGCCGCCGAACTGCTGCCGCGCCAGGCGACGTTCGATCCGCTGTCGGAAGGCATCAAACCCTATGTCGTCCTGTTCGTCGGGGTGAACGGGTCGGGCAAGACTACGACGCTGGGCAAGATCGCCGCCGACCTGACGGGCAAGGGCGCCAAGGTGATGATCGTCGCTGGCGACACCTTCCGCGCTGCCGCCCGCGAACAGCTGAAGGTCTGGTCCGAAAGGGCCGGGGCGACGTTCGAGAGCCGCAGGGACGGGGCCGATCCGGCCGGGCTGGCGTTCGACGCCTATACCCGGGCGCGGGCCGAGGGGTTCGACGTCATCCTGATCGACACGGCCGGGCGGCTGCAAAACAAGTCGGCCCTGATGGACGAACTTTTGAAGATCGTCCGTGTGCTGAAGAAGATCGATCCGGAGGCGCCGCACGAGACCCTGCTGGTGCTCGATGCGACGGTGGGGCGGAACGCCTTGGCCCAGGAACAGATCTTCGGGCGGACGGCCTTCGTGTCGGGGCTGGTCATGACCAAGCTTGACGGGACGGCGCGAGGCGGGGTTCTGGTGCCCGTCGCTCAGGCGTCGGATGCGCCGATCAAGCTGATCGGCGTCGGCGAGGGCATCGACGACCTGCAACCCTTCGACGCCCGTGCGTTTTCACGCTCTCTGGTGGGGCTCGAGGACTGACATGACCGAGACGCCTTCCAAGAAGCCGCCGACCTGGATCCGCCAGGTGGTGGATTTCGGGGCGCTGGCCGCCTTCGCCGCCACCTTCCTGTTCTTCCGCCTGCGCGGAGAGCCGGGCGATCAGGCGCTGGTTCATGCGACCTGGGGTCTGGTGGCCGGATCGACGGTGGCGGTGGTCGTCGGCCTGATGGTCGAGAAGCGGCTTGCCTTGATGCCGCTCCTGGTCGGCGGGTTCGCCCTGGTGTTCGGGGTGCTGACCCTGGTGTTCAACGACGATCTGTTCGTGAAGCTGAAGGTGACGGTGCTGAACGCCTCGCTGGCGATCGCACTGATCGGGGGCTACCTCCTGAACAAGCAGCCGCTGAAGGCGCTGCTGGGCACGGTTCTGCCGATCAACGATCACGCCTGGCGCATTCTGACGCTGCGATACGGCATCTATTTCGCGGCCGTGGCCCTGGTGAACGAGGCGGTGCGGTCCGAGGCCCTCGTCGCCTGGGCTGCGGCCCGTACAGGATTCGCCGGCGTCGATCCGGCGGACGTCTGGGTCAGCTTCAGAGGCGTGCTTTGGATCGCATCGTCCGTGTTCGGACTATCGCAGGTGCCGCTGATCATGAAGAACATGGTCTCCGACGCACCGGTCGATCCATCGGCGCCGGCGCGGGTCGATACCGCGCCCTGATCCAAGCGCGCTCAAGTCGCGAGGCTCCGAGAGCCGAGCATAGCGCACCGCGAAGCGGCTCTGTCGTCAAACCGTAAAGCGACGCTGCTAACTCCTCCGCATACGGCAGAGGGAACGCGGCGATGGTCAAGTCCGGCAAACAGGCGCGGCGTGCGGGAACCCTGGCGGATTCGCCCAGCCACCTCATGCACCGCGCCCTGCAACTGGCGCTCGACATCTATGCCGAGGAAGCCGGAGACGGCGGTCCCACCCAGCGCCAGTTCGCGGTGATGGAAGCCGTGTCGGTCAAGGAAGGCCTCACCCAGACCGATCTGGTGCGGGCGACGGGCATCGACCGTTCGACGCTGGCGGATCTGGTCGCGCGCATGACGACCAAGGGGCTGTTGTCTCGCGAACGCTCGTCGCTGGATGCTAGAGCCATGGCGGTTCGGCTGTCGGCCGAGGGTCAGGCGATGCTCGATGCGGCCCGACCCCGCGTCGAGGCGGCCGACAAGCGGATCATGGGCCTGCTGCCCAAGGCCAAGCGCGACGGGTTTCTGGACTTGTTGGCCGATCTCGCCGCCGCCGCCGACGCGGCGCCGGATGCTGAAAAGGCCGAGGCCAAGGCGTTGAAGAAGGCCGCCAAGGAGGCCCGCAAGCTGGAGAAGGCCGTCGAAAAAGCCGCCAAGCCGCCGAAGAAGGCCAAGGTCGAGAAAATCAAGATCAAGAAGGTGAAGCCGGTTGAGCCGGTGGCCTGATCCGCTTCGCGGATTTCCTCATCTCCGTCACCCTCGGGCTTGTCCCGAGGGTCCATGGTTCAGCGGCCTAAATCCTGAAGTCTCGGGGTGATGATCACCGATTTCGAGACGGACGAATGGATCCTCGGGACAAGCCCGAGGATGACGGGTTTGGGGTTCAGACCCGAATATCCAAGAGCTGGCCGAGACGAGGCAGGCGTGGGCTTTCCGGCTCAGACGGTTGAGCGGTCGATGCCGTCGGCTGCGCGCGCTGGGGCGTCGCCTGCACCTCGCTGAGCGCGGCGCGGAAGAAGGCCGCCTGGGCCGCCTTGACCTGGGCCGACTGGACGGGCGCCGTACCGGTCGCAAGAGTCTGCGGGATATTCGACGGGATCACGGCCATGCCGACAAGGTTAACGAAACCTGTCGAAAAAGGGTTAACATCCTGGTTGAGGGCTATCGCTCGACGCGCGGCGTCTCGCTGCTTTGGCCCAAAGGCTTAGCGCGACGCGGCCTCGCGCTGGTCTTTGAGCTCTTGCGGCGTTCGCGCCGTCGGCAACGGCCGCACCGGCGCGACGAGCGCGTCCGTCAATCGCTGGACGTCCGCGTCGGTGAGGATCGGGCCGGAGGATTTGGCGACGATGCGGCCCATCGCGTCGACGGCGAAGCTTTCGGGGACGCCGGAGACGCCCAGATCCAGTCCGGCCCGGCCCTCGCGGTCGACCAGCACCAGCGAGAACGGATTTCCCAACTCGTCGAGAAAGCCTTGCGTCGCCTCGGGTTCGTCCTTGTAGGCGATGCCGACGACGGCGACGCCTTGCGCCTTCAAGGACAGCAGGCGCGGATGCTCGATCCGGCAGGGGGCGCACCAGCTGGCGAAGACATTGACGATCATCGGCTTGCCGACGCCGGCGGTGCGGATGTCGACGTTTTGAGGTCCGGCGACGCCGTCCTGGAGGATCGGCAGGACGGTCTCGGGCACGCTGTGGCCGACCAGGGCGTCGGGCTTGAAGGCGGGATCGCGCTTCAGCGACCAGCCGGCGAACAGGATGAACAGCGCCACGAGGATGACCAGCGGAACGATCGTCAGCCAGCGCTTCACTGATCGTCTCCCTCCAGCCGCTTCAGCTCGGCCTTCCATTTGCGGGAAGAGGCGACAGCGCGGGCGACGACGGCGCCCAGCACCAGGGCGCTGATGCCCCAGGCGGGCCAGACGAAGGCGGCGTAGGGGCTCATGTCGAAATCGAGCATCGGCTAGGCCTCCAAAGCCTGGCGAGCGCGGATGGACTGGACCCGGCGGCGGGTGATCTCGGTGCGGATCGACGACAGCCAGACGGCCAGGAACAGGGCGCCATAGGCCGCCATCATGGTCAGCAGGGGGGCGAGGAAGACGGGATCGAGGCTCGAGCCGCCCGCGCGCAGAAGCGACGCCGGCTGGTGCAGGGTGTTCCACCAGTCGACCGAGAACTTCACGATCGGCAGGTTGATCAGGCCGACCAGACCCAGAACGGCGGCGGCGCGCGCGGCCTTGGCCTCGTCATCGATCGAGGCCCGCAGCGCCATGTAGCCCAGGTAGAACAGGAACAGGACCAGCACGCTGGTCAGGCGGGCGTCCCAGACCCACCAGGTCCCCCACATCGGCTGGCCCCACAGAGAGCCTGTGATCAGGGCCAGGGCCGTGAAGGCGGCTCCGGGCAGGGCTGCGGCGCGGGCGGCGGCGTCGGCCAGCGGATGGCGAAACACCAGGGCAAAGAAGCTGGAAATACCAAGGGCCGCATAGGCGCCGAGGCCGAGCGTCGAGGCCGGCACATGCACGAACATGATCCGCACCGTGTCGCCCTGCTGATAGTCGCCGGGGGCCGCGAAACTGAGCCAGGTCCCGATCGCCAGCAGCACGGCGGCGGTCGCCCACAGCACCGGCGTCAGCGGCCGGGTGAAGCTCATGAAACGGGCGGGATTGGCGAGGCCGAACATCGTCTTGGCGCTTACGCCGGGCGCACGGCGGCGGCAAGCGCCCCGCCTGTCGCACAGGAGAAAAGCCGTGACGCGGATACGAAAACGGGGCCGAGGTTTTCGCCCCGACCCCGTTCAGTCACTTGAATGATCCGTAAAGGACTATTCAGCGGCCTTCAGCTGGCCGGCAGATTCCTTGCCGGTGCGACGGTCGCGTTCGACTTCGTACGAGACCTTCTGGCCTTCGTTCAGGCCGTTCATGCCTGCGCCTTCAACGGCCGAAACGTGCACGAACACGTCCTTGCCGCCGTCCGAGGGCTCGATGAAGCCGTAGCCCTTGGTGGAGTTGTACCATTTGACAGTGCCGGTAGCCATTTTAAGGACCTCCGTTAGCAATTAGCCACGTGCAAGAGCGCGCGCGGCCTGTCGGGTCTGAATGGGATCGGCCAGAAACTCGGTGCGTTCGCAAAGAGAGAGGGGCGTTACGCAGAGAGATCGACGGCGTTCATATGGGCGCAAATCGCCCTGTGCACAACCTGAGTCTTGAAGCGCCGGGATTCTGGGCCGGGATCAGGCGGGGACCGAGCCGTCCTCGTCCTCGTCTTCCAAGTCGCTGTCGGCCGAGGCAGGCGCAGCCTCCTCGCCTTCCGGCGCGACATAGTGGGCCAGGCACAGCTTGCGCAGGGCTGACGTCAGAGATCCGCCATACAGGCGATCCTGGACCCGCTCGTGGCCTTCCTGCTGCAGACGGGTCTTGATGTCGCCGACGGTGCGGCATTCCCCGCCGCGCGCCAGCTCATAGGCGCGCTCCAGGGTCGTGGGACGAAAGTTGTTGCTCATCCTCAGACAGATAGGCGCCCCAGGCCGATTAAGCGAGGCCGGTCAGACCTGTGGTCGGTTTCGCCGCCGCGACAAACGGTCCGCCAGGGCCTCGGCGTGCTTGAGCGTGAAGGTCAGGGCCGCCGGACTGCCGCGCCGTGGACCCACGGTGTCGGCCACCACCGCGCCCCGGTCGCCGATGGCCACGGGCGCGCCGGTGGTGGTGTCCACAGCGGTCTGGTGTTCGATCTCGGCGTTGACCTCGGCGCCCATCAGGATGATCTGCACCGACATCCAGGTCCAAAGCAGGAAGCCCATGGCCGTCGCCAGCGGACCATAGGAATCCAGCCGGACGAAGTTGGTCAGGTACCAGCTGAAGATGAAGGACACGATCACGCTGAGCGTCGCCGCGAAGATCGCGCCGGGCGTCAGCCAACGCCACCGCGCCCGCTGACGGCAGGGCCCGAAGCGATAGATCACAGTCAAAGCGCCGATATAGCCGGCGAACAACAGGGGCCAGCGCAGGGGGGCGAGTTGCTCCCACTCGTCCGCCAAGCCGAACACACCCAGCACCACCGGCACGCCGACGACCAGGGCGGCGCTGATCAGCACGGCCGCCAGCCCGGTCAGGGTGAAGGCGAAGCACAGCAGGTTGTAGTTGACGATATTGCGCTTCTCGACCTCGTGGTAGGCGACGTTGAGCCCGTAGAAGAGGGTCTTGACGCCGTTGTTGGCGGTCCACAACGACAGGGCCAGGGTCCAGACCAGGGTGAAGGTCAGCTGATCCGTCGATCCCGCCGCCAGCCGTGTCAGCTCGGCATTGATGAACTGCGCGACGTTGGACGGCAGCACCGAATAGAGGAAGGCGATCCGGCCCGCCGCATCGGTCGGATCCGCGAACAACCCGTAGATCGTGATGAAGGCCGCCAACGCGGGGAACAGCGACAGCAGGACAAAGAAGGTCACGCCGCCCGAGACGAAGCCCACCCGGTCGCCGAAATACGCCCCGCCGACGCGCCAGCCGATGTCGAGCCAGCCCTTGTGGGGAATGTGGCGGGGGCGCTGGGCCAGCCGGCCGCGACCGGGGTCGCGCGCATCGTAGTCTTCCGGTGTCGGCGGTTTGGGCGGCAGGGCCTCTGGCCGGGCGGGGCGGAGTTCCAGACCGTATTTATGGCCCTGGGTGTAGATCAGGTGCGCCGCGCCGGCGCCGGCGGCCAGACCTCCGACGATCGCGCCGGCGACGGCCCAGAGGCCTGTGCCGCGCCGAGGCTTGTCTGGTCTGGCGGGCAGGAGGGATTTCATCGGCGAGTGAACGATCCGTGCGCCGCTGACGTTCCGGCCGAGCTTCACCTTGCCTGAAAACCGCGTCTGGGGCACTGACCCGGCGTGGTCCAGATCGCACCCGCAACCGTCGCCGCCCTTTACCGCCACCCGGTGAAGGGCTTCACGCCCGAGCCGCTGGAGCGGGCGATGCTGAGCGCCGGGCGCGCCTTTCCTGGCGACCGGTTGCGCGCCGTCGAGGTGGGTCCGTCCGGATTTGACCCCGCCGCCCCGGCCCATATCTCCAAGATGCGGTTCACGGTGCTGGCTCGGCTGCCCGAAATCGCCCGGGTCGTGACCCGCTGGGACGAGCCCACGGACACACTTCATGTCTCGGCGCCCGACGCGCCAGACCTCGTCGTCCGGCTGGGCGATCCCGAGGATGACCGGCGGCTGGAGGCCTGGCTGACCGATTTCCTGGGCGAGGAGGCGACCGCGCCGCTGCGGCTGCTCGACGGCGCCGGCCACCGGTTCATGGATCATCCCTTGGGCGATGTCTCGGTGCTGAACCTGTCCAGCGTTCGTGATCTGGAGGCGCGCATCGGCGAGGCGATCGATCTGCTGAGGTTTCGCGCCAATGTCTGGGTCGAGGGCTGGCCCGCCTGGGTCGAGAACGACTGGACCGGGCGCGAGGTTGTGGTCGGCGGAGCGCGGCTCAAGGTCGTGAAGCCGATCGTCCGCTGCGTCGCCACCCATGTGGATCCGCAGACGGGAACACGCGACATCGATGTGCTTTCCGCCCTGGACGAACATTATGGCCACCGCTGGTGCGGCCTGTATCTCTCGGTCGAGGCGAGCGGCGCGTTGGCCGTTGGCGACCGCGTGGAGCTGATCTGAATGACCGATACGACCACGCTCGTTTCCGCCTGGAAGGCCGCGCAGGGCCAGCTGAAGGCGGCGAAGATCGACAGCCCGGCGATTGACGCCCGCTTGCTCTTGGAGGCGGCGTCGGGAGCCAGCCGGCTCGACATCCTGACCGATCCGCATCGCCCGATGACAGACGAGCAGTCGGCGGCTCTGGCCGGCTATGTCGAGCGCCGGCTGAAGCGCGAGCCGGTGTCGCGTATCCTGGGCCGCAAGGGCTTCTGGAAGATCATGCTGAACGTCACGCCCGACGTGCTCAGCCCGCGCCCGGACACCGAGACGATTCTGGATGTCGCCATGCTGGCGTTCGAGCCTGCGCAGAGCTTCAGCATGATCGATCTGGGGACCGGGTCGGGCGCGATCCTGTTGGCCGTTCTGTCCGAGCGCGGCGGGGCGCAGGGCGTCGGCACCGACATCTCGTCCGAGGCTCTGGCCGTGGCGCGCGAGAACGCGGCGAACCTGGGGCTGGAGGGTCGGGCGACCTTCCTGCGGACCGAGTGGGCGGCCGGCTTCGGCGACGACAGCTTTGATCTGGTGGTGTCGAACCCGCCCTATATTCCGTCCGACGACATTCCCGGCCTGGACCCCGAGGTGCGCGACCACGATCCGCTGCTGGCGCTGGACGGGGGGCCGGACGGATTGCAGGCCTATCGCGACCTGGCCCCGGAAATCGCCCGCATCCTGAAGCCCGGCGGCATATTCGCCGTCGAGATCGGCTGGGACCAGGGCGAGGCGGTCAAGGCGCTGTTCGAGGCGGCTGGGCTGGAGGACGTCAAGGTGGTCAAGGACCTGGGCGACCGGCACCGGGTGGTGACGAACGGTCCCGACCCGAGGACCACGCCGATCCGGAGCTCTTAGGAAGTTCGTCCTCAAATTCCGTCATCCTCGGGCTTCTCCCGAGGATCCATGGTTCATTTGGCGAGAACGTTGAGTTGACTCGCGTTATGCGGGTGCTCCAGCTTGGCCGCCCGTGCGACGGACGAATGGATCCTCGGGACAAGCCCGAGGATGACGAAAGGTGTAGTGGGATATGCGTGAACGCCCCTTCATCGCCGTCTACATCATGACCAACGCGCCCTACGGAACGCTCTACATCGGCGTGACGTCAGACCTCTACCAGCGCGTCCGACAACACCGCGCTGACCGCTTCGACGGCTTCACCTGCGAACACGGCCTGCACCGCCTCTTCTGGTATCAGCCGTTCGAATCCATGATCGTCGCGATCCAGAAAGAGAAATCTCTCAAACGATATCTGCGCTCGTGGAAGATCAATCTGATCGAGCGAACCAATCCCGATTGGGAAGACCTCTCGCGCCCATGGGATCAGATGCCCGTCTGGAAAGACCGGCCCGAACTCGACTGACAACAAACCCCTTTCAAACCATTCCGGCCCGCGCTAAGTCTTCGTTCGTCTCCCTCCCATCCGCATCTCGTTGAACCGCCTACGGGTCCAGCGACGCTCGGCCGGGACGTGCGTGAAGGTCGGCGGTGTCCACCGCTAGCGGACCACGACGGGCGACGAAGGTCCTTCCGATCACATCGCCGCCGGGGATTGGCCCCCAAGCGAACCGGAACCACAGACAACCGGCCTGACACCCTCGCCATCATCGCGCAGGGACACGCCAAACCAGCACGGTAAGCCTCGATGCGAGATTTCAAGGGCATGAAGCGCCAGCGCGGACGCAACCGGAAGCCCGGCGGCGGCAGCGGCGGCAATGCCAATGCGGCGAACCCCAACCGCTCGTGGGATTCGCAAGGCCCCGAGAACATCAAGGTCCGGGGCAACGCCCAGACCGTCTACGAACGCTATCAGCAGCTGGCGCGCGACGCCGGATCGTCCGGCGATCGGGTTCTGGCCGAGAACTACCTCCAGCACGCCGAGCACTATTTCCGCGTCCTGCGCGCCCTGCAGCCGCAACGGCCGGTCTCCGAGATCGCCGCGCGCGAACTGTCCAACCAGGGCTATGACATCGATTTCGAGGACGAGACCGGCGCCCAGGCCGCCGCCTTCCTCGCCGCCCAACAGGCCGCCGACCGTATCCAGCAGCAGAGCGACGCTCGCGACGCCGAGGCGGCTCAGGGCGCGCAGGCTCCGCGCGAACAGCGCGAATGGACCCCGCGTCCGCCGCGCGATGACCAACAGCGCGATCAGAACCAGAACCGCGACCGGGAGTGGACGCCGCGCCCTCCGCGCGACAATCAGGCCCGCGAGAACCAGAACCGCGAGAACCAAAATCGTGATGGGCAGGACGGCGGACAGTCCCGCACCGACGGCGAAGGCCAGGGCGAGGGCGGCCGTCGCGAGACCCGTCGCGAACGCTGGGAGCGTCGCCGCGAGGAACGCAACCGCCGCTATGAAGCCGAAGGCGGCACGCCCGACACCCGCACCTATGAAGAGGCCGAGGGCCGCAACGATCGCGGCGACCGTGGGGATCGCGGCGACCGGGTCGAGGCTGTGCGCGAGAGCGGCAGCGACGCCATCGCCTCCACCGCGCCGATCGCCTACACGCCGCCGGCCGAGCCTTCTGCTCCGGTCGAGGCCGCGCCGGAACGCCCTGCCCGACGGACCCGGACGCCCCGCGTCGAGGCCGGCGATGACACCGCCTCGGCCCTGCCCGGTTTCCTGACCCGGTCCTCGGCTCCGACGGCTGTCGCCGGCTCCGACGACGGTGAGCCGGTGGCGCCCAAACGCCGCGCCGCGCGCAAGAAGGTCGAGCCCGACACGGCCGAGTAGCTTCCACGCTCCCCGTCACCCTCGGGCTTGTCCCGAGGGGCCATGGGGCTGCGTCGGGATTTGGCCGTTCGTCGGCGTTCTGAAATCAACACCAGATTCGGATCGGCCATGGATCCTCGGGACAGGCCCGAGGATGACGGCGCTTGATCAAGGCACGCAACCAGAGGTTTAATCCTAACGCAATCTCTGCGGCTCATCTTCCGCTCAGGAGGACGCGTCATGAATTTCGTGTTGCTGATCATTGCCCTGGCGCTGTCGGGCTGTCTGGCCGGGATGCGCCTGTGGCTGCAGGCTCGGCGGGAAGCCGCAAGGCTCTCGGCGCTAAACGATTCACTGGAATCGCGGGTCGAAGTCCGCACGCAAGAGTTGCGTCTGGCGCTCGCTGCGGCGGACGAGCAGGCCCGCGCGCTGACGAGCGCCAGCCAGGCCAAGTCCGACTTTCTCGCCGGCATGTCGCATGAACTGCGGACGCCCCTGAACGCGGTGATCGGCTTTTCCGAACTGATGCGGATGAACGCGGCCGCCGAACCCCTGACCCGGCGACAGGCGCAGGCCGTGGAACAGATCCTGGCGTCGGGACAGCATCTGCTGGCCCTGATCGAGGAGGTTCTGGATCTCGCCCGCATCGAGGCGGGCAAGCTGTCGATGTCGGTCGAGCGGGTCGATCCCCAACTGGTGGTGCGCCAGGTCTGCGACAATCTGAGGCCCCAGGCCGAGGCGGCGCGTGTGACGCTGCGCGCGCCCGCCCCGACGGCCGGGCTGGGCGTCGTCGCCGACCGGACCCGGCTGCGTCAGGTGTTGATCAACCTGGTTTCCAACGCCATCAAATACAATCGCGAGGGCGGCGACGTGCTGGTGGAGGTGCGTCAGACGGCCAGCGGCGTCGCGCTTTCCGTCCACGACACCGGCGTCGGCATCCCGGAAGGTCGGATGGGCGAACTGTTCCAGCCCTTCAATCGGCTCGGACGTGAGACCTCGGACGTTGCCGGGACCGGCATCGGCCTGGCGGTCTCTCGGCGGCTGGCCGAGGCGATGGAGGGTCGACTGGAAGCCGCCAGCGAGGCGGGCCAGGGCTCGACCTTCACCCTGCACCTGCCCGTCGCCCGCCCCGCCGCCCCGGCGGTGACCGCCTCTCCGATTCCGACCGGAACCTTGCCCGAAGCGACCATGCTCTATGTCGAGGACAATCCGTCCAACATCGCCCTGATGCGCCACGTCATCGCCGCCCTGGGACCGATCCGTCTGCATGTCGCCGAGAACGGCCATGAGGGGTTTTCCTTGGCCCGCGACCTGCGGCCCGACGTGATCCTGCTGGACATCAATCTGCCGGGGCTGTCGGGGTTTGAGCTGAAGGCGCGGCTGGACGCCGATCCGCTGACGCGCGGCCTGCCGGTGCTGGCCCTGTCGGCCAGCGCGATGCCGGACGACGTCAGGCGCGGCAAGGCGGCGGGGTTCCGGGATTATCTAACCAAGCCGCTGGACATCGCGGCGCTCGCCGAGGCCCTGAACCGGGCGCTGGGGCCGCGCGGGTCGGTGATCTCGCGCGCGGCGTGAGGCTCAGGGCTTGAGCGTCGCCAGTACGGCGTCCGTGTCCTGGCCCAGCGCTGGGGGCGGAGCGCCGTAGCGGACCGGCGTTCTGGACATGCGGATCGGCGAGGCGACGGTCCGGATGTCGGCCGACAGGTCGGCGCGCGTCTGGTCGACCTCAAGCCCGCGATGCCGGGCCTGGGGATCGTCGAAGACCTGGTCGATTGTGTTGACCGGGCCGCACGGGACGCCGGCGGGCTCCAGCCGCGCCATCAGCTCGGCCATGGTACACGGCCGCGTGACCGCCGAGATCGCGGCCACCAGTTCGAGGCGGTGCTCGATCCGCCCGGCATTGGTCGCATAGCGGGCGTCGGCGGCGAGCGGCTCGGCCCCAATCACGCCGCACAGGGTCCGGAACTGGCCGTCGTTGCCCACGGCGATCACCACCATGCCGTCGGAGCATAGGAAGGGCTGGTAGGGCACGAGGTTGGGGTGGGCGTTGCCCATCCGGGTCGGCGCCTTGCCGGAGACGAAATAATTGGTCGCCTGATTGGCCAGCATCGCCGCCTGGACGTCGAACAGGGCGATGTCGATATGTTGGCCCTCCCCCGTCGCGTGCTGGTGCAGCAGGGCGGCCAAGATGGCGTTGGAAGCATAGAGGCCGGTCGACAGATCGACCACCGCGACCCCCACCTTCATCGGCTCGGCCCCGGGCGCGCCGTCCGGCTGGCCGGTGATGCTCATCAGCCCGCCCATGGCCTGGATCATGTAGTCGTAGCCGGCCTGAGAGGCGCGCGGGCCGGTCTGGCCGAAGCCGGTGATCGAGCAGTAGACGAGGCCCGGCCGGTCCTTCGACAGCGACGCATAGTCGAGCCCGTATTTGGCCAGGCCCCCGACCTTGAAGTTTTCGACCACGACGTCGCAGGTCGCCGCCAGGGCCCGGATGGCGTCGGCGCCCTCGGGCGTGGCCATGTCCAGCGCGACGGACTTCTTGCCCCGGTTGGCGCACATGAAATAGGCGCTGTCGCCGCGCGATCCGTCGGTCCGGGTGGTGAAGGGCGGGCCCCAGGCGCGGGTGTCGTCGCCGACGCCGGGGCGTTCGATCTTGATGACCTCTGCGCCCAGATCGGCCAGCAACTGCGTCGCCCACGGCCCGGCGAGAACACGTGACAGATCGAGGACGCGGACCCCCGCCAGTGCTTGCGCCGTCACGGCCTAGAGGCCTGGATCGAAGGCGCCGGCATCGGCCATTCGGGTCTCGCGCGCGACGTCGGCGCGGTAGCCCAGGTCGTCGGCCATGCGCTTGATCTCGCCCGACACGGTGGTCTTGTGCATACCCGGCACGACGGCGTGGATGAAGGCGCAGCTCGACAGCCGCGCCAGCCGCAAGCCCGTGCGCGCCGCGACGCCGGCATGGTGCAGATAACTCTCTCCCACCTCGCGCGGGTGATCGACGAACAGTCGTGTGAAGGGCCTGATCATCCGGACAGCCTAGCTCGGGACGGCGCAGCGCTCTACCCGTCGCCGACATTCTGGCCTAAACGGACGCTCGAAACACCTGAGGAAACTCCATGGCCGACGGCAGCCCCATCTCGACCCAGACCTTCAAGTGGGACGACCCGTTCGACATGGAAAGCCGGCTGACCGAGGACGAGCGCGCCATCCGCGACGCCGCCCGGTCCTATGCCCGCGAGAAGCTGTTGCCCCGCGTCGTCGCCGCCTTCCGCGATGAGACCTTCGACCGCGCCATCATGACCGAGATGGGAGAGATGGGCTTCCTGGGGGCCATGTTGCCGGAACAGTACGGCGGCTCGGGCGTCAGCCACGTCGCCTATGGGCTGATCGCCCGGGAGATCGAGGCGGTCGACAGCGGCTATCGCTCGGCCATGTCGGTGCAGTCGTCGCTGGCCATGTATCCGCTCTACGCCTTCGGCAACGAAGAGCAGAAGATGCGCTTCCTGCCCCGGATGGCGGCGGGCGAGCTGATCGGCTGTTTCGGTCTAACCGAGGCGGACGGCGGGTCGGACCCGGCCTCGATGAAGACCAAGGCGGTCGCGGTCGAGGGTGGTTACAGGCTGAACGGCGGCAAATACTGGATCACCAACTCTCCGATCGCTGATCTGGCGATCGTCTGGGCGAAACTGGACGACGTGATCCGGGGCTTCATCGTCGAGCGCGATTTCGACGGCTTCACCACCGGCAAGATCGGCGACAAACTCAGTCTTCGCGCCTCGATCACTGGCGACATCGGCCTGAACGACGTCTTCGTGCCGGAGGCCAATCTGCTGCCGGGCGTCAAGGGCCTGCGCGGGCCGTTCTCCTGCCTGAACAAGGCGCGTTACGGGATTTCATGGGGGGCCATGGGGGCGGCCGAGTTCTGCCTGCACGCCACGCGCGACTATGTCGGCGAGCGGATGCTGTTCGGCCGGCCCCTGTCGGGCCGTCAGCTGGTGCAGAAGAAGCTGGCCGACATGCAGACCGAGATCTTCCTCGGCTTCGAGGGCGCCTACGCCCTGGGCCGCCTGCTCGACACCGGCGCCTTCGTGCCCGAGGCCATTTCGCTGATGAAGCGCAACAACTGCGGCAAGGCCCTGGCCATCGCCCGCGAGGCCCGCGACATGCACGGCGGCGCCGGGATCACCGGCGAGTTGCATGTGATGCGCCACGCGATGAACCTGGAAACGGTGAACACCTATGAGGGGGCGCACGACGTGCATGCGCTGATCCTGGGCCGTGCGATCACGGGCGAGAGCGCGTTTTAGAGGCGGTTCTCGCAGAGACTAATGTCGGCCTCCGACCCAAAACGGACCTCGATTATCGCGTGAGCCAGCCACCATCATCACCGGAGTCATTCCAAACCCAGCCTGCTTTGGATTGATGCGTTCTGGCTAATCATCGTCTCGGGCACTTAGGTATTTGCAAATGCGAGCACTCCTTCTCTGCACCGCAGCTTTCGTTCTTTCAGCTTGCTCAACAATGCCCGGTCCGGTCGAAGACCGAATGCGAACGGAAACCGTCAGGCTTGAACCGACTGGGGAGCTTTCGCTCCGTGCTGGGGACTATGTCGATGTCTCCGGCTTCTCGTTCGATATCGGCTTCGAGAATGATGCCACCGATCTCTCAACTCCAAAATCAGTGTCCTGGTCGATCGGTTTTCGAAACTATTGCCGCAACCGTGACAGCTGGGTCGAGTCGGTGCTCGTGGGTCCGTCGGGGGAGGTTTGGCGCGGGTATCGGGTGTTCGTTCCAGCGGGTCCCGAGCATCCCCAACATTGGTCCAGCGGTGGCAGTGGAGCCGATAAATACGGTGGACCCGCCACTCCGGGAATCTTGGAAGCTGCCGCTTTAGGCGGTCCGTTTATCCTGGCGATTGAGGACGACGAAGGGCAGCGCTGGAACGCTGTCGCGATCGACACGCTAACTCCAACGGCGAGGAATCAACTTTTTGCGGCGCAGCCTCCATCCGAACCCCGCCAGACGGAGATGCTGGTTGTCGCATCGAGCCCGCGGTTGGCTCCGCAATCCCTTCAATCCTGTCCATGAGAAGCCATCGAGCCTCATGAGATGTTGGCGCGCCTCTAGAGGCTGCCTGCCGTAGGCTTCAGCGTCCGCTCTGCTGCAGCCCGCGACCGTCCGCTCTCGACCCGTTCCAGACATAGGCGGTTGCCGGGCAGCAGGATGTGCGCGAGATCCGTCTGATGATTATTCGCCCGGAACACCCGAAGACACCGCTGCCATCAGGACGCTGACTGACGACGCCTTTGTGGGGATTGAGCATAGCAGCCAGACCGAAGGCGCTATCGTTGACGCATTGAGGGCCGCCGACGCGCTCACGGTGTCTCTCGTTGCCGAACAGAGTGGTTCGATTATCGGGCATGTTGGCTTCTCGCCTGTGCTGATCGATGGCGAGGACACCGGATGGTTTGGCCTTGGGCCAGTCTCGGTCTCACCAAGCCTTCAACGTGGCGGTGTCGGTTCGATGCTGATCAAGGAGGGGCTGGACAGGCTGGCGACCCGTGGCGCGCAAGGATGCGTCGTCCTCGGCGATCCCGACTATTACGGTCGTTTCGGTTTTGGCAGCGACCACGCCCTTAGCTATGGCGACGTTCCGCCTGCCTATTTTCAGTCGCTGGTTCTGGGCGGGGAACCGGCCTCGGGCAAAGTGACCTACCACGCCGGGTTCGAAGCCACCTGAAGGTCGGAGTCTGCTTCCCACCCCGAGCGGACACCCGGCACAGCTGCTTCTGCTACCCCTCGCACCCCGTCGTCCGCTGGTTCCAGGTGATCCCCGCGATCTTCCAGACGCCCTCCCTCCGCACCAGGTCGAAGTGGTCGGAGCCGCAGTGGCTGGTGGCGCCGTCGACCTTGAAGACATAGCGGCCCCAGACCATGGCGATGTCGCCGTCGATGGCGATGATGGGATCGGGCATGATCTCCTCGAACCGCTCTGGCCCCGGCTCCAGCCCGGCGACGAAGGCCTCGCCGGCGATGGTGCGAACCACGGCGGTTCCGTCCGGCCGCTCCACCGCCACGATCATCCGCGCCTCGGCGTCGAGATGCGGCGTCAGAAGGCTCGCATCACGTGCGGCGAGGGCGGCGAAGACGCCATTGACAGGGACCATGACGGCGACCGCTTCGGGCGAGGCCGGATCGGCGAGCGCGGAGGTCTGCACGGCCACGGCGGCGATCAGGGCGAGCATGGACATGGAGATCCTCCGGGCGCGGGCGCGCGCCGGGCCCAACGGTATCATGCGGACCCGCGACGACAAGCCGACGTTCGTCAGGAAGGATCAGCGGCGCGGGCGCGTGTTCGGGGCCAGGATTGTCTTGGGCCGGGCCGGGTCTATACCTGACCCATCAGGCCGGGGGGCATACGATGACGACCATCGAAACACTGGACGCCGCCGCCGAGGCCGATCCGTTCGCGGCGCTGGCCGAGGTCTTCGCCGGCCGGCGCGCCTTGGTGCTGGAGGACGATCCGGCCCTGGCCGAGCATGTCCGCGACCGGCTGATCCGAGCGGGTTTCGAGGCCGTCGATTGCGTCGATACGGGCGAGGGGGCGTTGGCGGCGGCGACGGGGCGTCCCTATGACATCCTGATCCTCGACCGGCTGACGAACGGGCTGGACGGGCTGGAGACCTTGAAGCGGTTGCGTGTCTCGGCCGGGCCGTCCAGCGACGCGCCGGCCCTGATGCTGACGGCGCTGACGGGGGAGCGTCAGCGGGTCGAGGGGCTGCTGGGCGGGGCCGACGACTATCTGTCCAAGCCGATCGGCGACGAGGAACTGCTGGCCCGGATCGCGGCGCAGTTGCGTCGGGTGGCGCGACGGGCGCGGCCGGTCAGCTCCGAACTCAGGAATGGTCCTTTCAGCCTGTCGCCGGGGGCGCGGACGCTGAAGCTGAAGACCGCCGCCGGGGATCGGCTGATCGACCTGTCGCCGCTGGAGTTCGCCATCGTGTCGGAGCTGATGA
>JAZKHL010000034.1:0-3364 GCA_040385365.1 Pseudomonadota bacterium | reverse complement strand
ACGATCACGAGATCATCGCCCACACCGCCGGCAAGATGCGCAAGAACCGCATCCGCGTGCTGGCCGGCGACAAGGTCCTGGTCGAGATGACGCCCTATGACCTGACCAAGGGCCGCATCACCTATCGCTTCAAGTAAGGACGGGGCTGCATGGCCCGTCCTGAATTGGTGCTGGCTTCGGCCAGTCCGCGCCGCATAGAATTGCTGGCGCTGATCGGGATCACACCCGACCGCACTCTGCCCGCCGATATCGACGAGACGCCGCTGAAGGACGAAACGCCTTCGCGGCTGGCCGTGCGTCTGGCCCGCACCAAGGCGCAGGCCGTCGCCGAGCGCGCACCGAGTGCGGTGGTCCTGGCGGCCGACACGGTCGTGGCCGTCGGCCGTCGATTGCTGGAGAAGCCGGCCGACGACGCCGAGGCCGAACGGTTTCTGAGACTGCTGTCGGGGCGGAATCATCGGGTCTTTACCGGCGTGGCCGTCGCTTCGGACGGCAAGGTCACGCACCGGATCGTCGACACGCGCGTGGCCTTCAAGCGGCTGTCGGACACCGAGATCGCGTCCTACGTCGCCGGCGGGGACTGGTGCGGCAAGGCCGGGGGATACGGCATCCAGGGACCGGCCGCGGCGTTCGTGCTGAAGATCATCGGCAGCCATCCAGCCGTCATGGGCCTGCCCCTGCCTGAGACGGTGAACCTGCTGGCGGGCGCCGGCTGGCGGCGATGAGCGACCTAGAGGTCTTCCTGGACGACACGCCCGGCGAGGTCCGGGGCATCGTCATGCGGGACGGCCGGTTCGAAAGACTGATCATTCAGCGTGAGGACGACCCGCTCCAGCATCGTCTGGGCGCCCGCAGCGTCGGGCGTGTTCTGGAAACGCAGGGCGCATTTCGGGCGGCCTTTATCGATCTGGGCCGCGAGGGACAGGCGGGGTTTCTGCCGCTCGGCAAGGCGGAGACGGTTCGCACGGGGGAACTGATCGAGGTCGAGGTGACGGCGGAGCCGCGCGAAGCCAAGGGGCCGACGTTGCGAAGGATCGGAACGGGGGAGGGGAAGCCTCGCCTGACGGCCCCGGGACCAACCGTTCTGGAGCGGCTGCGTCTGCTGGCGCCGGGCGTCGAACCGATTCGGGGCATGGAGGCGATCCAGGCGAGTTGGGACGCCGAGGAGGCGGCGCTGGCCTCAGGCGACCTGTTCGCCGAATGGGCGCTGGATCTGGCGGTGCAGCGGACGCGTGCGCTGGTCGCTGTCGACATCGACTACGCCCACCTGCCGGGACGCGATGCGCGCAAGGGTCGGGCGCAGGCCAATCGGCGGGGATTGAGGCAGGCGGCGCGGGTCATCCGTCTGAAGGGTTGGGGCGGTTTGGTCGCCGTCGATCTGGTTGGAACGGCGCTGGACCCGGCCGAGGTCGCGACGATGGCCAAGGAGGCCTTCGCCGGCGATGGGGCGACGTTCGGGCCGTTGAGCCGGTTCGGCTTGCTGCAGCTTGCGCTGCCGTGGACCACGCGGCCGATCGAAGACATTATCAACGACGCCGGTGGTCGGCGCTCGCCGGCTACCCGGGCGATCGACGTGGCCCGCCATCTGCGGCACAGACTGCTCTCCGATACCGCCACGCCCAGGTTCACGGCACGTTGTGCGGCGAACGAGGTTGAGGCCGTCGCACCGCTGGTCGCGCGTCTTGGGCCGAGAGCGCAGGTTCGCTCGGACCCCGGCGTCGTGGCCGGGCGTTTCGTCATCGAGGAGGGCTGACGCCTTGGCCATCTGTCCCATCTGCAAGCGCAATCCGACCGTGGAGGACTACAAGCCGTTCTGCTCCAAGCGGTGCGCAGATCTGGATCTGCAGAAGTGGCTGACGGGGGCCTATGTGCTGCCGGACGCGGACGAAACGCCGCCGGACGCCGATCCGGAAAGCGACCACTGATCCCGGCTGGACACCCCGTTTCGGCTCGCCTATAGACCCGCTCTCGCGATTTTACGCGTACGCCTGAGTAGCTCAGTTGGTAGAGCAGCGGATTGAAAATCCGCGTGTCGGTGGTTCGAATCCGCCCTCAGGCACCACCTTTTCATCGGACAACAGTGATCGCCCGTTTCGCGCCTCGCGAAGCGGTTCTCGACACCGGTAACCTAACGTCGAAATGCAGCAACGGTAAGACGTTGCGCGGCAGGCGACGGATGGCTCGCGTAAGGGGCGAAAAGCACCTCAGCGCCCTTGACGCTCTGTTATGTGTTCGCCAAAGGGACTTGACCGCTTTCTTTGCGTGAGCGGCCGAACGCCCGCCGGGCCTAGCGTCCAAAGGCTTCGACCAACCTGCTGATGGGGCCGTTAGGCAACCGGACGCGACAGAAGGCGTTCCGCCGTTGGCCACTCCGGCCGGCCGGCGGGACACACCGATTTCATCAGGGGCTGCAGCGTGCTGACGCGTTGCATTCTCAGGGTTCCACGAGTCAGACCAAAAAGCAGGAACTGGCGACACATGATCAAGACCAACACCCTTCTCGCTCTGGCCGGCGCCGCCGTCCTGATGGCGAGCTCGCCCGCTCTGGCGCAGACCCCGGCGGCTCCTGGAGCCACCACCGCTGCTCCGGCCGCGACGACCGCCGCTCCGGCCGCGGCGACGCCGGCCCCGGCCGTTACGCCTGAAGCTGATCCGGAAAGCGTCGGCGAAGCCGTCGGCGGCACGCACAGCGAAGGCGGCATCACCCCGATCTCGATGTTCCTCGAAGCCGGCCTGGTCGTTAAGATCGTCATGATCGGCCTGCTGCTGGCCTCGATCTTCTCCTGGACCCTGCTGCTCATCAAACTGATCGAGTTCGGCGGCCTGAACCGCAAGACCGACCAATTCCTGGAAGCCTTCCGCGGCGCCCGCACCATCGCGGACATGCGCAAGGTCGCGACCTCCGACGAGTTCGACGGCAACCCGCTGGCCGACATGGCCGCCGCCGCCACCGAAGAGATCGAACTGTCCCGTCAGGCTGGCCTGTCGGTCACCGGCGATCACCGCGACTCGGCCCTGCTGCGTGCTCAGCAAGCCGTCGCCGCCGTTCAGGCCGGCCTCGCCGCCCGCCTGTCGGGTGGACAGCAGTTCCTGGCCTCGACCGGTTCGACCGGCCCGTTCGTGGGTCTGTTCGGCACCGTTTACGGGATCATGAACTCCTTCATCGGCATCGCCCAGTCGAACACGACCAACCTGGCCGTCGTCGCCCCGGGTATCGCTGAAGCCCTGCTCGCCACCGGTATCGGCCTGTTCGCCGCTATCCCCGCGGTTATCTTCTACAACTACTTCAACACCCGCATCTCGGCGTATGGCACCCGTTCGGACGGCTTCAACGCCGAACTGATCAACGCCATCTCGCGTCAAC
>JAZKHL010000033.1:0-12065 GCA_040385365.1 Pseudomonadota bacterium | reverse complement strand
CAGTCGAAAGGAGGTGATCAAGTGATCTCATTGTCCCAAACCCGTACGGTGACCGAAGCTTGGTCCTCCCACGAGGTCCGGGCCTGATTACTTCCTTTGCGCGCTAACGCCCTTCGGGCTGCTTGAGCGCAGAGTCAGGCTTAAGCTGACGTCAGACCGTCACGCGGTCAGACAATGAGGGCCGTCGGGGTGACCCGGCGGCCCTTTTTGCTGCATATGCTACCGCTGGGCGCATCGGCTGCGGCCCGACGAAAACGAGGATGCAGTCTTGGTTCAGGTTCCTGGCGCCGCCCGTCGCGCCGCCGCCTTTCGCCGAATGCGCGACGCCCGCTCGAGCGAGGTGGCGGAAGACTACGTCGAACTGGTCGGCGACCTGATCGCTGAGCACGGATCGGCGCGACTGACCGATCTGGCGGATTGCCTGGGCGTGGCGCCGGCGACGGCGGCCAAGGCCTTGCAACGACTGCAACGCGACGGCCTAGTGGAAACCAAGCCTTACCGATCGATCTCGCTGACCGAGGCGGGCGAGCAGATGGCGCAGGCGTCGCGCGAGCGCCACCGGATCGTCCACGAGTTCCTGATTGCGCTGGGCGTCAGCAGCGAGACCGCCGAGGCCGACGCCGAAGGAATCGAACACCACGTCAGCCCCGAAACCCTGGCGTTGTTCGAGACGACGACGAAACGGCTGCTCAAGCCTGACTGATTTCCCGCATCCAGGATCGCGGATCTGCGTATAAGAATTCAGCCTGTGCTGAATCAGCCGTCGGCGTCTTGGAATGGATGACCTTGCAGACCGACGGGGACCATAATCGATCTTTGCCCGAGGCCCACCGGACCATCCCGGTGTGGAAGGAGGGCGGCGTCGCCAGGCCATGGTGGCGTCGGATGCTGGCCTTTTCGGGACCCGGTTTTCTGGTGTCGGTCGGTTATATGGACCCCGGCAACTGGGGCACGGATCTGGCGGGCGGCAGCCAGTTTGGATACGCGCTGCTGTGGGTCATCCTGGCATCCAACCTGATGGCGATGTTCCTTCAGGTGCTGTGCGCCCGGCTCGGGCTGGTAACCGGCCGCGACCTGGCTCAGGCCTGTCGTGACCGCTATTCCAAGCCGACTTCGATCGCTCTGTGGTTTCTGTGCGAGATCGCCATCATCGCCTGCGATCTGGCCGAACTGGTCGGTGCGGCGGTGGCGCTGAACCTGCTGTTCGGCATCCCGCTGGTCTGGGGCGTCGTCATCACAGGCTTCGACGTGCTGTTGCTGTTGATGCTGGTCAACGTCGGCTTCCGCTGGCTGGAGGCCATCGTCATCGCCCTCGTGACGACCATCGCGCTTTGCTTCGCCTACACGATCTTCCTGGCTCAACCCGACTGGGCGGCCGTGGCGACGGGCGCGCTCCTGCCCAGCCTGCCGGGGGGAGGGGCGCTGTTGATCTCGCTGGGAATTCTTGGCGCGACGGTGATGCCGCACAATCTTTATCTGCACTCCTCCATCGTACAGACCCGAGCGCATGGGCGCAGCGACGGCGACCTGAAGGCGGCGATCGGCCACAATACCTTCGACACCATCTTCGCCCTGGGGGCGGCCTT
The DNA here is from genome assembly GCA_040385365.1 of Pseudomonadota bacterium. Classification (GTDB taxonomy): domain Bacteria; phylum Pseudomonadota; class Alphaproteobacteria; order Caulobacterales; family Caulobacteraceae; genus Brevundimonas. The sequence goes on along the minus strand of JAZKHL010000033.1, from coordinate 10,479 downwards.
CTTCGTCAACGCCGCGATCCTCATCCTGGCCGCCGCTGTGTTCTGGAAGTCGGGGATCGAGGTCGATGACCTGCGTCAGGCGCACGAACTGCTGACCCCCGCCCTGGGCGGCGCCGCCGCGACTCTGTTCGCCGTGGCCCTGCTGTGTTCGGGTCAATCCTCGACCATCACCGGCACGCTTGCGGGCCAGATCGTCATGGAAGGCTTTCTGCGCATCCGCATCAAGCCCTGGATCCGCCGGGTCATCACGCGCGGCCTGGCCATCATTCCGGCCCTCATGATCGTCTCGGCGACGGGCGGCCGCGACACCGTCCAACTGCTGGTGATCAGCCAGGTCGTCCTGTCGATGCAGCTGCCGTTCGCCATCTTCCCGCTGATCATGCTGACCTCGGACAAGGCGCGGATGGGGGCGTTCGCCAATGGACGGGTCGTCCAGATCGTCGGCTATGCGATCTGCAGCGTCATCGCGGCGCTCAACGTCTATCTGCTCTGGAGCGTGATCGGGCCGATGTGGCTGGGGCTGATCGCCGTGGTCATGGCCGGGTTCGTCGCCTGGGTGCGGTTCGGCTATCGGCCCAGGGTCGCGATCTGACCGCCCGCCCTCAGTCCGTCTCCACCGTCGCGGGATCCAGCGCATAGACGCTGGAGCAGTATTCGCAGGTGACCCGGATCATGCCGTCGTCCTCGACCATCTCGGCCCGCTCGGCCTCGCTGAACGAGCCCAGCACCGAGGCGATGCGGTCGGTCGAACAGCGGCAGACGGCGGCCAGAGGCAGGGGCTGCTCCAGCCGGACACCGTCCTCGTGGAACAGTCGGAACAAGAGGGTCTCGGGCGTGATCGTCGGGTCGATCAGCTCATCGTCGCCCAGGGTCTGGAACAGGGCGCGGCTGCGATCCCATACGTCATCGGTCGAACCGCGCGCGTCGTCCCCGGCGACCATCTGGATCATGGCTCCGCCCGCGCGCCAGCCGGAGCCAGCCTCGGTCATGACCTGACCGACCGCCAGCCGGACCTTGGTCGGCACCTGTTCGGACTGGGCGAAATAGTGTTCGGCGCACAACGAAAGGCTCTCGCCTTCGATCGGCGTGATGCCTTGGTGACGGTCGAAGTCCGGGCCCTGGTCCAGGGTCATGATGAAGACGCCCTTGCCCAGCAGCGTCTGAGCCCCCGGCCGTGCGAACCCGGTGGAGGCGGCCGCGACCTCGTCCGCGTCGAATCGGCAATAGCCGCGCAGGTGACCGGCGGTGTCGTAGTCGGCGACGACGTAGCGGACCGGACCGTCGCCTTGCGCCTGGACGATCAGTCGGCCTTTGAACTTCAGCGCAGACCCGACCAGGGCGGCGAGCGCGCACGCCTCGCCCAGCAGCGCCGCAACGGGTTCGGGATAGTCGTGGGCCGACAGGATGGTGTCGATCGCGCCGCCCAGCCGGACCAGACGGCCGCGCACAGGCCAGCCTTCGATCTGGAAGGCGGCGGCCAGATCGTCGGCGGGTGGGGTCTGGACGGACGCGGGGGCGTGCTCGTGATCGGTCACGGCGGAGTTCCTGAAGTCTGAAATGTCGAGAAGCAGGCTAGATAGGAAAGGACGGCGCCATTCGTAAGGCCCGGGCCGCTCGCGCCGCAGCGTGCCCATGCTATCGTTCGGAACCAGCCCTCGCGCCGGCCCGTTTCCGACGCGATCCCACGAAAGCTCTACCATGCCCGCCAAGCCGAACCTGAAGCCCCTCGATCAGCAGGCCATCGTCATCACCGGCGCCACTTCCGGCATTGGACTGGCCACGGCGCGACGCGCGGCGAAGGCGGGCGCCTGCGTCTTCCTGATCGCGCGCGGTGAAAGCGATCTGAAAGCGCTGGTCGAGGAGTTGCAACGCGATGGCGGGCGCGTCGCCTACGCCGTCGCAGACGTCGCCGATCATGATGCGCTGGCCGAGGCGGCGGACAAATGCCTGCGCCTCTTCGGCGGGTTCGACACCTGGGTGAACAACGCCGGCGTCTCGATCTACGGCCCGATCCGCGAGACCACGCTGGAGGATCAGCACCGACTGTTCGAGACCAACTACTGGGGCGTGGTGAACGGATCGCTGGTCGCAGCCGAGCATCTTCGCGCCCGCTCCGACGGCGGAACCATCGTGAATGTCGGCTCGGTCCTAGGCGACGCGCCGATGCCGGTGCAGGGCGTCTATTCGGCGTCGAAGCACGCCGTGAAGGGCTTCACCAACGCCTTTCGCATGGAGCTGATGCGCGAAGACGCGCCCGTGTCTGTCAGCCTGGTGAAGCCGGCGGCCGTCGATACGCCCTATCCTAAACACGCCCGCAACCTGACGGGTTATGCGGCGCAAAATCCCCAGCCGGTCTATGCGACCCATGTCGTGGCGGACACCGTGCTGTGGTGCGCGACGCATTCCGTGCGGGAGATCACGGTGGGCGGCGGGGGGCGGCTGATCGCCAGTTTCTACGCCCTACTGCCAGGCTTGGCGGAACCACTTTTCGCTCGGTTCGCTCCTGTTGCGATGCGGGACAGGGGTTCCGCCTACCAGCCGTATGACGACGGGCTCTATGAGCCGTCCGACGACGGCCTCGACGAAGAGGTTCATTATCCCATGGTTCGACAGTTCAGTGCTCTGGCCGAGGCTCGCAAGCATCCCGGTTACACCGCCGGCTCCCTGGCGCTGGTCGCGACGGCCGCGCTCGTGACCTATCTGCTGACCCAGCGAACGGGTCCCCGGCGGTTCGAGGAACTGCGTGATCGTTTCGATCCACGCGGTTGGATCGACGCCGAGGCGCTCCGCCATCGCTTTGATGATATCTCTCGTGGCCTGACCGAACGTGCCGAAGAGGTCAGCGACCGGGCCAGCGACCTTGGCGACGACGCCCGGCATCAAGCGAAGAAGCTGCTGAAACGCGGCCAACGCGCCATGTCGGACAAACAGCGCCAGAAATATGCTCGCGTAGCCCGTCGCTACGCTGAAAAGACGGGGCGTTCGGCCCGTCGTTACGCCGATGACGCTGGTCAGTACGCCCGTGATCACGCCCGCGAAGGCGGTGCTCTGCTGGCGGTGGCCACGATCGCGGCGGCCATCGGAGCGGCGGCGCTTGAAAGCCAACGCCCCGATAGCCGCGTGCGCAGGATCACTGGTCTCTGACCCTAGACAAAAGCCGTTGCTGCGATTGCGAAGCTAGGTGAAAGAGGGGCATGAGCGCCCCTCCGACACTGATCTTCGATTTCGACTCGACCCTGGTGCGGATCGAGACGCTCGAAGCCTTGGCCGATATCGCTCTTGAAGGTCATGCCGACGCCGCGTCGATCCGCGCCCAGGTCGCTTCGCTGACGGACCGGGCGATGGCCGGAGAGATCGATTTCGGCGAAGCGCTGCGTCAAAGGCTGGCGATGTTGCCGCTGACCCGCGAGCACGTCCACGCATTGGCCGACCGGATCCTCGACGAAGGCACGCCTTCCGTCCGCCGGAACCTTCGCTTCTTCAACGAGAACGCGGCCAATCTCATCATTCTGTCCGGCGGCTTTCGCGAAATCATCGCACCGGTCGCCGAGCGGCTCGGCGTCTCGCCCGATCGAGTGATCTGCAATGACCTGATCTATGATGCCGAGGGCCGCGTCACCGGTGTCGACGACTCTAATCCGTTGTCGCACGAGAACGGCAAGCCGACGGTCATCAAGGTCTTGGGCCTGACCGGACCGGTGGTGATGATCGGCGACGGCTGGAACGACGCGGAGGTCAAGCTGGCTGGCGCGGCGGACCGATTCTACGCCTTCACCGAGATCGCGCGACGCGACAAGGTCGTGGCCGTCGCCGACGGCGAGGCGGCCTCCATCGACGAACTGCTGCATGCCGAGGGTCTGGCCGGACGCTGGTCCTATCCCCGCAGCCGCGTCCGAATGCTGCTGCTGGAGAACATCCACCCCGCCGCCGTCGAGCGGCTGGAGGAGGCGGGCTATTCCGTCGAGACGCTGAAGGGCGCGCTGGACGAGGACGATCTGATCGAGAAGATCAAGGGTGTCCATGTGCTGGGCATCCGCTCCAAGACCAATGTCACCGAACGCGTTCTGGAGGCCGCTGACCGGCTGCTGGCCATCGCGGCCTTCTGCATCGGCACCAACCAGATCGATCTCGATGCGGCGGCGGCCAAGGGCGTCGCCGTGTTCAATGCGCCCTATTCCAACACCCGCAGCGTGGTCGAACTGGCGATCGGCCTCACCATCACCCTGATGCGCGATGTGGTCGACAAGTCCGCCGCCATGCACGTGGGCAAATGGAACAAGTCGGCAGACGGCTCGCGCGAACTGCGCGGCAAGACGCTTGGCATCGTCGGCTACGGCGCCATCGGATCTCAGCTGTCGGTGCTGGCCGAGGCCCTGGGCATGCGGGTCATCTTCCATGATCTGTCCGAGCGGCTGGCGCTGGGCAATGCGCGGCGGATGCGCTCTCTGGATGCGCTCCTGGCCGAGGCCGACGTGGTGTCGCTGCATGTCGACGGGCGGCGCGAGAACACCAACCTGATCGGCGCCGCGCAGTTCCAGGCGATGAAGTCGGGCACGCTGTTCCTGAACCTGTCGCGCGGCCATGTGGTCAATATCGGGGATCTAGCCCAGGCGATCGGGTCAGGGCGCATCGGCGGGGCTGCACTCGACGTGTTTCCTGAAGAGCCCCGGACCAATGCCGACCCGTTCGACAGCCCTCTGATGGGACTGAAGAACGTCATCCTGACGCCCCACATCGGCGGTTCGACAGAAGAGGCGCAGGAGGCGATCGCTGAGTTCGCGGCAGAGCGGTTGCTGGGCTATCTGAACCGGGGCGACACGACCTTCAGCGTCAACCTGCCGAACGTGCAGCTGGCCGACGTCTCCGGCGGGCACCGCATCCTGCACATTCACAGGAACCAGCCGGGCGTGATGGCCGAGCTGAACCGCGAGCTGTCGGCGGCGGGCCTGAACATCCTGGGCCAGCACCTAAAGACCGACGAGCGCACCGGCTATGTCATCACGGATGTGGACCGCGACTACGACCCGCAAGCGTTGAAGGTGCTCAAGACTGTTGCCGGAACGCTGCGTTTCCGGCTGCTCCACTAGAAGCTTCCCCGGCGGCATCTTGCGTCCGGCGCCAAGCAGCGCAAGTTGGGTGCAACGGCCGAGATTCACAGGCCGACGGGAGGACTATCATGAACCGCTTTCTTCGCGGCGCTGCCCTGGCTGCGCTGACGCTCGCGGCGTCGGCTGCTCTCGCCGCGCCGGCTTCGGCCCAGACCTACAACCGCTTGGTCGTGTTCGGCGATAGCCTGAGCGACAACGGCAATCTGTATCGCGCCACCGGCAACACCCAACCGACATCGCCGCCCTATTTCCAGGGCCGGTTCTCGAACGGGCCGGTGTTCACCGAGCTGCTCGGGTTTACTGCAGGCGTGTCGGCGGCTGGCGCGCCCGTTACGGGCAGCATCAACTACGCCTACGGCGGCTCGCGCACGGACAACACCGTCGCCTTCCCGCCCGGCATGCGTCAGCAGCTGACGACCTACACCACCGCTGGAGGCGTGTTCGGATCGCGTGATCTGGTCAGCGTCCTGGGCGGCGCCAACAACATCTTCCAGGCCTTTCCGGGCGCCGCGGGCAACCCGACGACCGCACAGGCCACGATGACGAGCGTGGCCAATGCCGCCGCCGGCGACATCAACTTCATCGTCAACACCGTGGCCCAGGCCGGCGCCGGAACGATCCTGGTCACCAACCTGCCGCGCCTCGGCCTGACGCCGCAGTTCTCGGCGAGCAACCCGGCGGTCGGCGCTGCAGGATCGGCACTGGCCGATTTCGCGGGCAGCACGTTCAATGGCGCCCTCGCAGCCGCCCTGTTGGCCACGGCGCCGACCCGTCCGAACACCAACATCATCCTGTTCGACATCGCCAAGGTCAGCGACTCCATCGCCGCCAATCCGGGTCGCTTCGGGCTGACGAACGTGACGGCGTCCTGCCTGAACGGCGTGACGGTCTGCGCGACGCCGGACACCTACCTGTACTGGGATGGCGTCCACCCGACGGCGGCCGGTCACCGGCTGTTCGCCTCCCTGGCCAACGACTACCTCTACTACGGCGACCGTGGCGCGGTCTCGGCCGTCCAGGGCGAGACGGCCTATCGTCATCGCGAGGACGCGCTGGACTTCGCCACTGACCGTTTGTCTAGCCAGGGCCCCTGGGTTGCGGGCACCTCCATCTCCGTCGGCGCCCTCTATGACGCCACGGACTTCGATGCGCGCGGCAGCGTGGGCGAAGGCGAGGCCGAAAGCTATGGCGCACGGATGATGCTGGAGTCCGGCACGGAAACGATGCGCGTCGGTCTGGCCGGCGGTTATCGCAATGCCGACGTTGATGCGGGGCCGACCAGCTTCGAACTCCAGACCCTCTCGCTGGACATCTACGGCGGCTTCCGTTCGGGCAGTCTGTTCGTCAACGGCGCGGCCGGTGTCGCCAATGAAGACTTCAACGACATCGAGCGGGTCAGCGCTCTCGCGGCTCTGACGCAGACTGCGGCGACGCAGGGCTTCAGCACCGGCGCGCGTCTGCAAGGCGGCCTGTGGTTCAACGCGGGCGGCTTCGCGCTGTCGCCCCGCGTGGCCGTGACCTATGCCAACTCGGACGTCGACGGCTATACGGAGCAGGGTGTGGCGGCCTCCTACCAGTACGGCGATCGTTCGGTGAAGGGCGTCACGGCGGAGGCGACGCTGCGGGCCGAAGGCGACATGGGCGGCTTCGGCGTCTTCGTCGAAGGCGGCTATCGCGACAGCCTGGACGACAGCTCGGACGCCGTCCGGGTCGGCATCGCGGGCAACCCTGCGCAGGTCCTGTCGCGCAACATCGACGAGCCGTTCGGCGGATCGTTCCTGGCCTCGGCCGGGATCTCCGGCGAGGTCGGCCCGATCGGCGTCGAGATCGGCTATCGCGGCCGCTTCGGCGACCATGCGGACAGCCACATGGGCGGCATCACCCTGACCCTGCCGCTCTAAGTTCACCTGCCGATAAGACTGGAAAGCGCGCTGGCCTCACGGTCGGCGCGCTTTTTGTTTGGGTTCCCGGCTGCGGCGTCCTGACGCGCCGCGCGCCCCAAAGTCGCCCCATGGAGTCTTAGAACTGCCGCTCGCGACAGCGTGCGCCGGGTCCGAGTGATCCCGCAGGCCGCAGCGTCCCATAGCTTTCGACCAAAGCGCCGCCCGAGCCGACGACAACATGCGCCGACCGTTTCCGACCGTCCGAACCCTGCTGATCCAATCGGGCCAGAGCGGCGCCCTGATCGGCGTTGCCGTGCTGGCGATGGCGATGGCCATGGCCCCGGCCGATCGCACGCCGGACATCGAAACCGGCGCCTTTCCCGAACTGCCTCCTGTCACCGCCGTGGCCGCACCCGCCGGGCCGATGATGCGGCTGATCGGCTTCGAGGAGCCGGTGCGCGGGTTCGCCATCAACTCCCGCTTCGGCATGCGGCGTCTGGGCGGCGAGCCGGGCGCGCGGATGCACAAGGGCGTCGACATCGCGGCTCCCAGTGGGACCAGCGTCTACTCGGCGGCGGAGGGCGAGATCGTCCGCATCGGCCATCAGCCCGAGGGCTATGGCAACTTCATCGAGATGCGCCATCCCAACGGCATGACCACCATGTATGCCCATCTTAGCCGTATCGACGTCGCCTCTGGCGACCGAGTATCGGCCGGTGAGCGCATCGGACTGGTCGGCTCGACCGGCTATTCCACCGGTCCTCACCTGCATTTCGAAGTCCGAAGGGGCGGCACGCAGGTGAACCCCAGCCGCGTGGTCGGAGAGACATTTCAGGTCGCAGTCGGAACGGTGATTTCGACGACGGATTCCTGATACCCGTCGGTGACAAAGATGACATCGAATACAGTTTCCATGTAAAGCGTCCTTTGCTAACCCTGTCGTCGTAATGGCAGGGGGACGGGCATGGCGGCACTGACACTGGACGGCGTAAGCAAACGCTACGGTGATTTCCAGGCCGTCCGCGACCTCAGTTTCGAGGTCCAGAAGGGCGCGATCTGCGGCTTCCTGGGCCCCAACGGCGCGGGCAAGACCTCGACCATTCGCATGATCCTGGGCCTGCAGCCGGCGAGCGCGGGGACCATTTCCATCCTTGGGGCGTCTGACGGGCGCAAGGTCCGCGACCGGATCGGCTTCCTGCCGGAGGAGCGGGGCCTCTACAAGAAGATGACGCCGGTGGACGCCATCGCCTTCTTCGGCTCGCTGAAAGGTCTGCCGAACGCCGAGGGCAAGCGTCGGGCGCGCGAGATGCTGGAGGCCCAGGGACTGGGTGCGTCGCGCAACAAGAAGATGAAAGAGCTGTCCAAGGGGATGGCCCAGAAGGTCCAGCTGATCGCCTCGGTCGTGCACCGCCCGGAATTCGTGATCCTGGACGAGCCGTTCAGCGGGCTGGATCCGGTCAATCAGCAGGGGCTGGAGGCGGTGATCCGCGACCTGGCCGCCAACGGCGCGACGGTGCTGTTCTCCACCCACGTGATGCAGCATGCCGAGCGGCTGTGCGACCAGGTCGTATTGATGGCGCGGGGCCAGAAGGCTTTTGACGGCACGGTGGCCGAGGCGCGGGCGACGTCGCGCCGGTTCATCGAACTGGAGGGCGAGATTACGCCCGACGCCGTCGCCGCCCTGCCGGGGGTGACCGGCGTAGAGGTCGTGTCTGATCACGACGGAGTTCGGGTGCTGAAAGGCGCCCTCGCCAGTGGCGCGCGTGGTCAGGAGACGCTGAAGACCGCCTTCCTGACCGGCCTCGATGTCCGCCGGTTCGAGCTGAAGGAGCCGACGCTGCACGACGCCTTCATCGACCTGACCGGCGACCATCCGGATCAGGATCAGAGCGTCGCCCGACCCGCAGCCTCGCAGGAGATGGCCCGATGAACCGTATCCTGCTCATCGCCCGCCGAGAGTATCTGGCCTATGCCAAGACCGTCGGCTTCTGGCTGTCGCTGCTGGCCTTCCCCCTGTTCGCCGTTCTGGGCGGCGCGATCCCGCTGCTGGTCAGGGGCGCCGATCCGGTCCGAGCCGTCGTCCTGATCGAAGAAGGACCGCAGGCCTCGGGGCTCGCCGCCGCCGTCCGCGACGCCTTGAATGAGGACGCCGATCGTCAGGCCGCTCGGGCGCGCGAGGCCGCCGAGAAGGCGGCTGCAAAGGCCGGCGCGCCCCCCGGAGCGGCGAAGACCGCGCTCGATTCGATGAACAAGCCTCGCCTGCGCATCGTCGCCACGCCGGCCGATCTGGCCGCCAGCCAACCGGGTCAGGCCCAGGACACACTGCTGCGCCGCTATCTGACCGACGAGACGCCAGAGGTCGATCGGCTGGATGCGGTCGTCTTCCTGAACCGCACACAGGGCGAGCCCGGCGCGCGTGTCTGGGCCGCGCGCGCGACGGACGACACGGTGGAGGATTTCGTCCGCGATGCCTTGCGTGACGCCAACCGCGACAAGGTGCTGCAGGACGCCGGCATCGACGCCGCTGTGGTGGAGCGAGCCGACGCCTTCCGCCCGACCATCGGCGTCTTCTCGCCCCGCTCGGCGAGCGGCGGCGAGGTGTCGTTCAAAGACCGCCTGCCGGGCATCATCGGCCTGGCCTTCAGCTTCATCCTGTGGTCGCTGATCATCACGGGCGCCTCGATCCTGCTGAACAGCGTGATGGAGGAGAAGTCGAACAAGATCCTGGAGGTGTTGCTGTCGTCGGCCTCGGCGACCGAAATCCTGACGGGCAAGGTACTGGGGGTGGCGATGCTGACCCTGTCGGTGCTGGTCGTCTGGGGCGGGATCGGGGCGTTCGGCCTGATCTCCGCAGCTCCCGAGACCGCTCGGGATGTGGCCTCGGTGCTGATGACCGACGGGCTGATCCTGTATTTCCTCGCCTACATCGTCGGCGGCTACCTGATGTACGCGGTGCTGTTCGCGGCCATCGGGGCCTTCTGCGAGACGCCCCGCGATGCCCAGACCCTGATGGGGCCGATCATGATGGTGCTCGTGATCCCGATCCTGGTCGTTCAGATGGCGCTGGTGAACCCGGATGCGCCGCTGGTGCGGTTCCTGAGCTGGGTGCCGTTCTTCACGCCTTTCCTGATGAGCGCACGCGCTCCGTCAGGCCCGCCAATGGTCGAGGTGATCGGCACGATGGCGGGGATGTTCGCGGTCGCGCTGCTGATGGTGTGGCTGGCCGGGCGCGCGTTCCGGGCGGGGGCGCTGTCGGACGTGAAGCTGAGCTGGAAGAGCTTTGGCGCCGCGATGGGCGGCGGGGGGCGGTGAATCTGCTCCCTCTCCCCTTGCGGGAGAGGGAGGCCGCGCACGGCGGCGTCAGCCGTCGTTCTGGCGCGGGCGGGTGAGGGGTGACACCGGTCCTCGCCGCCAGGCAGCGTGACCCCTCACCCTTTCGCGCAAGTCCGATCGCCTGACGGCTCTCGGGCGCTCAAGCCCTCTCCCTC
>JAZKHL010000032.1:0-7551 GCA_040385365.1 Pseudomonadota bacterium | reverse complement strand
TGCTGATCAACGCCGCCCTGCTCGCCGCCCTGCCGACCGCCCTGGTCGCCATCCTGGTGCAGGCCTTTTAGGAAGGGTGTCGCTAACGTTCGCAACGCGGTTGCTCACTGCTTGAGCGACCGCAGGCTTGAAGACACGATTTTCCTTCGCACGAGAGCTTTGACGACCTTGAACAAGAACGCGATGTATAGAGCCGTGTCGGGGTTCGCCGGACCCCGCGCGGCCATCGCGGCCTGATCCTTTCCGGCGTGAGCTGATCGATGCCTACTGACCGGCCCGACCTGCGACTGCCGAAGATGCCGACGAGCCTTTCGGCTCCGTTCCGGTTTCCGATCAAGACCCCCTTCAAGACGCTGGGCCCCGGCTCGGTGTCCAGCCTGCTGAAGATTGCGCTGGATGTGGCCTATGTGCTGCTGATGATCATCACGGCGGTTCTGCTGCTGGTCTTTCTGGCCTCGATCTTCATTCCCCTGTCCAACCTGAACATTACCGTCTCGAACGACGAGGGCGGCCGCCAACAACCGCTGACCCGGCCCCTGCTGCTGTTTGGCGTGGGCGCGCTCGCCGCCTATTTCGGCGGCTTCCTGCTGATCCTGCGAAACCTGCGGATGATCTTCCGCGCCCTGACGCTGGGCGATCCCTTCCAACCCGAGAACGTGCGCCGTCTACGCCAGATCGGGTTGATCCTGGCCACGGTCACTGGCGGCGTCTGGGTGGCCCAGGGGCTGGTCGCCGCGCGTCTGGCCCCCGGCGTGATGGATTCCCAGGGGTTGGGCGAACTGCTGACCCCGGTGTTTTCCGTATTGGTGGTCTTCGTGCTGGCCGAGGTCTTCCGCGAGGGCGCGCGGCTGCGCCGTGAATCGGAGCTGACGATCTAACCGATGGCCATCCGCGTTCAACTGGACAAAATCTTGGTCGAGCGGCGCATGTCGCTGACGGAACTCGCCGACCGGGTCGGGGTGACCCTGGCCAATCTATCGATTCTGAAGACCGGCAAGGCGCGGGCGGTGCGGTTCTCGACCCTTTACGCCCTGTGTCGCGAACTGGACTGCCAGCCGGGTGATCTGCTGGTCTATGAGCCAGGTCCGCCCGAGCCGGACGCCGACGGCGAAGACGCCTGACCTCGTGGCGCGTCGACCGCCTCCCGACCTGACCACCGAGGATCGCCGCATCTGGGCTCGCGTGTCCGGCTCGGTCACGCCTCCGAAGGCCCGCAAGGCCGCGCGCGTCACGCCAGGCGCGATCCTGCCCGACGAGCCACTGAAGCCCGAGACGATCAAGGCCCCCCGACCGCCCAGCGCGTTCAAACCCAACATCTCGACGAAAATCCGCGCAGCGGGGGCGGCCGTCTCCAAGCCGGCGCCCACCCCGCCCCGCTCCGTTCCCGAAGAGTTGGAGCCCCGCCGCCAGCGCCGCCTGTCACGCGAACGCGATCCGATCGAGGCCACGATCGACCTGCACGGCTTCGGCCGGTTCGAGGCCGAGGATCAGCTGCGCGCGTTCCTGGCCTCATCCCAGGCGCGGGATTTGCGGGCCGTGCTGGTCGTGACCGGCCAGGGCCGTCGGGGCGGCGGCGTCATCCGCGCCTCGATCCACGAATGGCTGCAAGGCCACGCGCTTCGAGGCGTCGTCTCCGGTTTCGCCATGGCCCACCGCCGCCACGGCGGCGACGGCGCGATCTATGTGACGCTGAAGAAGCGCTAGCAGCAACCGCCGGGTCGCTTTTTCCGGGAAGAGCGGGAGGAGGTCTGTCGGCGCGGACGTTGGAGTGGTCCCAAACGCCCGCCAGCACCGCCGCGAGCGAGGGCCGGGCGGTCACCGGGGGTCGGGGGCGAGGTTGGTCGAGGCTGCGGGGCACAGGATGCGGAACGCCGAGGTCAGCACATATCCGCCGCCGGCGCCGGAATAGTCGCGGATCTGACCGGACGCCGTATCTCGCCACACCGGTCTGATCTTGCCGCCTTCGGCCGGGTCGTCGCGAATCCAGGCGGCAGGGCTGCCGTCAGACACCGTTCGGGCGACGCAGTCGGCGGTCATGGTTTCGATCGGCTGCTCGACCCTCTCCGATGCGCAGCGGGTCAGAACTTCGGTGTCCTCGGGGCCGGCATAGCCGACGCAGTAGTCATAGTTGTCCTGGGCCGTCGTTCGGCCGGTCAGGGTCGCCGACGCCGTGTCCGCGCCGCTTACGGAAAGGATTTCGGCGCGCGGCACGTGATTGCCGAAATAGAAGTAGCGAACCGGGCTGGCGGACGAGGGTGACGCGGGCAGCGAGGCGTCCGGCGCGGGCTGAGGGACGGGCGTCGGAACCGGCGTCTCGGCCGGGACCTGCGCGGTCTGGGCGGGACGGTCGCAAGCGGCGAGCAGGAGGAGTGTGGCGAGAACGGCGCGTTTCATCGATGTCTCCGGCTGAGCGGCTCTAGACGGGGTCGCCCGCCGCGCCCGCCGGGCTCAGCTTCCAGCGGATCTTGGTCTCGGCGTCGGTGCGGGCCGAGCCGCGCACCACGACCTGAAGCGAACGCCGGGTCAAACCCTCGTCGACGTGGACGGAGGGTTCGATGGCCACGTCCGGGCCGTCGGTGCGGAACCACCAGCCCCGACCGGAGTGACCGCGCAGCAGGATGGAGCGCCGGTCGCGGGCCAGCGAGGCCTGGACGCCCGGCTCCAGGTGGAAGCGGACGGCATAGGGGGCGGCGATGGCGCGGACGACGTCCTTGTGGCCGGGCGAGGGATGCAGCCGCTCTTCGGCGCGCAGTTCGTCCAGCCGCTGATCCAGATAGAGGCGGCGCTGGTGCAGCAGGCCGAACGGCGCGGCCCAGCCGTCATGCTCGACCTCCAGCCAGACGGCGCCGTCGCCGTCGCGCTGGTCCATGGTCGCGTGATAGGCGCGGCCGAACAGGCGAGGCCCCAGAAGCTCGCCCTTCCACCCGCCCAGGGGCTCGGCGAAGGATTGCTCTCCCAGCGTCAGGGTCGAATGCCCGGGGGTCAGGCGCAGGCCCTGGCGATCGGCCGCGCGGGGCGTCCAGCCGCAGCCCGTGATCAGGCGGTCGCGGCCACAGACGATCTCGAGCGCCAGGGGCTGAGCGCAGGCGGCTTCAGACCAGGCGCCGCGTCCGGGCGCGCCTGTGTCCGCCATGATGGTCATCAGCGGGCTGCGGATGCGGGTCAGGCCGCCCACGGTTCCGGCTGCTCCACCCGGCGCCTCGGCATGGTCATCGTGAGCACGAGCGGCCGCGACTCGAGCGGCCGTCGATGGACCACCCCCCTGAAACCCGGCGAGCCGGCCGTCAGGCAGGGTCTGGAGCCGCAGTGCGGTGGTCAGGCGTACGATCGCGCCCCTGACGGCCTCAGGCGTGGCCTCGGACAGTTGAGACAGAGCCTCGTCGAGCGTGAGCAGGTCGAGCAGAAGTTCCAGCCCAGCTTCGGGGCTGCGCGACGCATGGCCGCCGTCGCCGAAGACGGTGACGCGAAGCGCTCCGGCCAGACGACCCAGGGCGACGCGTCGGATGCCGACGCCGGTCGAGCCAGCGAGAACGCAGCCGGCGACAGCTGCGGCGGTCAGCCGCTCGGCCTTGCCGGCGAGGCCTCCCGGAGGTCGCAGTAGCTGTCGGGCCTGTCGCCCGAGGATGTCGGCGAGGCGCAGGCGGTCGGCTTCGGACGCGATCGCCCCCATCCGCCGCGCGGCGCAGGCCAGATTATAGGTCCGGCGCGACAGGATTTGCGGATCCCAGGCGAAAGGCGACCAGCGGGTAAAGGCGTCGGCCCAGCTCAGCGTCAGCCGCAGCGCCTCGCGCGCGCCCTTGTCGCCCTGGGTCATCAACGCGGGCAGCCAGGCGAAGGCGTGCAGGTCCGTGGCGAAAGCCTTGGACGGGCTGGGCCGGTTCCAGGGGTCGGCGGGCGCCTCGGCCTCCAGGTTCGATCCTGCGAGCAGGAACCGCCCGCCTGCGACCGCCTTTCCGAGCGCGGCGTCGGCGGGACGGAAGTCGCGCGGCGTGGCGGCGAAGGCGGTCGCCTTGCCGATGGCCAGCGTCTGGGCATAGCCGGGCAGGCCGTAGAGCTCGATCCACATCTGGCGGGTCAGGACGCGTCCGGCGATGGCGGGCCATAGACCGGGGCCGGTGGCGACGCCGGAGGAGCGAACGGGGGTGCGCACGGGCGCGCCGCGCAGGCCTGGGATCGCATCCGGTCCGACGCCAGGCGTCTGGGCGGCGTTCCGGTCCGCGAACGGGCCGATCGGGCTCAAGTCGCAGCCTTCAGGGCGGCGATGTTGGCGGCATAGACATCGGGTCCGCCCTTGAAGACGGCGGTGCCGGCGACCAGGGCATCGGCCCCCGCGGCGACGCAGGCCCCGGCGTTGGCGGCGGTGACGCCGCCGTCGATCTGCAAATGAGCTTTGGATCCGGCGGCGTCGAGCAGGGCGCGGGTCCGTTCGATCTTCTTCAGGGTCGAGCCGATGAAGGACTGGCCGCCGAAGCCCGGATTGACCGACATCAGCAGCACCAGATCGACCAGATCGACGACGTCTTCCAGCACGCTCAACGGCGTTCCGGGATTGAGCACGACGCCAGCCTTGGCTCCTAGCTGACGGATGCGACCCAGGGTGCGGTGCAGGTGCGGGCCGCTCTCTGGGTGGACGGTCAGGATGTCGGCCCCGGCTTCGCGGTAGGCTTCTAGCCACGGATCGACGGGCGCGACCATCAGGTGGACGTCGAAGGGCAAGCTCGTATGGGGCCGAAGCGCCTTCACCACGTCGGGGCCGATGGTGATGTTGGGAACGAAATGGCCGTCCATGACGTCGACATGGACCCAGTCGGCGCCGGCGGCCTCGATCGCGGCCAGCTCCGCGCCCAGCTTGGCGAAGTCCGAAGCCAGGATGGACGGGCAGATCAGGGGCGTCTTGGACATGGTCCGGGGGATAGGGCGGGACGCCGTCAGGGGCAAGTCACGGGGCCGACAAGGATCAGTGAGCGGTCGCTGCCGGTGTCGCCGCCGCCGTCTCGGTCAGCCGGATCTCGAAGAGCTTGGGCCAGTGTTTGCCGGTCACGAACAGTCGACGACCCTCCGCGTCCCAGGCAATCCCGTTCAGCACGTCGTCGTTCGGGTCGGCCACCTCGACCTGGTCTTTCAGCGTGGTCAGGTCGATGACGCCGACCACCGCGCCTGTCGTCGGATCGATGCGGACGATAAAGTTGGTCTGCCAGACATTGGCCCAGACCTCGC
Source organism: Pseudomonadota bacterium (assembly GCA_040385365.1). Taxonomy (GTDB): domain Bacteria; phylum Pseudomonadota; class Alphaproteobacteria; order Caulobacterales; family Caulobacteraceae; genus Brevundimonas. The sequence goes on along the minus strand of JAZKHL010000032.1, from coordinate 2,334 downwards.
CCTCGACGAACTCAAGCTCGTTCAGGCGATTGAGCGGTCGGCCCATATAGGTGACGGGCACGGTCCCGGTCTCGGCCAGGGTCCGGGGGTCGAGGAAGCGCAGGTGAGGCTCGCCGTCCGACAGGATCACGCGGCTTTCGTCGTGGGTCAGGCCCCAGCCTTCGCCCGCGTAGGCGAAGGTGCCTTTCGGCTCCAGATCGTCCGGGTCCCAGACGAAGCCGAGGCCATTGGTCCAGGTCAGGCTCAGCGCGCGGTCGTCGATGACCGTCATGCCTTCCCCGAAATACTGGTCCTCGATGTCGCGGCTGGTCAGCACGACGCCGTCCTCCAGCCGGACGCGACGGATGCTGGAGTTTTCCCGGCCCGTGCTCTCGAACAGTAGGCCGTCGTGCCACTCCAGCCCCTGGGTGAAGGCGGCGGCATCGTGGGGATAGGTGGCGACGATCTCGTAGCCGTACCGAGCAGGCCGAGGCGGAGCAGGAGCCGCGACCGGCGCCTGGCTCGCCGCCGGCGCCGGCGGAGCGGTCTGGGCCGAGGCGAGCAGAGGGGCCGACCCGAGGGCCAGAGCCGCAGCTAGGCCGCCTGCCCAGCGCCGCATCAGCGAGCGCCTTCCGAAGCGGCTTCGGCCTCGGCCTGGACGGCGCGCGCTTCAGCCTGATTGGCGGCTTCGCGGGCGAGCTGCGCCTTTTCCTGTTTGGACTGGGACGATCGGCTCAGCATGTTCAACGCCTCGACACCGGCCGAGAAGGCCATGGCGGCGTAGATATAGCCCTTCGGCACGTGGAAGCCAAAGCCATCGGCGATCAGAACCAGGCCGATCATCAGCAGGAAGCCCAGGGCCAGCATGACCACGGTCGGGTTCTTGGCGATGAAGTTGGCCAGCGGGTCAGCGGCCAGGAGCATGACGGTGACGGCGGCCAGCACCGCGACGACCATGATCGGCAGATGCTCGGTCATGCCGACGGCGGTCAGGATGGAGTCGATCGAGAAGACCAGGTCCAGGATGATGATCTGGACGATCGCCGACCCGGCGTTGGAAATGACCGCATCCTTCTTGTCGAGCACGTCGTGGCTGGGCGTCGGATCAACGGTGTGGTGGATTTCCTTGGTCGCCTTCCAGATCAGGAACAGGCCCCCCGCGATCAGGATCAGGTCCTTCCACGAAAATTCATTGCCCATGACCGAGAACACAGGCTGCACCAGCCCCACCAGCCAGGCGATGATCGACAGCAGGGCCAGACGCATGACCAGGGCCAGACCGATGCCGATGCGGCGCACGCGCGTCCGATGCTCAGGCGGCAGCTTGTTCGACAGGATCGAGATGAAGATCAGATTGTCGATCCCCAGTACGATTTCCATGACCACGAGGGTGACGAGAGCCGCCCAGGCGGCGGGGTCGCTCAGCAGCGGGGTGATCGATTCAAGCATCAAGGGGTCCGGAGTCAGTGAATGGGCGCGGCGTCTGGTACGCTATAGCTTGGTCGAACGCGGAGGGTCGACCTTGGTGCCTCCTGGCGACTGCGACACATTCGCAGCGCCCTCTGGTGGAGGTCTGCTTGCTCATCCTTCGATCAAAGCGGCTTCGAAGGGCGCCAGGGGTACGGGGAGCGCGGGGAAGACATGGTGCGACCGTATCGTTCCCCTGCCTCGGTTGCGACAGCGAAAAGCCCATGCTATCAGGCGCCCGGCTTCCAAGGGGCGTTTCGGCAGAGACGGCCCTAGGCGTGCTTTCCTTAAGCATTACAAGCCTTTGACCGGCGCGAGGCTCGCGGCCGGTCGTTTGAACAGATACGTATTCGGACGGACAGGCCTTGGCTGACGATTTCAGAACGACGGAAGTCGGCGCGCGCTATGCCCAGGCGCTGTTCGATCTCGCCCTGGAAACAGGCCGCCTCGATGCGGTTCGCGCCGACCTGAAGTCGCTGAAAGCCGCCTGGCTGGATAGCGCCGACCTGCGTCGCCTGGCCAACTCGCCCGTCATCGCCGCCGAAGATCAGCAAAAGGGCCTTGTCGCCATCGCCGACAAGGCCAAGTTCGACGGCACGACGCGGAACTTCCTCGGCCTGCTGGCCCAGAACGGCCGCGCCCGCGACCTGGGCGCTGTGATCACCGGCTTCGAGACCCTGTATTCCGCCCATACCGGCGTCGTCGCGGCCGAGGTCGTCTCGGCCGTGCCGCTGTCGACTGTCCAGACCACGCACATTCGCTCGGCCCTGTCGCAGGCGCTGGGCAAGGCCCCCGAAATGACCGCCCGCGTCGATCCGTCGATCCTGGGCGGGCTCAAGGTCAAGGTCGGCTCGAAACTGTTCGACGCCTCGCTGAAGACCAAGCTCG
>JAZKHL010000031.1:0-19815 GCA_040385365.1 Pseudomonadota bacterium | reverse complement strand
TGTAGGCGCGCCAGTTCTGCGAGATCGTCCAGTCCGCCGCCGCGCCCTCGGGCGGGGCCTGAAAGACATGTTCGAAATCAGCCATCGCGCGCTCCTTGAGCCGGCAGTCTAAAGCGACGCCGCCAAAGAGCCAACGCTCGGACTAGTGGATCGGCTGCGCGCGTGGCGCGAGATGGCCGTGATCGTCCATGCTGAACCAGTGGGCCTGATCCGAAGCAGACAGGGGCAGCAGGTCGGGGTCGTGCTCCAGCACGCCCTCGGCGGCATAGATCAGAAACCCGGAATCCATGCCCATGGCCAGCACCCGGTAGAATGGCTGGTCGCGGTGATCGGGGCCGGGCTCATTGGCGGGGCCGGCATAACGGGCGTCGACGTCGACGATCACGCCGCGAAACGAGGCTTCGCGGTGACGCACGATCTGGCCGAGGCCGAATTTGGCGGTCAGGGACTGTGTCATGCCCCACCGATAAGCTTTCCAGTCTGAGCGAATGCCGGTCGGCCCGTTCATGTTCGCGTCAGATAGGCTTGGCTTGAGACGCCGGGCGGCGCTAGGCTGACCAGGACGGGCGCCCGTTACGGACGCGCCCAAATGAAAGCTCGCCCATGGCGGAACCCGACGGCGCGCCCCGAAGGCGCGACGAACGGTCCCGGATCCACAGGGCGTCGACACGAGACGGGTCCGGCCGCGACGCCCCTGTCTTCGGCGCACTCGATCTGGGGACCAACAATTGCCGGCTGCTGATCGCCCGCCCGGCGCGCGACGGCTTTCGCGTGGTCGACAGCTTCAGCCGGATCGTCAGGCTGGGCGAGGGCCTGTCGCGGACGGGCCGCCTGGACGCCGCCGCAATGGACCGCGCCTATGACGCCCTGGCCCTGTGCGCCGAACGGGTCGTAAAGCGCGGCGTCGATTCGGCCCGCCTGAGCGCCGTCGCGACCCAGGCCTGCCGCGCGGCCGAGAACGGGCCCGATTTCGTCGAACGAGTCAGGTTGGGAACGGGTCTTCGGCTGCGGATCATCGATCCGGCGGAAGAGGCTCGACTTTCGGTCGAAGGCTGTTTGAACCTGTTCGACCCCAAGGCCGAAGCCGTGCTGGTCATCGACGTCGGTGGTGGCTCCACCGAGCTGTCCTGGCTGCGCAAGTCAGGCGGCGAGATGAAGACGGTGGGCTGGATGTCTGCCCCCCTCGGCGTGGTGACTTTGGCCGAGCGGCATCCCGAACCTGTCGATGCGGGCGAACCCTGGTACGAAGCCATGGTCGGCGACATGAGCGAAGCCTTGGCGATGGGCGCCTTCGAGGACGCCGACTTTCGCAGCCTGTTCGCGGACGGGCGCGGGCATCTGGTGGGCACTTCGGGGGCGATCACCAGTCTGGCGGGCGTCCACCTGAACCTGCGGCGGTACCAGCGAGACCGCGTCGACGGGCTTTGGATGACGCGGTCGGAATGCGACGCCGCGGCCGATAAGCTCAAGTCATTAGGACCGAAGGGACGGGCGGACGAGGCCTGCATCGGACCCGACCGAGCGGATCTGGTGCTGGCCGGAGCCGCGATCCTGGAGGCAGTGCAACGCGCCTGGCCCAGCGAACGTGTACGGGTCGCGGATCGCGGACTGCGCGAGGGTCTGCTTTTGCAACAGATGCGCGAGGCCCGCAGACCTCAACGGCGTCGCCGGGGCCGGAACGGCCGGCCGTCTCAGGCCGCAGGGGCCGCAGCCCCGGAAACCTGAACCGGCAGCTCGATATCGCAGATCGAGAAGTCGGCCCCTCGCGCGGCGCGAACGGCGTCCGACAGGGTCCTGAACGCGGCCGAGCCGGTGTCCATGACCTCGACGATCGGCCGTTCGCCCTCCGGCAGGTCGGAAGCGACCCGCACGCGGATCATGCGGTCGGGATCCGCGGTGACGGCGCCATTGTCACCGTCGCCGACCTTGATGGCTCGAACGACGTCGAGCCCGGACACCACGCGACCCCAGACGGTGTAACGCTTGTCCAGCGACGGATAGGCCTGGCGCATGAGGAAGAACTGGCTGTTGGCGCTGTCCTGCGGCTCGTCGCGCGCCATGCCGGCGACGCCCGGGCAATAGACGCCCCAGCCTCCGACCTTGCCGTCGGCCGTGGTGCCGATCAGCGCGCTCGGCTGAGTTTGTATGGGCAGGGAATTGAGGAACCCCAGCATCGAGGCGGCCGGTTCAGCCACAGACGTAAAGGGCGTCTCCGCTCCCCGCCGGAAGGTGAACTCGGCCTTGACGTCGGGATAGGGGCTTTGGCCTTCGCCGGTGCCCAGCGGATCGCCGGTCTGGGCCATGAACGCGTCGATGACGCGGTGGAAGACGATGCCGTCGAAGAAGGACCGGCCGGCCAGCAGCCGCATCCGCTCGACGTGCAGCGGTGCGACCTCGGGGGCCATCTCGACCAGGATGCGACCCTTGTTGGTGTCGATGACCAGCAGGTTCTCGGCCGGCACCCGTCGCCAGTCGCTGGTCGGGGCGGTGACCGCAGCGGGCGCCGGGGTCTCCTGAGCTTGAGCGATCGGCGCGAAAGCCAGAACGCCGACGCACGCCAACGCCGCGTTTCGAAGTCTGATCGCAAACGCCATTCTAACCTCCCGTGACTTCGACAACCGGCTGCAGGTCGCAGACACTGAACTCGAGCGCCCGCGCTGCGCGGGTCTCGGCCACACGGGCCTGATACGCCGCCGAGCGGGCGTCGAGGACGCGAACGACCGGCCGCTCCGCCTCGGGCAAGGCCGCCGCCGTCCGGGCGCGTGTCATCACGTCGGGGTCGGTGACCGTGCCGTTGTTCGCCTGGGTCCCGGCCTTGAGCCGCGAGACGACTTCCAGGCCCGATACGACGTGTCCGAACGCGGTGTACTGGCCGTTCAAGGCTGGGTTCGTGGCCATCATTAGAAAGAACTGGCTGTTGGCGCTGTCGACCGTTCCGGCCCGCGCCATCCCGGCGACGCCGTTGCAGAACAGGCCGCCGGCCTCCGCCTTGAAATCCGCCGTCACCATCATCTGGGCGTCCGGCTGGGTCTGGACCGGCAGGGATCCGACCAGACCAACCACCCCCGTCGGCGCCCCGTCGGGAACGACGGCGAACTGGGCGTCGCGGCCCCGTCGGAAGCTGAACTCGGCAGCGATGTCGGGCAATTCCGAGCCACCCTCGCCCGTGCCCAGCGGATCGCCGGTCTGGGCCATGAAGCCTGGAATGACGCGGTGGAACTTCAGCCCGTCGTAAAAGCCCTGGTCCGCCAGAAGTCGGAGACGCTCGATGTGGCGCGGCGCGGCGCGCGGCTCCAGTTCGACCAGGATGCGGCCCTTCGACGTGTCGATGACCAGCAGATTCTCCGGCGCGATCGTCCGCCAATCGGTAGCCGCCGGGACAGGCGCGGAGGCTAACGGCGTCTGGGCTGCGGCCAGACCCGCCGGGGACAGGATCGCCAGAGCGGCGGCGAGGGCGAAAGGCGTGATCTTCAAGACGGTATCCTGATCGAGTCTAGCGGTTGACGCGGGCGCGCACGGCGGCGGCGACGGCGGGGCTGACGAAGCTGTCGATGTTGCCATCAAGCCGGGCGATTTCCTTGACCAGTCGCGAGGCGATGGCCTGGTGACGCGGGTCGGCCATCAGGAACACGGTCTCGATGTCGTCATTGAGGCGCTGGTTCATCGCCGTCATCTGGAACTCGTATTCGAAGTCGGCGACGGCCCGCAGCCCCCGCACGATGACGTTGGCGTCCAGGCTCTCGGCGAAATGCATCAGCAGCGTCGAGAACGGCCGGACCTCGATGTCAGCGCCGATGTGGACGACTTCGGCCTTCACCATCTCGACGCGTTCGGCCGTGGTGAACAACGGCCCCTTGTCGTCATTCTGCGCCACGCCGATGACCAGCCTGTCGACCAGCTTCACCGCCCGACCGATGATATCCATATGGCCGTTGGTGACGGGGTCGAACGTCCCCGGGTAGAGCCCGATGCGCATGGCTTGCAGTATCCCCGTCGACGCTGAACCGATCTAGCACCCGTCGGATTTGCTGTCTCCTTCAGAAGGCGGTTGATGTTTCGCGCCAATCGGGATGAGAGCGTGATGCCATGAACGTCAGTGCACCCAAACTCAGCGTCGCCGTCGTCGGGCCCGGCGCCATCGGCGGGACGGTCGCGGCGTGGCTCTCGCTCAGTCCGCGGCTGTCCGCGCTAACACTCTGCGCCCGGACGCCGCTGGACCGCCTTATCGTGACCGCGCCGGATGGACGGGTGATCGAGGCCGAGCCGCGTGTCCTGACCGACCCGAGAGACGTCACGACGCTGGTCGATTGGGTTCTGGTGGCGACCAAGGCCTATGACGTCGAGGCGGCCTCGTGCTGGCTTTCACCCCTGGTTGGACCCGACACCCATGTCGCCGTGCTGCAGAACGGCGTGGAGCACGTCGAGCGGTTCTCGCCCTTCGTCGCGTCGGAAAAGGTTCTGCCGGTCGTGGTCGACATCCCGGCCGAACGGAGCGCGCCTGGACGTATCGCGCATCGACGCAACGGGACGATCGTCGTTCCGGCCGGCGAGGCCGGCCAGCTTTTCGTCGCCCTCTTCGCCGAAAGCGTGATCGAGGCCTCGATCACCGAAGACTTCAAGACGGCGGCCTGGACCAAATTGTCGCTGAACTGCGCCGGGGCCGTGAACGCCTTGACCGGCCAACCCGGCGGGGTCGTGCACGCCGCGGGCATGGCCGATCTGATGCGCGGCATGGTGCGCGAGTGCGTGGCGGTCGGACGGGCTGAGGGCGCGGACCTGGGCGATCATCTGCCGGACTGGGTCGTGGAGAGGGCCCTGACCTCGCCGCCCGACTCGGTGAACTCGTTGCTGGGAGACCGCTTGGCGGGGCGACCCATGGAATGGGACGCCCGGAACGGCGTCATCGCCAGAAAAGGCGCCACACACGGGATCGCCACCCCTCTCAACGCCACGGCCGCGACCCTGCTCTCGGCCATGGAATAGGGCGAGAAATCGTCAAGAATAACGCCGTCTGTGCTTCGATATGCACACCTCGGATCAAGTATCGACTGGTATATGGAACGCCGTCGCTTGATACATACTTCTGCACTCGCTGGATGGGGCCGGGACAACAGTCCCACATCTAGGAGTATAAGAAACAATGCGTAACATTCTTCTCGCCACCGCCGCCATTTCACTGTTCGCTCTGCCGGCCGCTGCACAAACGGTCTCCGATCCGCAATGGTACGGAACCGCCGGCTACACCCACCTGGACGGCGACGACGCCGATCTGGGCGCGATCACGGGCCGCGTCGGTGCGCGTCTGAGCCCCAATTTCGCTCTGGAAGGCGAAGCCTCGGTCGGTGTTGTCGATGACGATGTCACCGTCGCCGGCGTCACCGGGTCGGTCGAGCAGGACTACGACGCGGCCGCCTACGCCGTCGGCATCCTGCCCGTCAGCCCGAACCTGGAACTGTTCGGACGAGTCGGTTACGGCACCACCTCGATCAAGGCCGAGGTCGCCGGCTTCACGGCCGAGGAAGACGGCGAGAGCGTCAACTACGGAGCCGGCGCCACCTACTATCTGGATGGCCAGAACGGCCTGCGCGCCGACTGGACGCGTCGTGATTTCACCGACGACAACGGCGGCGAGATCGACACCTACGGTGTGAGCTACGTTCGTCGCTTCTAGGGAAGTCGTCTCCTCCCCATCGCGATGCGGTGGGGAGGGCCTCCCTAGGCGGGCTCCGCCACCAAGGCCCAGCGCATCGATCCGTCGCCGAACGGCCTCGTGAACCATTCGGAATAGCGTTCGAACGCCTCGACCACGGCTTGACGCAGTTCGTGCGTCACAGGTTCACCGCGCTGGCGCTTGAGCGCGGCGACGCAGTCGATGACCACGTTCTGGTGGGCCGAGCCGCCAAGCGACTTCAGCACCATGGCCACATCGCGCGCGAGGGCCTCGAGGAAACCGGGTTTGGCGGGCGCTTGGCTCATCGGGGACTCCGTGCCGCTCGGCGTCTGTTGCGCGATGGGTCACAGAAACGAGAGCGAAGTGCAAGCTAAGCCGGTGTTCGATGGGTCATCAATTCGTGAACAGGGCGACTTTTACCTCTTTCTGACGAACACGGTCCCTGCCGAATATCCTGCGCCGAAGCTGCAGATCAGACCGACCTCACCAGGTTCGAACCCGTCGTTGTGCAGGTGGAAGGCGATGATCGAGCCAGCGGAGGAGGTGTTGGCGTACTCGTCCAGGATGATCACGTTCTCGGCCTCGGTCGGGTCGCGACCCAGAACCTTGCGACCGATCATCGAGTTCATATTGATGTTGGCCTGGTGCAACCAAAGGCGTTTCAGCTGCGTCGGGTCCAGACCCAGGTCGCCCGCGTGGGCGACGATCATGTCGGACACCATCGGCACGACATCCTTGAAGACCTTGCGGCCCTGCTGGATGAACAGCTTGTCGTCCTGCGATCCTGCGGCGCGGTCGGAACCGGCGGCGTCCCCATCCGGCGCCCAGCGGTTCAGGAAGCCGAAATTGTTCCGGATGTTGTTCGAGAACACCGTCTTCAGACGCGTCCCCAGAATGTCCCAGCCGCCCGATCCGGCTCGGTCCGAGCTCTCCACGATCACGGCGGTGGCGACGTCGCCGAAGATGAAATGGCTGTCGCGGTCGGTGAAGTTCAGGTGGGCCGAACAGACCTCTGGGTTGACCATCAGCACGGCCTTGGTCGGGTCGTTGCTGAGGAAGTCGGCGGCCGTCTTGATACCGAAGGTGGCCGACGAGCAGGCCACGTTCATGTCGAAGCCGAAACCCTCGATGCCCAGCGCCTGCTGGATCTCGACCGCCAGCGCCGGATAGGGGCGTGGCATGTTGGAGGCGGCGCACAGGACCGCGCCGATTTCCGACACCGGCTTGCCCCAGGCCTCGATCGCCTGACGCGCGGCCTTCACGGCCATCTCGGCCATCGTCGACAACTCGTCGTTGCCGCGCTCGCGAATGTTCGGCGCCATGCGGTCGGGGTCGAGAACGCCGGCCTTGTCGAGCACGAAGCGGCTCTTGATGCCCGAGGCTTTCTCGATGAACTCGACCGACGACGGCGTCAGCGCGGCGACGTCGCCCTCGGCGATCTGGCCCGCGTGGGCGGCATTCCAGCGCTCGGCCCAGGTGTTGTAGGCCTCGACCAGTTCGGCATTAGAGATGGACTGTTCGGGGGTGAACAAGCCGGTGGCGGCGATGACGGCGTGGGGCAAGTTTGTGGTCCCTAAAGCGCGGCTCGCGGAGACGCGCTGCTTGAGGGACGTAGCGCCCTCATTCGTGGCTTCAATAGGCCGGTGGCGGGCGGCGGTCGAGACTGGCGAGAATGCCCTTCCACCATCGGGCGACCTGATGCGGCGGCGCGACTGGCGCAGGATCGTCGCGCGCGGCGATCAGGGCCGTGACCAGATCCTCGGCCTCGCAGGGCCAGCCCTGCGGCGTGACATAGATCGGGTAGTCGATCAGGGCGGCGGCGACGAGACCATCCAGACTAGCCCGGCGCGTACGGCGCTCATAGGTCATCCGGTCCTGCGTCAGACCCCAGCCGCCATAGAAGGGGCGGCCATAGACGGCGACGGCCTTGCCGCGCAGCAATGCCTCGAAGCCAGAGAGCGACGTCAGCGTCGCCAGCACGTCGCAGACGTCGAGACAGTCCGTGATATCCAACCCGTCAGCGGTCGCGTCGATTTCGGCCATGGCGGACGCGTCGAGCATTCCGGGCCGGTTGCCGCTCATGACGTCCGGGTGGTTGCGGTAGATCAGGAAAGCGTCGGGGAAGTCGGCCCGCGCGGCCGCCACCAGCCCGGAGTTGGTGCGAATGTCGCCGCAGCCCTTCAGGATGGACTTGTCGTTCTCGACCTGGCCGACAACCAGCACCTTCTGGCGGTCGGCGGGCCAGTTCGGACGGACCGTTCCGGTGGAGAGATTGTATTTGGACAAGCCGGCCTCGACGACGCGGGAACGCAAGGCGGCGGCGCGCGCCAGCGTCTCGGACGACTGGGCTCCCTCCTCGATCAGGGTTTCCAGCCCCGAAGGTCCTGTCGGATCGTAATAGACGCCCTGGTCGTCCAGGGCGACGCTGAGGGCGCCGAAGAAGTCCGAGCCCAGACCCCGCGATCGAATGAAACCGTCCTCCATCCGAACGACCGGCGCGCTCGTAGCAGCGGCGACAGCGGCGGTCTCCGGCGTCTCCTTGCCCGCCCAGTAGATCAGGCGGCCGCCGATGGCCTCGGCCTTTTCGGCCGCCCGGCTGGGCGAGGAGAAATACTTCATCCGCGTCTTCGGCCCGTTCAGCAGACGGCGGATGGGGGGGCGTTTAGCGGGCGAGAAGCCGACCCCGGCCCAATATCCCGCCAGCCGTTCGGCGCGGTTCCGAAACGACAGCAATCGTTCGACGGCGGCCTCGGCCTCGCAACGCAGGCCCGTGACGGGATCGACGTAGCGCGGGTAGGCGATCAAAGCGGCGGCGGCGAGCGTCTCCAGGTCGCGCGGGACGCCGCGACGGCCCGTATTGATCTCGTCGGTCGTCAGGCCCCAGCCGGAATAGAAGGACGCGCCGAAACAGCGGACGGGCAGACCGCGCAACACGGCCTCAAAGCCGAGCGCCGATGTCACGCACCAGACCTCATCGACCTCGGCCAGCAGGTCGGCGGGCCGCACATCCGCATCCAGAAGGGTGAGGCCGGTCAGGTCTCGGTCGGGGATGCATCCCGACTTCTTGCCGGCGGCGACAGCGGGGTGGCGTTTGACGATCAGCTGGGCTTCGGGGTGTTCGGCGCGCGCCGTGCGAACCATGTCGGAGAAGCTCTGCACCGTAGCCATGCCATAGGCGATCGACGCGTCACCGGCCGTCTGGTCGACCAGCAGGATGCGCTTGCCGGGGCGGAGAATCGCTCTGTCCAGGGGCCCGCCCATGTTGGTCTTGGACAGGCCGGTCGCGACGATGCGGTCGATCAGCGAGCGGGCGCGGGTGCGCATGACGTCGTCGCACCAGTCGGGCCCAGTCTGGATCAGCTTCTCCAGCCGCGACGGTCGGGTCGCGTCGTAGTAGATGCCGAGATCGTCCACGATCAGGCTCAGGGACGCCGCGCCCGTCTCGCCCAGACCGATCGAACGCAGGAACCCATCCTCTAGCGCCATATAGGGCAGGTTGCGTCGCTCGGCGCGGCGGCGACCAGCCTTGGAGCTCGGTTTCAACCCCCAGCCGACGACGGCGTCGATGGGCGCAAAGGGGCTGGCCCTGAGCTCGAGCTCAGGCAGGAAGGTTCGCAGAAACGGCACGTCCAGAATACCCGGCGAACAGACCCAGGCTCGCGTGCGGGCCAAGGCGGCTTGCGGGCTGAGGGGGACAGGCTGTTGCAACCGTTACGCTTTCGTCGCCGACCGGGATCTTCTCGGCGTGCGCCGGATGGACCTTGACGCTTTATCGGCTCGCGGCGACGCGCGCCAGCAGAGCCTCGGCGCGGACGAGATGAAGCCGTTCCACCATCGCGCCGTTCAGGCGGATCGCCCCGACGTCCTCGGCCCCAGGTGCGGCGAAGGCGTCGACGATTGCCCTGGCGGCGGCGATCTCTTCGGCCGTCGGCGAAAAGGCGGCGTGGCAGGCCTCGATCTGGTTCGGGTGGATCAGGCTCTTGCCGTCAAATCCATAGAGCCGCCCTTGGGCGCACTCGGCGGCGAACCCTTCGGGATCGTCGAGGCGATTGTAGACACTGTCCAGAGCGATAATGCCGTGGGCGCGCGCGGCGGCGACTGTCATGGCCAGCCAGGGTTTCAGCGGCTCCCGGTCGGTCGCGGGCCCGGTCCCCAGCGTGGCGGCGAGGTCGTTGACCCCGATCATCAGCGCCTTCAGCGACCCGCCGGCCCCGGCGATGGCGTTCAGGTCCAGCATGGCGCGCGGGGTCTCGACCATCGCGCAAAGGCTGACCGTCTCGTCCATCCGGGCGTCGTAGGCATCGATGATGCCGGCGTCCTCGACCTTGGGCGCGACGATCCAGTCCAGCGGCAGACCGATCAGCGCCTCCAGATCGGCCTCGCCCCATGGGGTCGAGAGGGCGTTGACCCGCACGCCGACCTGCCCCCCGAAGCCGCCGGCCCGAACGGCCTCGACCGCCGCGGCGCGCGCGGCATCCTTCTGATCCGGCGCGACCGAATCTTCCAGATCGAGCACTACGAGGTCGCAGGCCAGCCCCCTCGCCTTCTCGACGGCTCGCGGATTTGACGCCGGCAGAAAGAGGAGGCTGCGCACGGTCAGACGCGGCCCGTGACGGGCACCAGCGCCCCGGTCATGGCGCGCGACGCCGGCGAGGCCAGGAACAGGATCACCTCGGCGAGGTCGGCGGGCGCGACCCAGGTCTTCGGGTCGGCGTCCGGAATGTCCGCGCGGTTCTGGGGCGTGTCGATGATCGATGGCAGGACGGCATTGACCGTGACCGATGTGGCCTTCAGTTCCTCCGCCAGGGCCTGCGTCAGGCTGTGGACGGCGGACTTGGACGCGCCGTAGGCCCCCATGCCGGCGGCCGCCTTCAAGGCGGCGGCGGATCCGACATTGACGATGCGGCCCTCGGCCGAGGCCTTCAGATGCGTCAGGGCGGCGCGCGACGTGTTGAGCGCGGTTGTCAGATTCAGGGCGAACATCCTATCCCAGGCGGGCTCTGCGTCATCCGTCGTCTGCCACACGAAGCCGCCGGCGATGTTCAGCACGGCGTCGATCCCGCCGAACCGCTCGACCACCTTGGCTATGGCCGCTTCGGCTGCGGCAGGGTCGGTCAGATCGACGCCCGAGAGTTCCAGCGCGCCATCAGGCGCCGTCTCCCCCTTGGCATGGTCGATCAGAGCGACGTTGTGCCCCTGCGCCAGGGCTGCGGCCACAACCGCTTGGCCAAGGACGCCGTGGCCGCCGGTGACGACGAAAGTGCGCTTCATGGGAGTTCTCCTTGTGCGGGTCTTAGCCGGGTCGTTGCCCCAACGGGAGAGCGTTCAGCCGAACACCTTGGCCATCAGGCGTTCCAGAGCCTCGGCGTCGACCGCATCGAAGGCGGATTTTCGGGTCGCATCGACGTCGAACACGGCAATCAGCGATCCGGCGGCGTCGAACACCGGAACCACGATCTCGCTCTCGGAGCGGCCGTCGCAGGCGATGTGGCCGGGAAAGGCGTGGACATCCTCCACGACCTGGGTCCGGCCCGTTTCGGCGGCGGTTCCACAGACCCCGCGACCGAAGGTGATCCGCAGACATCCGAGCGTGCCCTGATAGGGACCGACCACCAGTTCGCGCGCCTTCTTCGGGTCGACGACGTAGAACCCTGTCCAGAAATAATCTTCGAAGGCGTCGGCGAGCATCGAGGCGACGGTGGCCATGCGCGCCGTCCGATCCGTTTCGCCGTCCAGCACCGCCAGAACTTCCGCCTCGACCTCGGCGTATCGCGCCGCCTTGTCGGCGGGATGGTCGTCTCGGGCGAGATAGGACATGGGCGGCTCGAAACCTGTCGAAGAAGAGGGCGCGATATAGGGTTTGAGCCTTGCAAATGCGACCCGCCACTCGCGCCTCAGGCGTAAACCGCTGTTTTCTGTGGAATAAGCTTGGCCGAGCCTCATTTCAGCCATTGTAAGGCAACGCTTTGTCGTCGAACATCGTTAACCATTGTCGGAAGTTCACTGGACCGGAACGCCGGTTTGGGAAATGGTTAACGAACGGCCGCGCTTCGGTCAGCTTTTTTACGGATGTGGGATTGAGCGGAATGCGCGACAGCGACGCCAGTCATGACGAACGCGCGCGCAGCCGTGGCCTGCGTGGGCCTGCGGCGGCCGTCGCGGCGATCGTGGCCTTGGCCGTGACCGCCGGCGCGGTCGCCAGCTGTGGTGAGCAGAACGGCGCGGCCTTCTGGCGCCGCGGCGACAACGCCGCCGCCAACGCCTGTCCCAGACCCGCCTCCGTCACTGGATCCGAATTCAACGCCCAGGAAGCGGGCCTGCGCCAGCTGCGCCGCGCGGCGTTCCGGGGCGACTTCTTCGCCCAGCTTGAACTCAGCTCGCGCTACGGCGCGCTCAGGGCGACCGACAAGAATATCGAGGACCCGATCGAAAGCGCGGTCTGGACCGGACTGGCCCTGGCCAATGACGACGGTTACGCTCCCATCAACCGGGCGGATCGCGGCGGCGTCTTCGGCGGCCTGCGCAACGTGTCGCGCTACGACGACTGCCGTGCCTGGGAACGCCACGTCGCCTACGAGCGACTGGACAGCCAGCTTGCGCGGATGACGATGGAGGAGCAGGGCGAGGTCCGGAATCGGATCATCTACGTCCTGTCGACCCAGGACGCGGACGGATTCCGCACCCTGGCCCGCCTGCACGACGGCCTGTACGGCCCCTACGGAGAGCCGCAGGACAATCAACAGGCGCGCGAGGCTTGGGGCCGCAACAACAACGGTCAGCCGGATCGCCGCCGCGCCGGCTATTTCTCCGCCGTCAGTCTGTTCCCAAGAAACGACGTGGATGCCTATCTCTACAACTATCTGGCGGTCCAGACCGGCGACGTGGGCGCCTATGTGCTGCTGAAGGATTTCGAACGGTCGTCGCCCAGCCGGGGCCGATACGGCGCGTTCGTCGAGGCCAAGGCCCGTCAGTGGGTGCCGCCGTTCGAATTCTATCCCAACGACGCGCCGGCGTCGGGCGTGCCCTTCTCGGATGAGAGCCGACCCAGAGGCGACGCCTATGAATACGCTCTTGGCCGCATGACCGAGCTGCCGTTCGTCCACGTCGGTCGAGCGCTGCGATATCTGGGCGTGACCGAGACGGTCGCCAACGCCCCGAACGCCTTGTCGGCCCGGCAAATCCAGACGTTGGAGGCCATGCTGGGCCACAACATGGAATCGCGCCTGTCGTACCTGGAGATGGTGCGCGCAATCCAGCTGGCGGCCGTCAACGGCTCGTCCGAGGCGCAGCTGGTGCTGGCGGTGATGTACTCCGAAGGTATCGGCGTGCCGCCCGACTACGCCCGCGCCTTCCACTGGTATTCCCAGGCTGATCGGCAGGGCAGTCCGGAGGCGAAGTTCGCCATCTCCACCTATTTCGCGCTCGGCGTCGCCGGGGTGGCGGATCAGGACAAAGCCGAGGCGGTCGCCGCCCGCATCGATTCGGCGCTGGCGGGCTTCGGTCCCTCGGCTTCTCGCCTGCAGGCCGTGCTGGCCCAGGTTTCCCGTTCGCAGCGCCGTTAAGGAGGGCTGGACCGATGAAGACTCTCAACCTCGCCCTCTCCGCCCTGGCTGTGGCCGCCGGACTGATGGCCGCCGCGCCCGACGCTCTCGCCCAGACCGCCGCCCGAGTCGAAAGCCAGACCCGACCGAACTTCGGCCTGCTGCTGGACCCGCCGGCCAGCCAGCGGTCGCGCGCGCGCCAGCCTCGTCGCTTCAACTACGGAACCCATCGGCCCGATTGGCGCCCCGGCTACCAGCCTTCCTATGGACCCGGCGGGTCGGAGGAGATCGTCCTGATCGACTGCGGCGGCAATCCAGGCACCGGCGGCGTCGAGGACGCCGTTCGTCGAGTCCGGCCGGGCGGCACATTGGTGATCCGCGCGCGCGGCGGGGCCTGCGTCGGCTGGCTGAACGTCGACAAACCCATGACCATCATTGGCGAGGGCGGGTTCGATCCACGTCGTTGGAACGAGGGTTCGGCCATCACCCTGCAGGCGCCGGACGGCCTGCCCTGCATCACCGTGGCCCAGGGCGTGCGGCTGGAGCTGCGCGACGTGGTCCTGGCCTCGCCCCGCGGCGGCGATGCGGCCTGCATCGTCGGTTACGGCGCCAACATCACGATGAACCGGGTCGGCATACGCTACGTCGGCGACGAAGCGGCCATCTATGCCGACGGCGGCACGCTGGAAACCCGAGACACCGTCATCGACGCCCAGACCATCGCCGCCGCCATCGTGGCCGACGGCGCGACCCTGAACGCCTGGGAGACGGTGATCACCGGCGCCCAGTCCGGGATCGAGATCATGCCGGGCGTCGGCGAGCCCTCGCGCATCGATTCGGTGACGATGAGCGGCGTGGAGGTTCCGGGTAACTACGGCCCGCGCTCCATCGGCCTGATGGTCAGTTCGCGCCGGGATTACGGCCGGGTCGAGGTCACCAACACCAAGATCTGCGGCTATGTGGAAGGCGTCGTGGTCGAAGGGGCCTCGGTGTCGGTCACGGGCTCCAAGATTTGCCAGGCCAACAAGGGCGCCGTTCTCTACAGCGGCGAGCTGACCCTGACCGACAGCCGAATCCGTGCTGACTCGGTCGGCGTCGTGGCCTCTTCCGGCCGAGCGATCGTGACGAACAATACCTTCGTCGGGGTCACCGACGTCTTCTATCGCGAATACCGCGCCACGCTGGACGCTTCGGGCAACCGGGTATGGTCTGATAGCCAGATCTGCCGCCCCACCTACCAGCCCCGCTATCAGGATCGCTATGCACCCCAGTGGGGCCAGCAGTCGTCACAGTATCAGTGCCAGTACACGCCCTACCCTCGCGACTGGTGGGACGACATGGACGGCGGCTACGGCGATCCCTACGACGACTACACCTCGTCGCCGTCCAACTACGGCCGGTTCCAGCAGGGCTATGGCTGGTACGATCGCGACGGCCGCTATATCGATGCGCAAACACCCGTTGGTGACCGCCGCTGGCGTAGTCGGTGAGACTTTTTTGCCTCGCTTTAGGCCAAAACGTGTCTCAGATGCGACCAAGGCGCCATGTTTGCGTAACTTTGTCCAGTCTAGCGCTAAGATGCAGACAACAACGGAGATGCTTATGACCAAGATTAACATCGTCGCCGCGCTCGGCGCTTCCGCCTTGTCGCTTACGGCGGCTTCTGCGTCCGCCCAGGATTGGTCGGGCTTCTATATGGGCGCCCACGCCGGGTACCAGGCCCTTTCCGACACCGACAATGAAACCATCCGCTTCGACACCAATCTGGACGGGACCTACGGGGATACCGTGCGTACTTCGGCTGCCGTCGATGCGTTCTCGCCCGGTTTTTGCTCCGGCAAGCCGAATGGCGACAATGCTGGCGCAGGTTGCAGCGATGACCAACAAGGCACCGGCGAATTCGGCCTGCGCGCCGGCTACGATATCCAAAGCGGCTCGTTCGTTTTCGGCGTTGTCGCTGAAGGCAGCACCGGCGGCCTTCAGGATCGGGTTACCGCCTTCTCCACCACTCCGGCAAACTATGTGTTCTTGCGTGAAACTCAGTACGTGATCGCCGCGCGCGCCCGGCTCGGCATGGCCTATGGCCGCTACCTGCCGTACGTCACAGCCGGCTACGCCCTCGCTCGCGTCGAGAGTGAGTATTCGAGCACCAACACCGCCAATGCCTTCGTTCCGACCGCCAAGGAAACCGACGCGACGGGCTTTCAGGTCGGAGCCGGGATCGAAACCAAGGTGACGGATCGCATCAGCCTGGGAGTGGAATACCTCTATTCAGACCTGGAAGAAGATGAGCCGCACACGGTTCGCGCCGGTCCCGGGACCGCGCCGTTGACCAACCCGTTCCGGATCGTGAATCCGCTGGGTACGGACCAGCGTCGTTCGAGCGACGCTTTCGAGTTGCATTCGGTCCGCCTGACGGCCGCGATCCGCTTCTAGCCTCCGCATCGTCTGTGATTCGACAGCCCGGTTCCCGGAAGGGAGCCGGGCTTTTCGTTGAGCGAAACTTGGTAGGCCCGGAGGGACTCGAACCCCCAACCAGACCGTTATGAGCGGTCGGCTCTAACCATTGAGCTACGGGCCCCCGAGGGGTCGGTCGATCCGACTAGCAGGGGTCGCCGCGTGGCGAAAGGGCGACGAAGCTGTCGGCGATTTCATCCAGGTGAACGGTTCCTGCCAGGGCGACTGACGTCATGTTCAGGCGCGGACGGTCAAGGTTCGGCCACGGCCTGCGCAGAGAACGGGGGCCGTCCCAGGTTTCGTTCTCGATGAGGAATACCCCATGACCCGCACCTTCAGGGGCCTGATGCCCGCTCTGATGTCGGCTTCCGCCCTGATGGCGCTCACTGCGCAGGCCGCCGTGGCCCAATCCGCCCCCACCGCTCCAATGCAGGTTCACGCCATGGCTCAACAACCCGCGTTGAACCTGTCGGCCGATGGCGAGGTCAAGGTCGCGCCGGACATGGCGACCATCACCTTCGGCGTCACGACCGAGGCCCCCACAGCCGCCGCCGCCATGGCCGACAACGCCACCCGAATGACCCAGGTCTTCGCCGCCCTGCGACGCGCAGGGATCAATGAGCGCGACATCCAGACCTCGGGCCTGAACCTGTCGGCTCAGTATGACTATGTCGAGAACCAGCCGCCGCGGCTGCGCGGCTATCAGGCGTCGAACCGCGTCACCGTCGGCATCATGGACCTGACCAAGGTCGGGACCACCGCCGACGCCGTAGTCGCGGCCGGCGTCAACCAGATCGACGGCATCAGCTTCGGCCTCAAGGACCCCAAGACCGCCGAGGACCAGGCCCGCGTGTTGGCCGTGCGCGCCCTTCAGGACAAGGCGGCGCTGTATGCCCAGGCCCTGGGCGTCGAACTGGGCGGCATCCGATCGCTGAACGAAGGCGGCGGGTACTCGCCGCCGCCGCCGATGCCCATGTTCGCCATGGCCCGAGCGCAGAGTGCGGACTCGTCCACTCCGGTCGCGGCGGGCGAGATGACCGTCCGGATCGACATTACCGGGACGTACGATCTGGGCGGGTAAGCCCATCAAGTCTCCTCCCCATGCGCGCTTGCGCATGGGGAGGTGGATGCGAGCCCTCGCGAGCAGACGGAGGGGTTCTTCGTCTGCAAAGAACCCCTCCGTCACGGCGCTGAAGAAGCGCCGCGCCACCTCCCCATCGCTAAGCGCGATAGGGAGGAGACAGTGATCAGCCACCCAATCTGTTGCAGTTCTCTCGTCGCACCCTATATTCTCTCCGAGCAACGTGCTGCGGGATGTCCTGCGGCCGGAGATACGACCATGATCGAGCGCAGACCGTTCGACAGCCTGGGTGGCGCCAACCACGGATGGCTGAACGCCAAACACCATTTCTCCTTCGCCAACTACTATGATCCCAAGCGGATGAGCTGGGGCAATCTGCGCGTCTGGAACGACGACGAGATCGCGGCCGGAGCCGGCTTTCCGCCCCATCCGCATTCGGACATGGAGATCATCACCTACGTCCGCGAAGGGGCGATCACCCATGAGGACAGCCTGGGCAACAAGGGCCGCACCGAGGCCGGCGACGTCCAGGTGATGAGCGCCGGCACCGGCATCCGCCACGCCGAGTATAACGCCGAACCCGGCACGACGACCCTGTTCCAGATCTGGATCGAGCCGACCAAGCGCGGCGAAAAGCCGGCCTGGGGCGCCAAGCCCTTCCCCAAGGGTGATCGCTCCGGTCAATTCGTCGTGCTCGCTTCCGGCTTCGACGAGGACACGGACGCCCTGCCGATCCGCACCGACGCCCGGTTGGTCGCCGCCACTCTGAAGGCCGGCGAAAGCGCGACCTATTCTCTGGGCGCAACGCGTCGCGGCTATCTGGTGCCCGCGATCGGTGAAGTCGAGGTCAACGGCGTTCGCCTGAACGCGCGCGACGGGGCGGCCATCACCGATGAGGCGACGATCACGGTCACGGCCGTCAACGACGCCGAGATCGTCCTGGTCGACGCGGCCTAGACTTGATTAGCGGCCCGTCCGGCGTAGCCTCGCCGGACGGGCTCTTCGTCGGACAAGGAACGATCACAAATGGCTTCCTACAACGCCGCATCGATTTCATCATGGCAGCCGAGGGCGCTGGCGATCCTGCGCATCGTCACGGGCCTGTGCTTCATGGCGCACGGCCTGGTCAAACTGTTCGGCTTTCCGGCGGGTGCCGAGCCGGGCCAGCAGGCGATCGCCTCTCTGATGGGCGTGGGCGGGGTGCTGGAGGCGGTCGGCGGCGCGCTGATCATGATCGGCCTGTTCACCCGGCCCACCGCATTCGTGCTGTCGGGCATGATGGCGGTCGCCTACTGGATGTTCCACGCGCCGCAATCGCCCTTCCCGGTGATCAACGGCGGAGATGCGGCGATCCTGTACTGCTTCGTCTTCCTGTATTTCGTGACGTCCGGACCCGGCGCGTGGAGTGTCGATGGCGTGCGGAAGCGGTAGAAGCCCAAGCCCTTCCCCCGCTCTTCGCGGGGGAAAGCGGTCCGTCTTCGAGCGAAGCGAGAACAGGACCGATGGGGGAACTTTCCTGTCGACGGGAGAGCACAGCACTTCCCCCATCGTCCGGCGTGTCGCTTCGCTCCACGGCCGGACACTTCCCCCATGAAGCATGGGGGAAGGGCTCTCTTAGACTACCGATCCTTCTCGCGCGCCTCGCCGCCGCGGGTGACCAGCGCCGCCTGCGCCGCCGCAAGCCGGGCGATCGGCACGCGATAGGGCGAGCAGCTGACATAGGCCAACCCCACCTGTTCGCAGAAGGCGATCGACGCCGGGTCGCCGCCGTGTTCGCCACAGATGCCCATTTTGATGTCGGGACGCACGGCCCCGCCCCGCTCGGCGGCGATGCGGATCAGGTCGCCGACGCCCTCCTGGTCCAGGCGGACGAAGGGGTCGGTCTCGAAGATGCCCTTGTCCATATAGGCCTGAAGGAATCGGCCCGAATCGTCGCGGCTGATGCCGAAGGTCGTCTGGGTCAGGTCGTTGGTGCCGAAGCTGAAGAACTCTGCGTATTCGGCCAGATCTCCCGCCCGCAGCGCCGCGCGGGGCAGTTCGATCATCGTGCCGACCAGGTACTCGACCGTGTCGCCGGCCTTTTCGAACACGTCCGTGGCCACGCGATCGGTCAGTTCGCGGAGATATTTCATCTCCAGACCCATGGCGACGAGCGGGTGCATGATCTCGGGGATCGGCGCTTCGACGGCGGTCTTCTTCACCTCCAGCGCGGCTTCCAGGATGGCGCGCACCTGCATCTCGTAGATCTCGGGATAGGCGACGCCGAGGCGGCAGCCGCGGTGACCCAGCATGGGGTTGGTCTCGTGCAGTTCCCGCGCCCTGCGCTTCAGCTTGGCCGCGTCGATGCCCGACGTCGCCGCCAAGGCGTCGATGTCCTCGTCGGAGTGCGGGATGAACTCGTGCAAGGGCGGATCGAGCAGGCGCACCGTGACCGGCAGGCCGGCCATGATGGTGAAAAGCTCGACGAAGTCGGACTTCTGGAACGGCTCGATCTTGGCGAGGGCCAAGCGGCGGCCCTTTTCGTCGTCGGCCAGGATCATCTCGCGCACGGCGGCGATGCGCGCCTCGTCGAAGAACATATGCTCGGTACGGCACAGGCCGATGCCCTCGGCGCCGAAGCCGCGCGCGGTCTTGGCGTCCAGCGGCGTCTCGGCATTGGCACGGACTCGCAGGCGACGCACCTTGTCGGCCCAGGCCATCAGGGTTTGGAAGTCGCCGGTCAGCTCCGGCTCGATCATCGCCACGGCGCCGTCGATGACCTCGCCCTTGGAGCCGTCGATGGTGATGATCTCGCCGGCCTTGAAGGTGCGGCCGTTGGCGGTGAACGTGCCCGCCGCTGCATTGATCGACAGGGCGTTGATGCCGCAAACGCAGGGGCGGCCCATGCCGCGCGCGACCACGGCCGCGTGGCTGGTCATGCCGCCGCGCGCGGTGACGATGCCTCGCGCCGCGTGCATGCCGTGGATGTCCTCAGGCGACGTTTCCTCACGGACCAGGATGACGGCGTCGCCCAGCTGGTTCAGCCGCTCGGCCTCGTCGGCGTCGAAACAGATCTTGCCGGTCGC
>JAZKHL010000030.1:0-9028 GCA_040385365.1 Pseudomonadota bacterium | reverse complement strand
ATGTGTTTTCCGTCGATGAAGATCTGGGGGAAGGTGGCCTTGCCGCCCGACTTCTCGACCATCTCGGCCTTCTTGGCCGGGTCGTTGGAGGCGACGATCTCGGTGTAGTCGGCGCCCTTCTTGTCCAGCAGGGCCATGGCGGCGTGGCAGTAGGGGCAACCGGGTTTGGTGTAGAGGACGATGTCGGCCACGGGGGATCTCCGAATGGGATGCTGAGACCCGTCCTAACGCACGGCGAGCCGGTTTGGACCTATCTAGGCATTTCCCGCGCCGTGCGCACCCTCGCGATGACAGCCAGATCGACAGCGCGCGCGCCGGCGTCCAGCAGAGCCCGCGCGCAGGCCTCGGCGGTCGCCCCGGTGGTCAGGACGTCGTCGATCAGGAGGATGCGCCGACCGCGCACCTGACGCGCGCCGGCCTCGGTGACGGCGAAGGCCGATTTGACGTTCAGCTTGCGTCCGCGCCCGCTCCGGCCGCCCTGCGTTTCTGTCGCGCGCGCCCGGATCAGGGCATCGGGCAGATAGTCTCGGGCGGCCGCGCGAGCCATCGGCCGGGCGATCTCGGCGGCCTGGTTGAAGCGTCGGGCGAGCAGGCGCGACGGATGTAGCGGCACCGGCACGACGGCGTCGGCCTGCTCGATCAAGGGCGCGGCGGCGCGGGTCAGCCAGCGCGCGAACAGGCCGGCGAACTGCTGCTGGTCGCCGTGCTTGAACTTTAGGATCAGGCCGCGCGAGGCGGCGTCATAGACACAGGCCGCTCGGGCGCGGGCGAAGCGGTAGGGACTGGCCAGACAAGCCGCGCAACGCTCGGAAGCGAAGTCGCCGCCGTCGAACTCGAATTGGGCGCCGCAGCCATCGCAGACCGGATCCTCAAGGAAGACGACGCGGCTCCAGGCGTCGGCGCTGAGCCCGGCGGCGGCCGTCGCCTCGCGACTGTCGTGCGCGACGGGCGGCAGGACCAGGTCGGTCAGGCCGCGACCGATCGTGGCCAGACGCAGACGGCCGGCTTCCCATCGTCGGCTCCAGACCCCATCCTCCGTGCGCATGACTGGCCCTCCCCAGATTTTCGATTCCGCTCGCCGAGCCGCTCGCCTGACGCGGTCGATGCGCCGGTTCGCCGACGCCGACTTCCTGCATGCGCGCGCAGCCGAGAACGCCGTGCTCAGCCTGGAGGCCACCTTGCGACACTTTCCGGTGGTCGTCGACCTGTCAGCGCAACCAGGAGTGTTCGAAGCGGCTCTGGCGGGGAGCGATGCGGCCGGGCGGGTCGGCGCTCTGTCATCTCCGGGCGACGTCGGACACCGCGCCGCGCCGGGCGGTGGGTCGCTGGAGATCGAGGACGGCTCGGTCGACCTGATCGTCTCGCTGATGACGCTGCATTGGGCAAACGACCTGCCGGGCGCGCTGTCGCAAGTCCGGCGGGCTTTGAAGCCGGACGGGCTCTTCCTGGGCACGCTTTTGGGCGCGGGCACGCTGAAGGAACTTCGGGCCGTCCTGACCGAAGCGGAGCTGGCGGAGCGGGGCGGGGCCCAGGCGCGAGTGTCGCCCTTCGCCGACGGCTTCGACGGGGCGGGCCTGCTGCAACGAGCCGGTTTCGCCCTGCCGGTGGCGGACGTGGATCGCCTGACGGTGCGCTATCCGGACCTGTTCGTCCTGATCCGCGACCTGCGGGCGATGGGTGAGACCAATGTGCTGACGGGCGATATCCGTCCGCTGACGCGGGCCATCGTCTCTCGCGCGGCGCTCCTCTATTCCCAGCGATACGGCGAGGCGGACGGGCGTATCCCGGCGACCTTCGAGATCGTCAATCTGGCCGGCTGGGCCCCGCACGAAAGCCAGCCCAAGCCCCTGCCGCGCGGATCGGCCAAGGTGCGGCTGGCGGACGCGCTCGGCGTGGTCGAACACGGGCGGACGCCCGGCGCCTCCGACTAGATCGCCGCGTCGAACAGGGCGTCGCGGACGATGTCGGCACGGACCATGGGGAACAGATGCCCGCCCGGCGCCACCTCGACCGTGACATGCGCCAGGCCGCGCGGATGCTCGGGCACCTGGCTGATCGAGCCGGTTTCGGCCTTGAGAATGCGGATCGGCTTTCTGAAGGTCTTCAGCGCCCGCCAGGGGTCGTGGCTCTGGGCCAGATAGTTGGAGGCCTCCCAGTCGGGCGCGCAGGCCAGAGTGAAGGCTTCGCCCTCAGGTTTCAGACCCTCGGCGAGGTAGTCGATCAGGACGGAATCGGACCAACCCTTGAAGGCCCCGCGTCCGCGATAGGCGGCCAATGCCTGTTCGCGGCTGTCGAAGGTCGCACGACGACGGCGAGCGCCTCGTACCAGGGGGATACGGTCGGACAGGCGGTTGAGGAACGGCAGGCGGAAGACCAGCCCGGTCAGCCCGGACCATATCACCGGGTCGAACAGCACCAACTGCGACACCCGATCGGGCCGTTCGGCGGCGGCGAGCAGACTGGAGGTGCCGCCCATCGAGTGGCCGGCCATCACCACCGGCGGACCCGGAAACGCGTCGAGCAATGAAATCAGGTCGTCACGGTGATCGAACCAGTCGCGCCGGCCCGCGATATGCGTCGGCAAGGTGGTCGCGCCGTGCCCGCGCAAGTCGGGCGCAAGGATGCGAAGCGACGACGCCAGCGGCGCCAGGATGGAGCGATAGGTCGCGGCGTTGAACCCGTTGGCATGGCAGAAGATCAGGTCGACCGGCCGCTTCGGATCGCCGAAATCCAGTACCGCCATGTCTCCGCTGCCCCACCGGTTGGCGATGGGCACGGTCAGGCGGCGGGGCGGGGAGAGCCGGGCGGCATCCATGGACCGAACCTAAGGAGCCTGACGCTTCTTCGCCAGCGTCGAAACGACTATGCGGCGACGCGGCAGGCCGGGCAGCGACCGTGGCCCTCGATCGTGGTGCGCTCGATCGCATAACCGGCGGCTTCGGCCGCGCGCCGCAGGGCCTCGCCCTCGGGCGGAGTGACCTCCTCGGTGGCCCCGCAGCAGTCGCAGATCAGGAAGGCGGCGGCGTGGGCCTGATCGCCGGCGGAACAGGCGACGTAGGCGCTGATCGACGCGATCCTGTGAGCGAGGCCCGTCTTCTCCAGGAACTCCAGCGCCCGATAGACGGTCGGCGGTTTGGCGGCCACGCCGTCGGCGCCATAGCGGGCGATCAGATCGTAGGCCTTCACTGCTTCGCCGGCTTGCAGCAGCAGTTCGAGCACCCGGCGGCGTGGCGCGGTCATCCGCTCGCCCTGATCGACACAGCGGGCCTCGGCCAACGCCAGGGCATGGCCGATCTCACCGGCGTTCAGGCCGGTGTGTCCATGCGCGTGGTCGCAAGTCGATGCCATCGCCCAGAGCTAAGCCGCCTCGCGACCCACCGCAACCGTGACCGCTTGACTGGACGTGATGTTATCTCATAACACTCACGCCTCCCTCCTCCCTGAGAGATCACCATGCGTCCTTCTTCCGTGTCCCGGGCCGCCTTGCTGGCCGCCGTCGCCTCCGCCGCTCTGACCGGGATGGCGCAGGCCCAGACCGCCCCGGCTCAGAACGCGGACCAGGTCGAGGACGTCATCGTCACCGGCCGTCCATTCGGGGTCACGGACAACGCCAGTCTGATCGCCGTCGATGTGCTGGACGAACAGGCCTTGGCTGTCGCGCCAGTCCAGACCCTGGGCGATCTGGTCGCCGGCATCCCGGGCGTCCGGTCGTCCAGCTTCGCGCCAGGCGCCAGCCGACCGGTGATCCGGGGCCTGTCGGGGCCGCGCGTCCAGGTGCTGACCAACGGCTTGGGCATGATCGACGCCAGCGCAGTCTCGCCCGACCACCAGGTCGCGGTCGATCCGGCCGAGGCCAACCGCATCGAGGTCGTGCGCGGCCCCTCGACCCTGACGTTCGGCGGCTCTGCGATCGGCGGGGTCGTCAATATCCTGGACGAACGCATCCCGACCCGTGCGGCCGAGGGCGGCCTCGACGGCCACCTGTCGACCCAATATTCCAGCGTGGACGAAGGCTATGGGGTCGGCGCGCGCGTCGCCGCCAATGCGGGGCCGTTCGTCCTGACCGTGGACGGTTTCCGGCGCGACAGCGGCGACTACGACATCCCCGGCTCGGCGATCTCTCAAAGACTGGCGGACGCCGAGGGCATTTCCCGCGATGACGCCGGAACGGTGGTGAACAGCTTCGCAGAGATCGAACAGGTCGGCGCTGGTGTCTCCTACGTCGATGATCGCGGCTTCGTCGGCGTCTCGGTCAAGAACACCCAGTCCAACTACGGCACCGTGGCCGAGCCTGAGGTGACCATCGAGCTGGAGCAGACCCGCTATGATTTCCGCGCCCAGCGCGAACTGGACACGTCCTGGTTCCAGTCGGTCAACCTGTCGGCCGGCTATGCCGACTACGAGCACACCGAGTTCGAGGGCCCCGCGGTCGGCACCATCTTCCAGTCCTCCGGCTACGAAGGTCGGGCGGAACTGATCCAGCGTCAGCGCGACGGCTGGCAGGGCGTAGTCGGTGTCCAGACGCTGGACCGCGACTTCGACGCCATCGGCGAGGAAGCCTTCGTGCCCCAGACCCAGATTTCCGAGAGCGGGGTCTACACCGTTCAGCGTCTGGACCTCGGCGGCTACGGCTTCGAGGGCGGGGTGCGTTATGACCGGCGCGAACTGTCGGCCACGCCGATCGGCGGGACAACCGAGGTCGATCGCAGCTTCGACAACTGGTCGGCCTCGGGTTCTGTTTTCCTCAAACCATCCGATGGCCTGTTTCTGGGCCTCAGCCTGTCGCGGTCCGAGCGGGGACCCAGCGAGGTCGAGCTGTTCGCCGACGGCGTGCACGTCGCCACCGCCGCCTATGAACTGGGCGATCCGACGCTGGACACTGAAAAGGTGCTGACGCTGGAGGGCACGGTCCACCTGGATCGCGGGCCGTTCGACGCGGACCTTCATGTCTATCGCGCGAAATACGATGGTTTCATCGACCAGCGACCGACCGGAGCGGATTTCACCTTCGACGGCGAGCTTTTCCCGATCTTCGCCTATGTCCAGACCGACGCCACCTTCACCGGCTTCGAACTGGAGGGCGACTACGCCCTGTGGGAATCCGGCGAGCGCAGCCTGAAGCTGGGCGGAACCGCGGACTATGTGAAGGCCGACACCGATCTTGGCCCCGCCGCGCGTATCCCGCCCTATTCAGTGGCCGCTACGCTGAAATGGACCGACGCGCGTTGGGACGCCGGCCTGGAGGTGCGCCATGTCGGCGAGCAGGACGAGACGGCCGACTTCGAGCTGGCGACCGACGGCTACACCCTGGTCAATCTGTCGGGATCGATCCGGCCCTTCGCCGATCGCAACGTCACGGTGTTCGCAGAAGCTCACAACCTGACGGACGAGGAGGCGCGCGAACATGCCTCGTTCCTGAAGGACGTCGCGCCCCTACCCGGCCGCAACCTGCGCGTCGGGATCACCTACCGCTTCTGAGCAGGGAAAGGGGTGGCGGCTGCGGCCCCGTTTGCGGCGCCGCGCCGGTTCCGCTAGAAGGCCCGCCTTTCCGTCATTCCAGAGCCATCCCGTCCATGACCGACACCACCACGACCCCGCAGAACGCCAACGGCGCCGGCGCCCTGGACGGCACCGTGCTGTTCTATTCGCAGCCTGAACCGCTTTCGAGCGAGGCTCACGGCAAGCTGGGCGTCAATCCGGTCGACAAGCCCTACGCCTTTGTCGGCACCTCACATGTCGTGCCGCTGACGGTGACCGAGTTCGCCCCGGCCGCCCTGTCTTATCCCGTCGTGTTCCTGGGCGATTCGAAACAGCCCGTCGCGGTCATGGGTCTTCGCCAGGAAGAAAACCTCTATGTGACCGCCGCCGGCGACTTCCGTCCCGAGGCCTATGTCCCCGCCTATGTTCGCCGCTATCCGTTCGTCTTCGCCAACGATGCCCAATCCCAGCGCATGATCCTGTGCATCGATCGCGCCGCGCCCTTCATCACCGAGGGCGGTCAGGCCCCGCTGTTCGTGGACGGCAAGCCGTCGGAATACGTCAACCAGGCGATGGAGTTCTGCAACAACTTCGAGCAGGAGCGCCAGCGCACCGACAGCTTCATCACGCTGCTGACGGACCTGGACCTGTTCGACGTCCGCGAGGCGGTGTTCACGCCGCGCAACGAAAAGGGCGAGCCCGGCGAGCCGCAGAAGCTGGCCGACTATTTCGCCGTTTCGGAAGACAAGCTGAAGGCCCTGCCGGCCGAGAAGCTGGCCGAGCTGCGCGACAACGGCGCCCTGGGCCAGATCTACGCCCACCTGGTGTCGCTGCTGGGCTGGGACCGCCTGATCGCCCTGGCGTTCCAACGCGCCAACGACAACGGTCAGGTCGCGGGCAACGCCTGAAGGCAATAGGCCATAGGCAACAGGTGTTCGCGCCTGTTGCCTGTTGTCTGATCCCTTTTGCCTATCTGCGAACGAACAGACCCCGCGTCAGGCACGAGAACACCAGCCGACCACCTTCGTCGAGCAGGTCGTGCTGGGCGATGACGATGCCCTTCTCGTCGCCGACCGGGTCCTTGCCCATCACCGTCATGCGGCCGCGCAGCAGTTCGCCCGGGGGCGGATTGCGCATGTAGCGCAGGCCATCGACCGCCAGCAGCTTGGTCTGGGCCCACCCCGCCGATTTGTCGGACGCCAGGCGGCTCCACAGCGCATAGACAAGCGCGTCGGGCGCGCCATAGGCCAGATCCCAGCCGGGCGCGAAGTTGTCGACGAACAGCGCGATCGCCGCCTCGTCCACGGCGCAGGCCCCCAGTTGCAGCACCTGGCCGACCTCGAGATCCTCGAAGTGAGTGTGGAGCGGATCGCTCACGCGGGCTCTTCCGAAACCCGCACGAGCAGCTTGCCGTCATGGTCGCCTGTGAACAGCCGGTTTAGCGACGTGACCGCCCCTTCCAGCCCGTTATCGACATGCACCTTCCACTGGACCTTGCCCGACGCCAGCCAGGGCCCGACCTCGGCGACGAACTCCTTGGCCTGAGGCGAATAGTCCATGACCAGGAACCCCTGCATGGTCATCCGGTGGGTGATCAGCCGGCTGAGGTCCGGCGACGGGGGGCGCTTGGTGGCGTTGTAGGCCGAAACCATGCCGCAGACCGCCATGCGGGCGTGGATGTTCAGCCGGTTCCAGACCGCGACCATGATGTCGCCGCCGACGTTCTCGAAATTCAGATCCACGCCTTTGGGAGCCAGCCGGTCCAGCGCCTCGCCCACATCCTCGTTCTTGTAGTCGATGGCGGCGTCGAACCCGAGATCCTGGGTCAGCCAGCGACATTTCTCGGGCCCGCCGGCGATGCCGATGACATGGGCGCCCTTCTGCTTGGCGATCTGACCGGCGATCGAGCCGACGGCGCCTGCGGCTGCGGAGACGACCATGGTCTGCCCGGGCTGGGGCTTCAGCACCTGGGTCACCCCGGCCCAGGCGGTCAGGCCGGTCATCCCGAGCACCGACATGTTGGCCGTCAGCGGCATTCCCGGCGCGCGATGCACGCGCGACACCCCGCTGTCGGGAACGACGCCGTAGTCGCTCCAGCCGCCCATCGCGGTCGTGACCAGGTCGCCGATCTGAAACCGCTCCGACTTCGACTGCTCGACCACCCCGAGCGTCAGACCGCGCATGACGTCGCCGAGGCCGACCGGCGGCAGATAGCCGACCGCGTCATTCATCCAGGTGCGGTTAGTGGGATCCAGCGACAGATAGATCGTACGGATCAGAACCTCGCCGTCGCTCAGGTCGCGAACGGGGCTGGAAACCAGTTCCAGGTCGTCGTCCTTGATCAACCCCTGCGGCCGCTGGCGCAGAACCCACTGGCGATTGGTGAGGCTCATGATCGTCTCCCGATGGTTTCTTTTGCAGACCCATCATGAAGCAGGTCGGACGGCAGGCAAAGAAAAAGGCGGCCCTTACGGGTCGCCCCTCTGCGCCAAAGAAAAAGGCGACCCTTGCGGGTCGCCTTGAAGTGGCATCATCGAGAATGAGGCGTGGAGGCGACGGACTGGCTCTCGCCAGTCCAAGTCGGGGGGGCGTCGCCGCCTCCACGAGAAAAGAACGACGTCATCCGTGAACCGTTCCCCGATGGAGCGAATTTAAATCGTCGCCCGGTTCGGCCGCTGATCCTGCGGAACGGCTACGCTAGCCGGAGCGTTGTGCGGGCTGAACTTGATCACGTCGGAGCCTGCCATGTCGCACCAAGATCCTCATTCCGAAGCCGCCGATGCGGTGCACGAGGGACGGCCTGTCGACGCCCAGTACGTTCGCGGCGCACGGCCCGGCAAACGCATCCTGGTGATCCTGATCCTGTCGGCCGGCGCCGCCGCAATCCTTCTGCTGGGGATGTGGTTCCTGTCGAACGGGGGCTTCGCGGCCCAGAACCCGAACACGGGCCAGCAGGCGGCGGACGCAGCGGCTTTCTCTACGAACAGTTCGGTCCCGGCCGCCGACGCGCCGACGACCGCCACGGGCGAACCGACCAACCCGCCGACCGGCGAGGCCCCCAACGTCAACGCGCCGACTGTCTCGGCGCCGCCCTCGAACTGAGCCGCCCAGGTCAGCAAAAAGCCCCGCCGGAGCGATCCGGCGGGGCTTTCCTTATTTGGACGACGCCTGGTCTCAGGCGGCTTCTTTTTGACGCGTCGGGTGGAAGAACAGCGCCTGGCTGATCGCCGCCTTCACCGTCTCCGGTTGGAACGGCTTGGTGATCAGGAACGTCGGCTCGGGCCGTTCCCCGGTCAGCAGCCGTTCGGGGAAGGCGGTGATGAAGATCACCGGCACGTCGAACCGCTTCAGGATGTCCTTGACGGCGTCGATTCCCGATGAGCCGTCGGCCAGCTGGATATCGGCCAGAACCAGGCCCGGACGGTGACGGGCGACCGCATCGACGGCCTCGTCATGCGTCGTCGCCGTCGCGGTGACGTTGTGGCCAAGCTCGCGGACCAGGCTTTCGATGTCGGCCGAGATGATGGCCTCGTCCTCGATGATCAGGACG
>JAZKHL010000029.1:0-25975 GCA_040385365.1 Pseudomonadota bacterium | reverse complement strand
TCTCGCGGCCGCGGAAGCGCAGCGTCACCTTGACCTTGTCGCCCTCGTCGAAGAAGCGGTGCATGGCCTTGGCCTTCACCTCATAGTCGTGGACGTCGATGTTGGGGCGGAGCTTGATCTCTTTCAGCTCGACGACCTTCTGGCGCTTGCGCGCCTCGGCCTTCTTCTTCTGCTCCTGGAAGCGGAATTTGCCGTAGTCGAGAATCTTGGCGACGGGCGGCTCCGACGTCGAGACGATCTGAACCAGATCCATGCCCGCCTCTTCGGCGGCCTCCAGCGCGGCCGAGGTCGGCATGACCCCCTGTTTCTCGCCGTTCTGATCGATGAGCAGAACGCGCGGCGCGCGGATATCTTGGTTCATGGGGGGGCCGTCCTTGGTGGGCGGCTGGTTCATCGGACGGCGAATGAGCGTCGTTTCCTTGCGTTTCTGAACAGGTTGTCGTGTCGCAGGGGACAGCGCACGGCATTGCGCCGCGTTCCCCAAGACGCCCTATATGACCGCGAAAGGCCGTTGCTTCAAGGCTTGGCGGGGGCCGCGTCGCCGATCCACGCGTCATGCAGGGCGATGACGGCATCGAAGACACGCTGGGTGGTCAAGGCTTCGATCGGAGCGAACTCGCCCCGCACCGGATTGGAAGCCGCCATTGCCGTGCGCGGCCCACGCGGGCCGTAGAGCCACCACTCGGTCGGCCCGAACAGGCCCAGGGTCGGCTTTCCAGCGGCGGCAGCGACATGCATCAGGCCGGAATCGTTGCCGACGAACAGATCTGCCCGGTCGATTGCGGCGGCGGAGGCCAGGATGTCCCCCTTGCCGACGAAATCGATGGCCAGGGGACCCGCCGCTTCCAGGGCCGGCGTGGCGGGCGGGCGGTCGCCGGGACCACCGACGGGCATGAAACGCCAGCCGGCGAAGCGCGGCTCGGCCTTCAGCAGTTCGACCAGTTCGCCCCAACGCTCGGCGGGCCAGCTCTTGCCAGGCTGATGGGCGATGGGCGCCAATGCCAGGATTGGGGGGGCGATAGTCAGGCCGGGTGCCGTCGCCAACGCCGGGTCGATGACGGCGGCGGCCTCGATCCGGGCCCAGTCGTCGATGAACAGCTCGGGTTCCAGCGGCGTCGCTGCGCCCATCAGCCGCGAGACCATCTCGACCTTGGGCAGGCCGGTCTCCCAGCGGCGATTGTAGATCACGCGTCGGTCGGCCCGGATCAGATAGCTTAGCGCCGAGCCGCGGATGTCGATGACCATGGCCCAGCGCGTGCCGACGACCTGACGCCACAGGTCGAACCAGTGTCCGGCCGCCTTCTTCTTGTCCAGCACGATGACCCGCTCGACGCCCGGGGCAGAGCGGAAGAAGGGCGCTGGCGGCCGGCCGCAGGCCACGGTGATCTCCGCACCCGGGATCTGACGGGCGATCTCGCGGATGACGCCGGATGAGATCACGCAGTCGCCGATACGGTTGGAACTGACGAACAGGACTTTCTTGGAGGTCACCCGCGGTTCCTGCACGGACGGTGATCCTGAGGTCAAGTTACAGCGCAGACCGGGCAGGCCGGATCGGACGTCACGGTCACGGTCCGGCTGGTGGCGGACAGTCCGTCATACAACAGCAATCGTGCCGTCAGAGGCTGGCCAGCGCCAGTGATCAGCTTGATCGTCTCCAGCGCCGCCATGGCCCCGACGACGCCCGCCAAAGCCCCCACCACCCCGACCCGTGCGCAGGTTTCCTCGTCTGTGGGGATGTCGGGGACAAGGCAGCGATAGCAGGGCCGACCCAGGAAGACGCCGACCTGGCCGCTCCACCGGCCGAGGGCCCCCGACACCAGCGGAATGCCGGCCGCAACGCAGGCTGCATTGACGGCATGGCGCGTGGCGAATGAATCCGTGCCGTCCAGAACCACGTCCGCGCCGGCGAGCAGCTCGGCGGCGTTCTCCGGGATCAGCGGGTGGTCCAGCCCCTCGACGCGGACGTGGGGATTGATCGCGCCCAGCCGGTCGGAGGCGGCCTCGATCTTGGATCGCCCGATGTCGGCGGTGTCGAAGGCGATCTGGCGTTGCAGGTTGGACAGGGAGACCACGTCGCCGTCGATGAGCCGCAGCGTTCCGACCCCCGCCGCCGCCAGATACAGCGCCGCCGGTCCGCCGACGCCGCCCGCACCGACGATCGCGACCGTTGCGTCGGCGAGTTTCTGCTGACCCGGCCCGCCAATCTCGGCGAGCACCAGGTGGCGGGCGTAGCGTTCGACCTCGGCCGGGGAAAATCGCATCCGCGTCAGATAGGCGGAGCCGTCGACGCCGTCACGCCGCCAGTTTGAAATCCAGCATCCGTTCGACGTCGAAGCTTGTGATCTCGGCCAGATCGGGACAGCCGACCAGCTTCAGAAGCCCGACCGGATCGTCCGCCAGGCCTATGGGATGACAAAAGCGGCGCGACGTGATCGGGCGGTCGCTGAGGACGCGAATGTTCTCGAGTCGGCGATCTTCACGCAGGCGCCTCAGGAGGCGATCCAGATCACCACGACGACCTTCCATGGCGTGCAGACACCAGCCATCGTGAAACAGCACGCCAGACGTGATTTCGTCGCGACGGTTGTTGCGTTCCGAAATGCCCAGAATTTGCGCGATGGACAGCACGGATACGCCGGTTGAGCCGACGGTCTCGCTGGCGATGATGACGCGATGAAGCAAAGTTTTATCTCAAAACTGGCAATTTCTAGGTCTGACTGTGTTTTTGTAAGCCGTTACATGGGTGAAAATATGACTCGCGCGCTCTGTTGTTTTTGCGCAGCTTTCGACTTGTTCCGCCCCATTTCGGTCGCCATCTGGTTGGGATGACCCAACAGTTTCCCACTTTTCCCGACTGGCATGGCACGACAATCCTGGCGGTGCGCAAGGACGGCCGGAC
Source organism: Pseudomonadota bacterium (assembly GCA_040385365.1). Taxonomy (GTDB): domain Bacteria; phylum Pseudomonadota; class Alphaproteobacteria; order Caulobacterales; family Caulobacteraceae; genus Brevundimonas. The sequence continues at coordinate 23,073 of JAZKHL010000029.1, read as the reverse complement.
CGTCATCGCCGGCGACGGCCAGGTCTCCATGGGGGCCACCATCGTCAAGGGCGCGGCGCGCAAGGTGCGAACTCTGGCGGGTGGCAAGGTGCTGGCGGGCTTCGCCGGCGCCACCGCGGACGCCTTCACCCTGATCGAGCGGCTCGAAGCCAAGCTGGAACAGTACCCGGATCAGCTGGCCCGCGCCTGTGTGGATTTAGCCAAGGACTGGCGCACCGACCGCTATCTGCGCCGGCTCGAGGCGATGCTGCTGGTGGCCGACAAGGACGCCATCTTCACCGTCACCGGCGTCGGTGACGTGCTGGAGCCGGAGTATGGCGTCGCGGCGGTGGGGTCCGGCGGCAACTACGCCCTGGCGGCGGCCCGCGCCCTGATAGACAACACCGACATGGACGCCGAGGCCGTAGCGCGTCGCGCCATGGCCATCGCCGCCGACATCTGCGTCTACACCAACGGCAATCTGACGGTCGAAATCCTGGACGGGGGCCGCGCATGACCGACCTGTCCCCCCGCGAGATCGTCTCCGAACTCGACCGCTTCATCGTCGGCCAGCATGACGCCAAGCGCGCCGTCGCGGTGGCCCTGCGCAACCGCTGGCGCAGGAAGCGCGTGCCCGACGACCTGCGCGACGAGGTTACGCCCAAGAACATCCTGATGATCGGCCCCACCGGCGTCGGCAAGACCGAGATCGCCCGGCGTCTGGCGCGACTCGCCGGCTCGCCCTTCCTCAAGGTCGAGGCGACCAAATTCACCGAGGTCGGCTACGTCGGTCGCGACGTCGATCAGATCATGCGCGACCTGGTCGAGGCGGCCCTGGTTATGGTCCGAGATGCGCGTCGCAGCGGCGTGCGCGCCAAGGCCGAGGCGGCGGCGGAGGAGCGGATCCTCGACGCCCTGGTCGGACCCGGCTCGCAGCCGACGACGCGGGAGGCGTTCCGAAAGAAACTCCGCGCCGGCGAGATGGACGACAAGGCGATCGACATCGAGCTGGCCGACACGGCCTCGCCGATCCAGGGCCTGGATGTCGGCGGCGGCGGCAACGTCGGCCTGCTGAACCTGTCGGACATGCTGGGCAAGCTCGGCGGGGGTCGCACCAAGTCGGTTCGCACCACGGTCAAGGACGCCGTCGCCCCTCTGGTGACCGAGGAGAGCGACAAGCTACTGGATCAGGACAGTCTGACCCGCGAGGCTCTGTTGCTGGCGGAGAACGAGGGCATCGTCTTCATCGACGAGATCGACAAGGTCGCCGGACGACAGGATCGCGGCGGCGCCGACGTGTCGCGCGAGGGGGTCCAGCGCGACCTCCTGCCCCTGATCGAGGGCACGACCGTCTCGACCAAATACGGCCCGGTGAAGTCGGACCATGTGCTGTTCATCGCTTCAGGCGCCTTCCACGTCGCCAAGCCGTCGGATCTGTTGCCGGAACTGCAGGGCCGGTTGCCGATCCGGGTCGAGCTGAAGGCCCTGACCCGCGACGATTTCGTGCGCATCCTGACCGAGCCCGAGGCCAATCTGATCCGTCAGAACCAGGCCCTGCTGGCCACGGAGGATGTCACGTTGACCTTCACCCCCGATGCCGTCGAGGCCATGGCCGACGCGGCCGTGGCGGCCAACGGCGCGGTCGAGAACATCGGGGCCCGACGGCTGGTGACGGTGATCGAACGGGTGCTGGAGGAGACCTCGTTCAAGGCCTCTGACCTGTCGGGCCAGACCCTGACCTTCGACGGAGATGCCGTGCGCGAGAAGGTCGGCGATCTGTCGAAGAACGCGGACCTGAGCCGGTTCATCCTCTGATTCCGCCCGGACATTGCGTCTAGCTGACCCTTGCCGCAAGCTGACGACGGAGGGGGGTCGCCGATGAAATCTGTGGTCTTTCTGATCAGCCTGGGCCTGATGCTGACCGCCGGATCGGCGACGGCCCAGCCGTTCGACGCCAGAAGCGAAGCCGAGGCGCACGCGCTCGCCGCCAAGGCCACCGAATACCTGGCCAGTCAGCATGGAGCGGCGGGCCTGGCCGTATTCGAGGATGTGACCGATGGGTTGACCCCGGCCCTGCGCCATGTCGCAAGCGGCGCGATCTGCCGTCTCTGGGCGTCCTACGGCGCAGTCTATGCGGAGGACACACCCTTCTTCGACCGGGTCGCGCTGGGCGATGCGATCACCTGCACAACCTATGCCGACTATGACGCGGCGGATGGGCCGGCCTGGGAGATCGCGACCCGGATCGAGCGGGCGGACCTGGCGTTGAGAGGCCGTCGCTATCACGGTTTCGACGGCGAGCAGAACTCCGGCATGGACTGGGTCACTCCCGCCTACGTCGCCCGGCGCGGGGCCTTCTGGTGGCAGGGTCGATCCGGCCCGGTTCGTCGGATGGGCGCCCTGGCGGCTGTCGACGGCACGGGAGCTCCGGTCGAGGCTTTCGGTTACCGGACCCAAGCCTCGGACGGCCGGTTCGATGTGCAGCGGCGCGTCGCCCTTGTTCAGGGCTGGCTGGTCCAGGTCGACGTGCGGTCACGGCCCAGCCACTGGGACGCCGCCGAACGGATGTCAGACGGTCAGATCGTCAGACTGGTCTCCACCATCGACCGCCCGGCGCCGGGGCTTGACGCCCTGCCTTCGACGCCCGTGATGGACGCGCAGCCTGCGGGCTACGATCCCATTTTGTCGCACTCGACCGTGGCCGACGCGCGACGCATCGTGGACGCCTTCCAATCCGCCTGTCTCACCTCTGGCCTGGCCGGCCGCCCGTTTCGCGAGGCCCTGGACGCCGGTGCGACCTTCACGCCGGAGACGCCGCCGACGGGGCTGCCCCACGTCGCGCCAGATCGTCCCCTGGTCGCTCGGCGGATGAGCGGCGAGGGAGTCGAAACCTGGGTGCATCTCGAAGCCATCGTCGGCGGCGATTGCGCGGTCTCCGCCTACGGGCTGGACGGCGACGTCCTCGCGCCGGAAATCGTGCGGATGCTGACCACGGGCGATGCGCCGCCATTCGCAAAAGGCTGGGTCAATGCTGCCTACGAACCAGTCATGATCCAGGGGTTCGACGGGGACGGGTGGCCGGGCGGCGGTGTGTTGATCGTCAATCGCAGCGTGGAGGGGCTGCCTGCGCTCACACTCGGCATCGCCCCGCCTTAAAGTTCATCCCGATCTGTGCTATGGGCCGCGCCTCCCTCCTTCCAGGATCTCGCTCGTGAGCGTCACGCTCGACCTTTCCCGCGTCTCGACCCCGGTCGCCAAGCCTCCCGTCAACCTGTCCGGTTTGACGCGGGCAGGCCTGCGCCAGGCCTTGATCGACGCCGACATCTGCCCGCCGGAAAAGGCCAAGATGCGCGCTTCCCAGGTGTGGGGCTGGATCCACCATTTCGGCGTCACCGACTTCGACGCCATGACCAACATGGCCAAGGACGCCAAGGCCAGGATGGCCGCCGTCTTCACCCTGGCCCGCCCCGAGATCGTCGAACGTCAGGTGTCCGCCGACGGCACGCGAAAATGGCTGATCCGCACCGCGCCGGGCATCGAGATCGAGACCGTCTACATCCCCGACGTGGGTCGGGCGGGGGCGCTGTGCGTCTCGTCCCAGGTCGGCTGCACGCTCAACTGCACCTTCTGCCACACCGGCACCCAGGCCCTGGTCCGCAACCTGACCGCCGCCGAGATCGTGGCCCAGGTCCAGGTCGCGCGCGACGATCTGGCCGAATGGCCGTCGCCACGGGAAGACCGCCGCCTGTCGAACATCGTCTTCATGGGCATGGGCGAGCCGCTGTATAATCTCGATCACGTCGCCGATGCGATCGACATCATTTCCGACCCGGAGGGCATCGCCCTGTCGCGCCGCCGGATCACGGTCTCGACCTCCGGCGTCGTGCCCCAGCTCACGCCGCTGGGGGACCGCACCCAGGCCATGCTGGCGATCAGCCTGCACGCCACCAACGACGCCCTGCGCGACGTGCTGGTGCCGCTGAACAGGAAATACCCGCTGGATCAGCTGATGGCCGGCATCCGCGCCTATCCGGGCATCTCCAACGCCCGCCGGGTCACGTTCGAATATGTGATGCTGAAAGGCGTCAACGATAGCCCGGACGAGGCCCGGGCCCTGATCCGCCTGATCGAAGGCGTCCCGGCCAAGGTCAACCTGATCCCGTTCAACCCCTGGCCCGGCACCGACTATCAGTGCTCGGACTGGAAGACGATCGAACGTTTCGCCGCCATCCTGAACAAGGCCGGCTACGCCTCCCCCATCCGCACCCCCCGCGGCCGCGACATCCTGGCGGCCTGCGGCCAGCTGAAGTCCGAGAGCGAGAAGGTCCGGGCGAGCGCGATCAGAAAGGCCGAGCAGACGGCGGCGTGACTGATATTCAGCGGTAGTTCCAAAAAGGCACCCGACTTTCAGGCCAGCGCCGTCTCCGACGCCGCGATCCGGCTGGCGGCATGGACCACGGCGCCGATGCGGAGCGCCGCCTGCACATGCGTGGCTGGAACGCCATGCTTCCTCAGCTCGCCCTCGTGGGCGTCGAGGCAGGCGCCGCAGCCGTTGATGGCGCTGACGGCGGTGGACCACAGCTCGAAGTCCATCTTGTCGACGCCCGGATTGGCCAGGATGTTCATCCGCAGGCGCGCCGGGATGGTCGTGTACTCGTGGTTCTTCATCAGGTGCAGCGAACGGTAGTAGATGTTGTTCATGCCCATGATGGCGGCGGCGGCCTTGGCGGCGTTCATGGCCCCGGGCGACAGCTTCTCGGCGGCGGCGGCCTCGATGGCGCGCACGACAGGGGCGACGCCGACGGCATGGGCCGAGGCCAAGAAACAGCCCCACTTCTGCTGGTCGTTCAAAACCGTTTCGGACGCCAGGGAACCGAGGTTCAGCGAGATGTCCTTGGCGTAGGCAGGCATAAGGTCGCGGAGCGTATCAAGGGACATGAAGAATCTTTCAAATCCTCACCCGGAGCGAAGCGAACGGGGGAGGGGGATCGCGACGCGCTTGCGTCGGGGGTGGAGGGGACGGAACCACGCGACGATGTCTGGGGTCGCCCCCTCCACCGCCTTCGGCGGTCCCCCTCCCCCGCTGACGCGGGGGAGGATTTCCGTAATTTAAGCCGCGAGCGTCTCGCCGCCGACGGGGCGGTTGCAGGCGCACAGTTCGTCCGTCTGCAGGGCGTCAACGACGCGCAGGGTATCGGCCGGGGCGCGGCCCACGTTCAGGTTGGTGACGTAGACGTGCTGCACGACGTTATGGGGATCGACGACGAAGGTGGCGCGCAGGGCGACGCCCTCTTCCTCGTTCAGGATGCCCAGCTGGCGGGCGAACTTGCCGCCGTTGTCGGCGAACTGCCAGATCGGCAGTTTGGACAGGTCGGCGTGGTCGCGGCGCCAGGCCAGCTTCACGAACTCGTTGTCGGTCGAGCCGCCCAGCACGACGGTGTCACGGTCATCGAAGTCGCGGGCCAGCGAGGCGAACTCGGCGATCTCGGTCGGGCAGACGAAGGTGAAGTCCTTCGGATAGAAGAAGATGACCTTCCACTTGCCTTCGAACGAGGCGTTGGTGACGGGCTCGAAGGCCGAAACCCCGTTTTCTTCGTGGGAGTTGAAGCCCGGCTTCACGCCGATGACCTTGAATTCAGGCAGAGTTTCGCCGACGCCGAGCATGGTTGTATCCCTTCGAGATGATCTGGATCAGGCGTCTTCGGGGAGGAGGAGCGCCAGGAACCGTCAGATGCGCCTCAGGATCTGCGAAGTCAAATACATGCTGTTTCATTGATCGATAAATTATGTCTATAGATTTGTCATAAATCGATACGATCCAAACGACAGATTTTATCGATTTGGCTTTGCTTGGAATCGCGACCAGGGTGTCCCTAGCAAGATTCAATCGGGAGACCCATCATGGACGGCGAGAACCAATCTTCACCCCTGTCTGATCCGAAGAAGGAGCCGGCCGCGCTGCGGTCGCTGCTCGGCCGGACCAATCGCGACTGGTGGCCAAATCATCTCGCCGTCGATATTCTGCATCAGCAGGGTAAGACCGGCGACCCGATGGGCGACGAGTTCAGCTACGCGGAGGCGTTCAAGTCGCTGGACTACGCCGGACTGAAGCGCGACCTGACCGCCCTGATGACCGATTCCAAGCCCTGGTGGCCGGCGGACTACGGGCACTACGGCCCCTTCTTCATCCGCATGGCCTGGCACTCGGCCGGAACCTATCGCACTGGCGACGGGCGCGGTGGCGGCGGGGCGGGCCAGCAGAGGTTCGCGCCGCTGAACTCGTGGCCCGACAACGGCAACCTGGACAAGGCGCGCCGGCTGCTGTGGCCGATCAAGCAGAAATATGGATCGAAGCTCAGCTGGGCGGATCTGATGATCCTGGCCGGCAATGTCGCGATCGAGTCGATGGGTGGGCCCGTGTTCGGCTTCGGCGGCGGCCGCGCCGACGTCTGGGAGCCCGAGAAGGACGTCTACTGGGGCACCGAGGAGAAATGGGTCGGCGAAGAAGGCAACGAGACCCGCATCCAGCCGGACAAGGAGATGGTGCTGGAGGATCCCCTCGCCGCCATCCAGATGGGCCTGATCTACGTCAACCCGGAGGGCCGCAACGGCGTGCCCGAGGCGATGCAGTCGGCGCATGACATCCGCGAGACCTTCGCCCGCATGGGGATGGACGATGTCGAGACCGCGGCCCTGACGGCCGGCGGCCACACCTTCGGCAAGGCGCACGGCAATGGCGACGTCTCCAAAGTCGGCGTCAGCCCCGAAGGCGGCGATATCGCCCAACAGGGCCTGGGCTGGATCTCCGGCCACGAGAGCGGCATCGGCGACCACACAATCACCTCGGGCATCGAGGGGGCTTGGACACCGACTCCCATTAGATGGGACATGACCTATTTCGACATGCTGCTGGACCACGAGTACGAGCTGGTCCGCTCGCCCGCCGGGGCCAAACAGTGGCAACCGGTCGGCAACCCGGACGAGACCCTCGCCCCCGCCGCCCACACGCCGGGCAAGCGCGTGCCGACGATGATGACCACCGCCGACATGGCCTTCAAGATCGATCCGGCCTACCGCAAGATCATGGAGGCGTTCCGCGCCGATCCGGCCTATTTCGGCGACGCCTTCGCCCGCGCCTGGTTCAAGCTGTGCCACCGCGACATGGGTCCGAAGATCCGCTACCTCGGCCCGGAAGTGCCGCAAGAAGATCTGATCTGGCAGGATCCGATCCCCGCCGCGACCGGCCCAAAGCTGGGCGATGGCGACATCAAATCGCTGAAGGACAAGATCGCGGCGTCCGGTTTGTCGGTCGCCGATCTCGTCCGCACCGCCTGGGCCTCGGCCGCGACGTGGCGCGGTTCGGACCACCGGGGCGGCGCTAACGGCGCCCGCATCCGCTTCGAGCCGCAGCGCAGCTGGGAGGTCAACGAGCCCGAGAAGCTGTCGCGCGTCCTCGCCGTCTATGAGGACATCAAGGCTTCGGCCGGCGTGACTGTGTCGATCGCCGACCTGATCGTCTTGGGCGGCTCCGTCGGCATCGAACAAGCGGCCAGGGCGGCGGGCCACCAAGTCGTCGTGCCGTTCACCCCCGGCCGCACCGATGCGACCGAGGATCAGACCGACGCCGACAGCTTCAAGGTTCTGGAGCCCCGCGCCGACGGCTTCCGAAACTATCTGCAGGTGCGGTTCAACGTGCCGACCGAGGAACTGCTGGTCGACCGGTCGCAACTGCTGGGTCTGACCGCTCCGCAGATGACGGTCCTGGTCGGCGGCCTGCGGGTCTTGGGCATCAATCACAGGGACTCCAAGGAAGGCGTGCTGACCACGCGTCCCGGCCAGCTGACGAACGACTTCTTTGTCAACCTGCTGGACATGGAGACGGCCTGGAAACAGGTCGACGGCCACGCCGACGAGACCTTCATCGGCTCGGATCGCGAGACGCACGAGCAACGCTGGACTGCGACCCGCACCGACCTGGTGTTCGGCTCCAACTCCCAGCTGCGGGCGCTGGCGGAAGTCTATGCCTCGGCCGACGCCGAGGAGCTCTTCGTCAAGGCCTTCGTCAAGGCCTGGGTCCAGGTGATGGAGAACGACCGCTACGATCTGCCCCGGCGCGCGCTGCGGGCCGAGAAGCTGGCGGCCTGATGCAGACGGCCCCTTCCTCGGTTCGCCGAGGGAGGGGTCGGTCGCATAAACCCGATCGATGAGCTTTGCCTCTCATCCAACCCCGGCCTATGTCCGAGGGATGCTGCCCACCCTTCGCCAACTCCAGTATCTGAAACTGCTCGCCGAGCACGGCTCGTTCAGTCGCGCGGCCGAGGCGGCGCTGGTCAGCCAGCCGGCCCTGTCTGCCGGGGTCCAGGAGCTGGAGAAGGTGTTGGGCGCGCCGGTCGTCGAACGCACGCGCGGGGCCATCCAGCTAACCGCCGTCGGCGCCGAGGCCTGTCGCCGCGCAGAGGACGTGCTGGCGCGAACCGAGGACCTGGTCGAGGCGGCGCGAAACGCCGGGCGGCCATTGTCAGGCCGGCTGCGGCTGGGCGTCATTCCCACGGTGGCCCCCTTCCTGCTCCCCCTCGCTTTGCCGCACCTCAAGGCGGCCTATCCCGCGCTTCGCCTGTTCATCCGCGAGGACCTGACGCCGCGCCTTATCGCCGGGTTGAAGGCGGGACAGCTGGATTGCGCCGTCATCGCCCTGCCCTATGACGCGCCCGGCATCGAACACGCCCATATCGGCGACGATGAAATCCTCGCGGTCGCGCCCGTGGACCATCCGCTGGCCGCGCCCGGGGACATCCAGCCGGGTGCGCTGAAGGCCGAGGATCTGATCCTGCTGGAGGACGGCCACTGTCTGCGCGATCAGGCGTTGGCGGGCATCGATATGGAGGCCCCACGCGGCGAGGACGTCTTCGCCGCGACTTCCCTGCATACGCTCGTGCAGATGATCTCGTCGGGCTTGGGGGTGTCGTTCCTGCCGGCCATGGCGGTGCGGGCCGGGCTGGCCGACGACAAGGGCGTCGTCATCCGCCATTTCGCCGCTGAAGCGCCAAGGCGCGAGATCGTTGTGGCGTGGCGGTCGGGTTCCAGCCGGGCTGACGAGGCCCGTCTGCTGGCCGAGGCAATGCGGCTGGATTGAGGGCAACGAAAAAGGGCCGGCGGATCGCTCCGCCGGCCCTTCGTTCGCTTCTACGTCAGGCCTCAGCCCGCCAGGTTCCGCAGCACGTACGGCATCACGCCGCCGGCCTTGAAGTAGTCCAGCTCGGTCTGGTTATCGATGCGGCAGCGGACCGGGAAGCGGGCCATCTTGCCGTCCGACGGGCGGAACAGCTCGACCCACAGATCCTGGCGCGGACGCAGGCGACCGACGTTGACGTCGGACAGGCCGCGGATGGTGACGATCTCCTCGCCGGTCAGGCCCAGCTTCAGCCAGCCGTCGGCCTTGAACTGCAGCGGCACGACACCCATTCCGACCAGGTTCGAGCGGTGGATTCGCTCGTAGCTCTCGGCGATGACGGCGCGGACGCCCAGCAGGCGGGTCCCCTTGGCGGCCCAGTCGCGCGACGAGCCGGTGCCGTATTCCTTGCCGGCGAAGACCACCAGCGGACGACCCTCCGACTGGTAGCGCATGGCGGCGTCGTAGATCGACATCGTGTTCTGCGACGGGAAGTGCTTGGTCACTCCGCCTTCGATGTCCGGCGTGATCCGGTTCCGGATACGGATGTTGGCGAAGGTGCCGCGCATCATCACCTCGTGGTGGCCGCGACGCGCGCCGTACGAGTTGAACTCTTCGGCTTCCACGCCACGGTTCGTCAGGTACTGACCGGCGGGCGAGGTCTTCTTGATCGAACCGGCCGGGGAGATGTGGTCGGTGGTGATCGAGTCGCCGAAGATGGCCAGGACGCGGCCCTCGACGATGTCGGTGACCGGCGTCGGCTCCATCGACAGGCCCTCGAAATAGGGAGGGTTGGCGACGTAGGTCGAGGTCTCGTCCCAAGCGTAGGTCTGACCGCCTTCGACCGAGATGCCCTGCCAGTGCTCGTCGCCCTTGAAGACGTCGGCATAGCGTTTGGCGAACATGGCCGAGGTGACGGCCTTCTTCTGGATGGCGGCGATTTCGGCGGTCGTGGGCCAGACGTCCTTCAGGAAGACGTCCTTACCCTTCTTGTCCTGGCCGATCGGCTGGGTGGTGATGTCGATCCTCATGGAGCCTGCCAGGGCATAGGCGACGACCAGCGGCGGCGAGGCCAGATAGTTGGCCTGGACGTCCGGGTTCACCCGGCCCTCGAAGTTGCGGTTGCCCGAAAGGACGCTGGTGGCGACGATAGCGTTGTCGTTGATCGTCTGCGAGATCGCCGGGTCCAGCGGGCCCGAGTTGCCGATACAGGTGGTGCAGCCATAGCCGACCAGGTTGAAGCCCAGGGCGTCCAACTCCTTCTGCAGGCCGGCGGCCGTCAGATAGTCGGTGACGACCTGCGAGCCGGGGGCCAGCGAAGTCTTGACCCAAGGCTTGGTCTTCAGACCCAGTTTGTTGGCCTTCTGCGCCACCAGACCGGCGGCGATCAGGACCGACGGGTTGGAGGTGTTGGTGCAGGAGGTGATCGCGGCGATGACGACATCGCCATCGCCGATGTCGAACGTCTGCCCTGCGACCGGGAAGCGAGCGGCGTCGGTAGCGCGGTTGAACACTTCACCGAGCGCGGTCTCGAACGACGGCGCGGCCACGGTCAGTTCGACCTTGTCTTGGGGACGCTTCGGTCCGGCCAGCGACGGCACGACAGTCGAGATGTCCAGTTCCAGAACGTCGGAGAAGACCGGATCTTCCGAGGTTTCGTCGATCCACAGGCCTTGAGCCTTGGCGTAGGCCTCGACCAGGGCGACGCGCGCCTTGTCGCGGCCCGTGGCGGTCAGGTAGCCGATGGTGGCGGCCGAGACGGGGAAGAAGCCGCAGGTGGCGCCGTATTCGGGGGCCATGTTGGCGATGGTCGCCTGGTCCTCGATCGTCATGTTCGGCAGGGCGTCGCCGAAGAACTCGACGAACTTGCCGACCACGCCCTTCTTGCGCAGCATCTGGGTGACGGTCAGGACCAGGTCGGTCGCCGTCGTGCCCTCGGGCATTGCGCCCGACAGTTTGAAGCCGATGACCTCGGGGATCAGCATCGGGATCGGCTGGCCCAGCATGGCCGCCTCGGCCTCGATGCCGCCGACGCCCCAGCCCAGAACGGCCAGGCCGTTGATCATGGTGGTGTGGCTGTCGGTGCCGACCACGGTGTCGGGATAGGCGACGGTCGCCTTGCCCTCGGCCACGGTCCAGACGGTCTGGGCCAGGTTCTCGAGGTTCACCTGGTGGCAGATGCCGGTGCCGGGGGGCACGACGCGGAAATTGTTGAAGGCCGACGAGCCCCAGCGCAGGAATTTGTAGCGTTCGATGTTGCGCTCGTACTCACGCTCGACGTTCTGGCCGAAGGCTTTCGAGGTGCCGAAATTGTCGACCATCACCGAGTGGTCGATGACCAGGTCGACGGGGACCAGCGGGTTGATCTTGGCTGCGTCGGCGCCGAGCGCGGCCATCGCATCGCGCATGGCGGCGAGATCGACCACGGCGGGCACGCCGGTGAAGTCCTGCATCAGGACGCGGGCGGGGCGGAAGGCGATCTCGTGCTCGACCGAGCCCTTGTTCTCGATCCAGGCGGCGACGGCCTTCAGGTCGGCCTCGGTGACGGAGACGCCGTCCTCGTTGCGCAGCAGGTTCTCCAGCAGCACCTTCATCGAGCGCGGCAGACGGGAAATCCCGGCCAGACCGGCTTCCTCGGCGGCGGGAAGGCTGTAATAGGCGTATTTCTTGCGCCCGACGGTGAGATCGCGTCGGATGGAAAGGCTGTCGACTGACGGCATGGGAGAAGTCCTCTGGTCAAAGCCGCCCGGACATCCGGTCGCGCCGTCTCGCGGCAAACGACGGGGCGCACAGGTCCCCGACGCGCGCGGCGACAGCCTTCTGCGGCGACGCTGGCTATAAACGCGGTTGTGAATGCCGTCGAGCTATCCACGTCCGGCGTGGGGACATTGAGAATGGCTCGCAGAAGGCGTTCCGCGTGATCCACTCTCTCACGCTCACCGACCTGACGTTGACCCGTGGGGAGCGGACCCTGTTCAGCCGACTGTCCTTCGCCGTCTCGGCTGGCGAGGCCGTCTCCCTGACCGGAGCAAACGGGGCGGGAAAGACGAGCCTGCTTCGCGCCATCGCCGGCTTCATCCGCCCCGAGGCCGGCGATATCGCCTTTGGCGACGCGGACGACCAGTCGATCGAACCCGAGCAGGCTCGGGCGCACGAGGTGCATTTGCTGGGCCATCTGGACGGACTGAAAGGCGCCCGTACCGCGCGGGACGAACTGATGTTCCAGTCCCGCTGGCTGGGCCACAGCCATCACGGCATCGACGAAGCAATACGGACGCTGGGCCTGACGCCGCTGCTGGACCTGGAGGTTCGCAAGCTGTCCGCCGGCCAGCGCCGCAGGCTGGCGATGGCGCGGCTGATCGGGTCACCACGCGCCCTGTGGTTGCTCGACGAGCCGATGAGTCCGCTCGACGCGCGCTGGCGCCAGGAGGTCGGCGCTATCATGAGTCGCCACCTGGACCGGGGAGGACTGATCCTCGCGGCGGTCCACGATCCCCTGCCCATCCCGACGCGGGCGCTGGAACTGGGGACAGTGCAATGAGCGCAGCCTCGATCCTGTTCCGGCGTGAACTCGCGCTCGCCTGGGGCGGCGGCGGCGGCCCCCTGCTGGCCTGCGGCTTCTTCGCCTGTCTGACGACGGTCGTGCCGCTGGCGGCGGGAGGCGATCCGAACGTGCTGAAACCGGTCGCGGCGGGGATCGCCTGGCTTGCATTGGCGCTGTCCAGTCTGCTGTCGCTGGAGCGACTGTTCGAGCGCGATCTGGAGGACGGGGCGCTGGACCTGCTCGCGACGGGGCCTCTGCCCCTCGAAGCGGTGTTCGCAATAAAGGCGCTGAGCCAGTGGCTGGCGACTGGCCTGCCGCTTGCCCTGACGGCGCCGATCGCCGCGCTCGCTCTGGGACAGCCGGTGGGACTCGCGCCGCTGACCGCACTGTCCGCCCTGATCGGGGGCCTCGGCTTTGCGTTCACCGGCGCGCTGGGCGCGGCCTTGGCGTTGGGCGCGAAACGCGGCGGGCTCCTGATCGCGGTCGTGGTTCTGCCGCTGTTCATTCCTCCGGTCGTCTTCGGATCAGGCGCGCTGGATCGGGCGGCGGCGGGGCTCAGCCCCTTGTCGGCTCTGGCCCTTCTGAGCGCTTACGTGCTGTTCGCCGTTGTCATCGCCCCGCCCGCGGGTGCGGCCGCGATCCGCAGCGCGCAGGGGTAAATGGCTTCGTTTCCATAGGCGTTGGCGCCTTACGGCGCTTCATGCGTTAGGGGTCTGCGTGAAGTTCCCCATCCTCAAGTCTCTGAATTTGCCGTCGAACTGGCAAGACGTGCGCACCCGCGCGCTGGTCCCGGCCAGCGTGCGTCTGGGCGAATGGCGCGACTGGGTGGTCGATAACGACCCTGTCTATGGGTCTTTCCGCAGGCCCGGTCGGACGGAGAAGATCGCCGCCTCGGTGACCCTGCTGCTGGTCGCGGCCGTGGTGATCTTTCTGATGCTGTTCGACTGGAACTGGCTGCGGGGTCCGATCGGGCGTTGGGCCTCGGCGAAGTATGATCGCGAGATCGCGCTGCAGGGCGACCTCGACGTCAATCTGTTCAGTTGGACTCCGTCCGTCGTGGTGCGCGATCTCAAGTTCGGCGGGCCAGATTGGGCGCGGGAGAAGGATACCGCCGACGTCGAGCGCATCGAAGCTTCGGTACGGCTGCGCAAGCTCTTCGCTGGACAGCTCGAGCTGCCGCTGTTGTCGATCACCCGACCGCGCGCCGTCCTGATCTCGACCAAGGATGGACGTCAAAGCTGGGCGTTGGAGCCCGACAAGCCGGACACCGGCGAAGGGATGAAACTTCCTCTGATCAACCAGCTGATCATACAGGACGGGCACATATCTCTGGACGCCCAGGATCGCGACATTACCCTGGAGGCGGCTGTCACAGCGCGCGAGGCGGCGACCGCAAACGACGGTGAGAGCGGATTTCTTCTGACGGGTGAGGGCTCGATCAACGGCTCGCCCCTGACACTGCGGATCGAAGGTGGTCCCTTCATCAATATCCGGCGTGACCGGCCCTACGGGTTTGAAGCGACGGTCTCTGGCGCGCATTCTCGGCTGGTTGCCCAGGGCGCCATCACCCGGCCTTTCGACTTCGGACAGTTTCGCTCGACGCTCAGCCTGCAAGGTCAGGATCTGAACGACCTCTACATGTTGACCGGGGTGACCCTGCCCAGCACCCCGCCCTACCGGCTGGCGGGATCCCTGACCCGCGACGACGCCGTCTGGACCTTCAATGACTTTTCCGGGCGCGTCGGGTCGTCGGATCTGTCGGGCGACGTCACGGTCAATGCCGCAGGGCGATTGAACGTCACCGCCGACCTGCGGTCGCAGCGGCTCGATATCGACGACTTGGTCGCCATCATGGGGGGCGACACCCGAACCAATGCCGCTGGCTCGGACACGACCACGATCAGCACCGGCGGCGCTCCAGGCAAACTGCTGCCTGACGCCACGCTTCAGGTGGATCGGTTGAGAACCATGGACGGCCGACTGTCGTACCGCGCCGCCAGTGTGAAGGCCAACGATCTGGATATACGGACGGTGCGACTGGGGGCCGTGCTCGAGAACAGCATCCTTGATCTCGACCCTGTGTCGTTCGCCTTCAATCGGGGCGAGCTCAACGGTACGGCTCGGATCAACGCGACCCGCGATATGCCCTACAGCGCGATCGATTTTCGCCTCGCGGGATATCCGCTCGAATCCATCATACCAGCGCGCGGCGGCGTCGCCCCGGTCTCTGGGCGAGCCTTGGGTCGCGCGAGGCTGGAAGGTCCGGGTGCGTCGATCCACGATTTCGCCGCCGCCTCCAAAGGCTCGATCAGTCTGGTCGTTCCGCAGGGGCGGATGCGGCGCGCCTTCGCGGAGCTGCTGGGGATCAACGCGAGCGCGGGCCTGCTGCAATTGCTGCGCGGCGATCAGGACCAGAGCGAGATTCGCTGCGCCGTCGCCGATTTCAACGTCACAAACGGGCTCGCTACAGCCAAGACCCTGGTTGTCGACACCGACGTGGTTCTGGCCAAGGGGACGGGCTCCATCAACCTTGGCGCAGAAACGCTGAATCTGCGGATCGATGGCGACAGCAAAAAGCCCCGGCTCTTGCGGCTCTGGGCTCCGATCATCGTTCGCGGGCCGCTGACGGCGCCTCAGGTCGGCGTCGATACCGGATCCTTGATCGCCCAGGGCGGGGCGGTGGGTGTTCTTGCAGCCGTTGTCGCCCCCATCGCCGCCTTGTTCGCGTTCGTCGATCCTGGTCTTGCCAAGGACGCCAACTGCGGCGCCCTGATCGCCAACGCGCGATGAGATGTGAGCCGAACGGTCGCCTGGCGCGTATCTGAGCCGATACTGTTCAGGACCAAATCAAGACCATGACCCGACGCGGCCTTCTCGTCCCTGCCTTCGGCGCCCTGCTGTCATCTCTGACCTCTGCGTGCACCCCCCTTGGCCTGCTGAACGCGATCGGCCCGCGCGACCCCGGCGTGCGCCGGGTCGCGCGCGACCTGCCCTATGGCGACGATCCCCGTCAGAAGTTCGACCTCTACGCCCCGGCGTCGGCCACCCCGACGACACCCGCGCCCGTGATCGTGCTGTTCTACGGCGGAGGGTGGGATTCCGGTTCCAAGGACGTCTACGGCTGGGCGGCCCAGGCGCTGGCCGCCAGAGGGTTCGTGGTCGCGGTGCCCGACTATCGGCTGGTGCCCCAGGTGGTGTTTCCGGTCTTCAACGAGGATGCGGCCGCCGCGACGGCGCGGGTCGCCGAGGTCGTTGCAGCCTATGGCGGAGATGCGGCGCGGCTGGGCGTGATCGGCCACTCTGCCGGGGCCTACCTGGCCATGATGATCACTTTGGACCGCCGCTACATGTCCGCCGTAGGGAAGCCCGATCTGATCAAGGCGGCGGCCGGGCTGGCCGGGCCGTACGACTTCCTGCCGCTGGACGTGGCGTCCTCGATCAACGCCTTTGGACGGGCGCCGGACCCCATTCAGACCCAGCCGCTGCATTTCGCACGTGCCGACGCGCCCCCGCTGTGGGTCGGCCACGGGACGGCGGACGTCGTCGTACACGACGAAGACACCATCTTGATGGAAGAGCGGATGCGCGAACTGGGCGGGCGCTGCGAGATGAAACTGTATCCCGGGCTCAACCACGCCGACCTGATCGCGACCTTCTCGCCGATGTTCCGCAAGAAGGCCCCGGTGCTCGCGGACGTTTCCGCCTTCTTCCACCGGCAGTTGGGATAACGCGAACCCATCGGCCGACCTCGCACGAGGCTGCACCCGGACGGGCTCAAGCCGGGTGTGACCGCGCCGCGAACGGAAGTCCTCAAGCTACACCGTCTCGCCAAGGTCATTTTCCTCCGCTAGAGGAGGTCATGACAGAACATAAGACTGGGCCGCTGAGCGCGCCCGAGGCTCTGGATAGCCTCGAAACCCTCTACACCGCATCCGTCGAGAGCCTGAGACAGGCCGTGCGGACCTTCATCGCCACCGGCGAGCGCGCCGATGCCAAGTCCCGCGCCGAAGGCGTCTTCTCCTATCCCCGACTACGGGTCAGCTGGTTCGGAGACCGCCCGGACGATCTGGCCCAGCGCGCCTATGCGCGGCTGTCACGGCCAGGCGTCTATTCGACGACGATCACCCGCCCAGACCTCTACCGACCCTATCTCGCCGAGCAACTGAGCCTGCTGGAACAGGACTATGGCGCGACCTTCGAAGTCATGCCGTCCGACCAGGAAATCCCCTTCCCCTATGTGCTGGACGGGTCGGACGTGACGCTGGATCGGTCGATGACCGCCTCGATCGCCCGCTATTTCCCGACCACCGACCTGGCCCACATCGGCGACGAGATTTCCGACGGCCTGTTCGACCCGGCCGAGGATTTCCCGCTGGCCCAATTCGACGGGCTGCGCACCGACTTTTCGCTGGCCCGGCTGCGGCACTACACCGGCACGCCGGTCGAGGATGTTCAGGCCTATGTCCTGTTCACAAACTACCACCGCTATGTCGATGAGTTCGTGCGGTGGGCCTGCGCGCAGCTGGCCGACCCCAACTCGATCTACGAGACCCTGTCGTGCGCCGGGGGCGTGGTCATCACGCGCGACAATCCGGATCCGGAACTGGCCATCCTCGATACCGCCTGGCGCAAGCATCAGATGCCCGCCTACCACCTGACCGCGCCGGGCTGGGCCGGGATCACCCTGGTCAACATCGGGGTCGGGCCGTCCAACGCCAAGACGATCTGCGATCACCTGGCGGTCACCCGGCCGCACGCCTGGATGATGATCGGCCATTGCGGCGGCCTGCGCCCGAGCCAGACCATCGGCGACTATGTGCTGGCCCACGCCTATCTGAGGGACGACCACGTGCTGGACGCGGTCCTGCCGCCGGACATCCCGATCCCCTCCATCGCGGAGGTTCAGCGCGCCCTCTACGACGCCGCAAAGATCGTCAGCGGCATGCCGGGCGAGGCCGTGAAACGCCGCCTGCGCACCGGCACGGTGGTCACCACCGACGACCGGAACTGGGAGCTGCGCTATTCCAAATCGGCGCTGCGCTTCAACCAGAGCCGGGCCGTCGCCATCGACATGGAGAGCGCGACCATCGCCGCCCAGGGCTACCGGTTCCGCGTGCCCTACGGCACCCTTCTGTGCGTCTCCGACAAGCCGCTGCACGGCGAGATCAAGCTGCCGGGTCAGGCCAACCGTTTCTACGAGGGCTCGATCTCGGAACACCTGCAGATCGGCATCCAGGCGGTGGACCTGCTGCGGAAAGAAGGCGCCAGCCTTCACTCGCGCAAGCTTCGCGCCTTCGACGAACCGCCGTTCCGCTGATCGCTACGGCTTCCTGAACAGGTACAGCCCGAAGCTCAGCCACTGCCGGCCGAAATCAAAGGTCGTCCGCGTCAGGTCGGCCCGCGCGCGAATCGCCGGCGCGGCGGGGTCGTCCGGATGGGCGTCGAGCCAGGCCCGAACCCTGGCGTCCGCGCCGCCGAAAAAGGCGTCCCAGTCTTCGTCCGGCGCGCGTTCGGCGGAGATCACCTCCAGCCCGGCGTGGGCGGCCGCCTGCAGCCAACCCTCGTGGTTCGCATAGTCGCCGGTCACGCCGATGACCTGGCGCAACGGTTCCGGCGGTTCGCCTCGCCAGGTCAGGTCGCCCCAAAGCAACCAGCCGGGAGAGGTCAGGGACTTGGCCAGGCGTGCGAAAATCTCGGAAGGCGAACGGATGCCGGCCCCGGCCGCCTCGGTGGACCCCAGCGCCACGATCAGGTCGGCGGGCGGAAGTCGGTCCAGCGCGGTCGCCGAGTCCTCGGCGATGACGCTCACCCGATCCGCGACCCCGGCCTCGGCGGCCCGATCACGGATCATCGTCGCCATCTGGGGATAGCGTTCGACCGCCTCGACCTGAAACCCGAACGTGCGGGCCAGGGCGACGGAGACACCGCCGGCGCCCGCACCGATGTCGATGACCCGCGCGCCCGGCGCCAACTCCGTGCGCGCCGCCGCCGCCTCGATCGCCGCGAGCGAGACGGGGTTCGCCACCTCGAATCCGGCGTAGGCGATGCTGTGATAGCTGGGCGTCATAGGCCCTTCTAACGCGCGAGTTCCCGACCGCCATCCCTCTTTGCGAAAGAACTTTACATTACAAAGTCGATGTGAGATTTGTGGTCATCAACTTGGACATCCCGCCATGACAGCTGCCGCCTTGACCCCGCTTTCAGCGCCCACCACCGCCCCCACCTTGGGGGTCGCCGCAGGCCGCAACCTGATCGCCGCCGGTGCGATCTTCGGCGCCGCGAACCTTTTCCAGTGGAGCGTCCTGAGCGGCGCCTTGCACATTCACCCCGCCATGCTGTCGTTGAGCTGGCCCGTGGCGGTCGGCGTCTTCATCGTCCTGGTGCGCCGCCTGCGCGGCATCGGCGGCGTGGCGGCGGTCCGGGCGGCGACCTGGTCGCGCTGGGCCATCTTCGCCCAGATCGCAGCGGCTCTCACCTTGGCCGCCGCATCGGCGGTGTTTGGAGACTGGGAGCTGATGCGTTGGACGTCTCCGGTCGGCCTGGCCTTTTACGCCATCGCCTATTCGATCGCGGTCGTTCGCGGCGGATCGAAATGGCTGGCCGGCGTGGCGCTCGGCGCTCTCGTCGCAGCCGGGGGCGTCGCCACCCTGGTCGGATCCCCGGCGCAATACCTGGCCTACGCCTGCGGGCTCATGGTCTTCGCCCTCATCCCGGGCGCGGTGCTGGCCTTTGGCCGCACGCGCTGATTCAATGACCCAAGAGAACCCGACATGACCGATCCCACGACCGACACCGCTGACATCGCCTGGCTTCGCAATCTCGCTGCGGAAGGGGCGACCGCGCCGATGCGCGGAGGATCAACCCTGATGGCCGCCGGTCTGATCTTCGGCGTCGCCAGTCTGGTTCACTGGGCGATCGCCGCCGGCATGCTCGCCCTGCGGCCTACAGCCTTCAGCTTCGTCTGGCTTGGGGCCACCGCCCTGTTCCTGGCGACCTTGATCCTGACGATTGTGCGCAGGTCCGGCTCGGGCGGCGTTCGCACCGCCATAGACCGCGTTTCACGCGCCGTATGGTCAGCGGTAGGATGGGGCATCTTCGCCCTATTCGGCTCGATCGCCTTGATCGCCATGCGACTGGGCGAGCCCAGTATCGTCCTGCTGACCCTGACACCGTCGATCATCATGGCCTTCTACGGCCTGGGGTGGGCGGTCAGCGCCGCCATCACGCGTTCCCGACCGTTGGGAGGGCTTGCGGTCGCCTCCTTCATCGCTGCGCCGCTGCTGGCGCTCATGTTCGACCAGAGCGCCCAGTATCTGGCCTACGCAGGCTGCCTGTTCGCGCTTATGGCCGTGCCCGGCTTCCTGCTGATGCGCGCCGCGAAGCGGGCCTGAAGAATGGACGACGATTTCGACATCGGCCGGATCGACGACGTCATCCACGGGCGGGTCCGACTGGGGATCATGGCCGCCCTGTCCGGCATCGACAGCGCCGACTTCGGCACGCTGAAGGCCCGACTGCAGACCACCGACGGCAATCTGTCGGTGCACCTGCGGAAACTGGAAGAGGCCGGGTTCGTCGCGGTGACCAAGCGGTTCGTGGGGCGAAAACCGCTGACCGAGGCGTCGATGACAGAGGCGGGCCGGCGTGCTTTTGTCGCTTATCTGGACGCCATGGCCGGGCTGGTGGGGCGCGGCTAGAGCGGCCTATAGGGGGGAATGAACCCCCGCATCCACGCCTTTGAGGCCCTCGATAATTTCCGCGACTACGGCGGCTACGACACTGCGTCGGGTCGCGCTCTGAGATCCGGACAGCTGTTCCGCGCGGCGCACCAGGCCTCGGTCAGCGAAACCGATCTCGAGCGGCTCGGCCTGTTCGACATCGGGGTGGTCGTCGATCTGCGTCGTCCCGTAGAGCGGCGACGCCAGCCGTCCAAACGTCCCGTCAACTTCACCGGACAGGTGTTCGAAAGTGATCTGGACGAGGCCGGCGAGGCCCCGCACATCACCTTCCTGAAGACCGCGGATCTGACGCCGGACAGCGGCCGTCGGTTCATGACCGACACCTATCGCCAGCTGCCGTTCGCCCCGGCGCATCTGGACCTGTTCAGCCGATATTTCCACGCGCTGGGCGAGACGGACCGGCCGGTGTTGATCCACTGTGCCGCAGGCAAGGACCGCACCGGCATGCTGGCGGCCCTGACCCACCATCTGCTGGGCGTCCACCCTGACGATCTGATGGAAGACTATTTGCTGACAAACACGGCGGTGGACCTGGTCGGGCGCGCGCCGGCCATCGCCGAACAGTTGAAAGGGTTCACGGGCCGCACCGCATCTCACGACGCGGTCGTAGCCTTCATGGGGGTGGAGCCGGCCTATCTGGACGCCGCCATCGCAGAGATTACGGAGCGACACGGCGGGGTCGACGGCTATCTGGAACACGCGCTGGGCGTCGATGCGGCCTTGCGCGACCGGATCGGGGAGCGAATGTCGGCGTGACGTTCGCGGTCAGAACGCTGTTCTGGGCTGAACCGCTTGCGGTCGCGGCGGGTCTGGCTGACCGTGACGGCACTCTGTGCCTGCTTTCCGACGGCGGCCCGCACGGGCGATTCTCATACGTCGCCTGCGCACCGTTCGAGGTCGTCATCGCACCTATGGACCCGGCCGCACCCTTCGGCGCCCTTGCCGGGATGGACCGCCTTGTTGTGGGCGCGATCAGCTATGATGCAGGCGCCCGGATTGCGACCGGGATACGAGCGCCCGCCACCGGCGACTGGCCCGACCTGATGCTCGCGCAGTACCCGGCGCTGCTTGTCTTCGATCATGCGACACGGACCCTGTCGGCCGTGGGGTCGAGCGAGGCGGCGCTCGATCTCGCAGAGGGCTGGGCGGCCAAGGCCGAGCCTCCACTTTCGCCATTTCCGCCTGCCGTCGGGTTCCACCCAGAGGGGTCAGCCGCCGACTACCGCGCCGCAGTGGCCGACGTCGTCGGTCGGATCGCGGCAGGTGAACTGTTTCAGGCCAATATCGCTCGGTCATGGGCCGGCGATCTGCACGACGGCGCCGATCCCTTCGACGTGTTCGTCCGTCTGGCTCAAGGCGCGGCTCCATACGGGGCCTTCTGGCGACTGGGCGAGCGGGTGATCGTGTCCAACTCGCCCGAACTGTTCCTGACCTTCGACCCCTATAGCCGCCGCATCGAGACCCGACCGATCAAGGGCACCCGCCCGCGCGACCTGGAGCCTGTCATCGACGCAGCGAACGCCGCCGATCTGGTCGCCAGCGAGAAGGACCGGGCCGAGAACCTGATGATCGTCGACCTGATGCGCAACGACCTGTCTCGTGTCGCACGGCCTGGCTCGGTCGCGGTCGACAAGCTGTTCGCCCTGGAAAGCTTCGCCACCGTCCATCACCTGGTCTCGACGGTCGTCGGCGAGGCGCGCCCCGACATCGGCCCGGCCGACCTGCTGGCCGCGACCTTTCCGCCCGGCTCGATCACCGGCGCGCCCAAGCATCAGGCCATGAAGGTGATCGCGCAGCACGAACCGCCGCGCGGGGCCTGGTGCGGCAGCCTGTTCCTGCTGGACGGCGAGGCGCGGCTGACGGCCTCGGTCCTGATCCGCACCCTGTCGTTCTGGCGCGACGACGATCGCTGGGCCTACCGCACGCTGGCCGGCGCCGGGATCGTGGCCGACAGCGTCCCGGCGGACGAGCTTGCCGAGACGGATGCTAAAATCGCCGCCATCCGCGCCGCCCTGATCGGCGATGCATCGGCCAGCGACATATAAGGACATCCTTATATGTTTGTTGCCCTGCGGCTCCGCGCGGGCTATAGGCGCGCGCAATCCAGAACCAGCACGGCCGAGGAGCCGCCCCCATGACCGATTACATAGTCCGCGACATCTCGCTCGCCCCCTTCGGCAACAAGGAAATCGCGATCGCCGAGACTGAGATGCCGGGCCTGATGGCTCTGCGCGAAGAGTTCGGCGCTCAGCAGATCCTGAAGGGAGCCCGTATTGCCGGCTCGCTGCACATGACGATCCAGACCGCCGTGCTGATCCAGACGCTGGAAGCCCTGGGCGCCGACGTGCGCTGGGCCTCGTGCAACATCTTCTCGACCCAGGACCACGCCGCGGCCGCCATCGCCGCCAACGGCACGCCGGTGTTCGCCACCAAGGGCGAGACGCTGGAAGAATACTGGGACTATGCCCACAAGATCTTCGAATGGGCCGACGGCGGCTATCCGAACCTGATCCTGGACGACGGCGGCGACGCGACCCTGCTGTGCGTGCTCGGTCCGAAGGCCGAGAAGGACCTGTCGCTGCTGGCCAACCCGCAGAACGAGGAAGAGGAAGCCCTCTTCAAGGTCATGAAGCGCTACATCG
>JAZKHL010000028.1:0-4239 GCA_040385365.1 Pseudomonadota bacterium | reverse complement strand
CGGGCATCTCGGCCGTCTCGCCGCCGACGAGGGCGCAGCCGGCCTGGCGGCAGCCCTCGGCGATACCCGAGACCACCCGCCGGGCGGCGTCGATCTCCAGCTTGCCGGTGGCGTAGTAGTCGAGGAACAGCAGGGGCTCCGCTCCTTGCGCCAGCAGGTCGTTGACGCACATGGCGACCAGATCGACGCCGACGCCGTCATGACGGCCGGTCTCGATGGCGATCTTCAGCTTGGTGCCGACGCCGTCGGTCGTGGCGACGATCAGGGGATCGACGAAGCCGGCCGCCTTCAGGTCGAACAAGGCGCCGAAACCGCCCAGCGACGGCTCAGAACCGGGGCGTGCCGTGGCCTTGGCTAGGGGCTTGATATGCTCGACCAGCATGTCGCCGGCATCGATGTCCACGCCCGCATCGGCATAGGTCATGCCGTTGGGCAGCGGGGGATTCGTGTCGCTCATCGCTCACAGGCCTGAAATCGGTGCGGAAATGTGGTCCCGGCTCTTGCCACGACCGCGTCGCGGGGGGCTATAGCATTCCAATGACGCCGATCACCACCAATGACGCGCTGGTTTCCTTCTGCGCGGCCGTCGCGAATGCCGCATTCATCGCCGTGGACACCGAGTTCATGCGCGAGACGACCTATTGGCCCAAGCTGTGCCTGATCCAGGCCGCGACCGACACGCACGAGGCGATCATCGACCCGCAGGCCGAAGGGCTGGACCTGACGCCGTTCCTGGACATCTTGCGCGATCCGGCGATCGTGAAGGTCTTCCACGCCGCCCGTCAGGACACCGAGATCTTCGTCAAGCTGGGCGCCATGCCCAAGCCGATGTTCGACACCCAGGTCGCCGCCATGGCCGCAGGGTTCGGCGATCAGGTCGCCTATGATTCGCTAGTGCGGCAGATGCTGCGCATCGATCTGGACAAGGGCAGCCGCTTCACCGACTGGTCGCGGCGCCCTCTGTCCGAGGCGCAATTGACTTATGCGATCGGCGACGTGACGCACCTGGCGGCGCTGTATCCCAAGCTGCGCGACCGGCTGGCCAAGGAAGGCCGGCTGGACTGGGTGACGCAGGAGATGGAGGATTTGGTCGATCCGGCCCTCTACGACACCGATCCGGACAAGGCCTGGAGGCGGCTGAAACCCAAGAAGTACAACGCCAAATACCTGGCCGCTTTCAAGGCCACGGCGGTGTGGCGCGAGCGGGCGGCGCAGGATCGCGACCAGCCGCGCGGCCGCATCCTGAAGGACGAGGCGATCGACGAGGTGGCGACCCAGGTCCCGACCGACGTCGAGGCGTTCAACCGACTGCGCTCGGTGCCCAAGGGTTTCGGCGGGTCACGCCTGGGTCTGGAGCTGGCCGAGGAACTGAAACGGGTCATGCTGGACCCCGAGGCCCATGCGCCCAAGATGGACCGCCCGGCCCACAACCAGCCGGCGCCGCCCTCGGTGGTCGAGCTGCTGAAGGTGCTGCTGAAGGCCAAGAGCGACAACGCGGGCGTTGCGTCCAAGCTGATCGCCAACGTCGCCGACCTGGAAAAGATCGCCATCAACGACGCGGCCGACGTGGACGCGCTGAAGGGCTGGCGGCGTCAGCTGTTCGGCGAGGACGCGCTGAAGCTGAAACGCGGCGAGATCGCCCTGGTCCTGAACGGCGCCCGGGTCGAGGTGGTCGAGATCGAGTAGGCCGAAAAGCCCTTCCCCCATTTTTCATGGGGGAAAGGCGACTGTGTCACGCCTGCGCAGCCGGCTGCCACAGCTCGATCGGGTTGCCTTCGGGGTCGTGAATGCGGGCGAACTGGCCGACCTCGGGCATGGTGTCCCACTCGGGCTTGGTGATGACCTCGATGCCTGCGGCCGTCAGGCTGGCCTTGAGACCGTCGAGGTCGTCGACGCGCAGGTTCATCATCCAGGACTTGTCGGCCGCGAAATAATCGGTGTCGGCTTTGAATGGCGAAAACACCGTCGGCCCCGCCTGCTGGGGCCAGACGAAAACGCCTTCGGGCGCGCCGACGCCAAGGTGTTCGAGATACCAGGCGGCAAGCGCTTTGGGATCGTTAGAGCGAAAGAAGAACCCGCCGATGCCGGTGACTGCCATGGTCGCCTCCCTGTTGTCGTGGGAGGTTGGACCGGAGCGCGTCAGATTTCCAGCTTCAGCCCCATGGCCTCGGCCAGGGCCTTCGCGCGGCGGCGGGTCTGTTCGCCTAGCAGGACGTCGGCATAGCCGTCCGTAGCGGTTAGTTTCAGGGTCCCGCCCTTCACCTTCAGCGAAGCGTTGGCCAATAGCTGAGGCGAGCGGCCGGACAGATCGCAGCCCAGCCGCATGGCCAGACCCAGAGCGCGGGCGCTCACGCGGGCGTCTTCGCTAAGCAAGCGGTCGGCGGCTTCGGGCGCTGGCGTGGCGGTGTTGCCGCCGTAGCGAGCGTTGAGCGCGCAGGCCAGCCAGACGCGTTCAGGGTGGGTCTGGCCCGGGATCGGAGCGCGCAGAACCTGGTCGAAGACCAGTTCCAGCCGATGGTCGGGATGCAGCCTCGCACCGAGGTCGGCGAGACGGCAGGCGGCGGCCGCCAGCACCGGGTCGCGGTCCTTGCCGAACGCCTCTGGCAAGGCCTCGATAACGTCACCGAGCCAGGCGTTCAGGGCGGCGGGCAGCGCGGGGGAAACTCCCTGGCGCGCGCCCAGTGCCGTCGCGCCGGCTACCAACGGATCGGCCGGCGCCTCATCCTGATCCAGCACTTCGTAGAGCAGGCCCTCGCGCAGACCCCAGGCGGAGAAGTGGATGGTCTTGAGACCCAGGGCGTCGATCAGCCCTTCGAGCACCAGGGCGGCGTAGGGCAGGGTCTCGGCGCGGCGCTTGGACACGCCCTTCACCCGATCCAGCGAGGCCTTGGACTGCTGCGCCACCAGCCGGGCGACCGCGAGCGCGTCGTCAGCGCTCATCGCGTACTGGTGGACGATCCGTAGAGGGTAGTCGCTCATCTCCATGTGCAGCTGGGCCAGCGAGCGCCAGCCGCCGCCGACGGCATGGAGGTCGGTTGCGGCGAACTGTTTCGCCGCCGGTTTGAGCCGTTCCGCGATCACCGAGCGCAGCCGCCCGGCGTCGAATCCCTTCGGATCAGCGAGGCTGAAGGGGCCGAGCGGCAGGGTGATGCCCGTGCCCGAGGATCCGTCCGCGATCTTGATCAGCTCCAGGCTGGACCCGCCCATGTCGGCTGCGACGCCTTCGGATCGGGGCTCGCCGGCCAGCACGCCCAAGGCGGCGTATTTCGCCTCTTCCTCGCCGGTGAGAACACGGACCTTCAGCCCTGTCGTCGCGGCGACGCGGTCGCAGAACTCCGGGCCATCCTCCGCCTCACGTACGGCGGCGGTGGCGGCGACGAAGGTGTAGGCGGGACGAACCCCCTCCAGCACGGCGGCGAACCGGCGCAGCACCGTCATGGCCATCTCCACCCCGGCTGGTGACAGCTTTCCCGTCTCGGGCAGGTCGCGGCCCAAGCCGGCGAGGACCTTTTCGTTGAACACCGTCCAGATCGCGCGGCCTTCAAGGCGGTACAGCACCATGCGGACGGAGTTGGAGCCGATGTCGATGACGGCGGCCTCGCGCGGGGCTGCGTAGAGCTCGTTCACGCGCTGACGCTCACTTGGCGGGCCGGTCGTAGCGCAGAGCCTCGGGGCGGGTCTTCACCTTGCGGCCGCGGCCCGACAGGCTGGGATTTGTCATGAAGTATTTGTGGGCCGAGAAAGGCCGTTCCGGGTCGGCGGGCTGGACGCGGGTATAGCCGCCGTCGGCGCCCAGAACCCAGCTCTGGGTGTCGTCCTTCAGGTTGGCGACCATGATCTGATCCAGCACCTGGTCATGGACGGTGACGTTGGTGATCGGCGTCATGATCTCGACCCGGCGGTCCAGGTTGCGGGTCATCCAGTCGGCCGACGAGATGAAGACCTTGGCCTTGTCGTGGGGCAGGTCCCGGCCGTTGGCGAAACAGATGATGCGGCTGTGCTCCAGGAACCGACCGACGATTGATTTGACCCGGATGTTCTCCGACAGTCCCGGCACGCCGGGCCGCAGGCAGCAGATGCCGCGCACGACCAGCTCGATCCGCACGCCCCATTGGCTGGCCCTGTACAGAGCGTCGATGATCTCGGGATCCACCAGGGCGTTCAGCTTGACCCAGATCGCGGCGGGCTTGCCCTTGGCCGCCGCCTGCATCTCCTTGCCGATCAGCTCGATCAGCGTCG
>JAZKHL010000027.1:0-7554 GCA_040385365.1 Pseudomonadota bacterium | reverse complement strand
ACTTCACCTTCTCGCCCGACAGCCAGTGGATCTTCTGGACCAACCGCGACGACAACGGCCGCCCTGACAAGATCTTCCGGCGGCCCTCGCGCGGCGGCGAGACGAGCCTGGTCTATGAGGAGGCCGACGACGGCATGTTCATCGGCGTCGATCGCACCGCCGACGACAAGTTCATCGTCATCGCGATCCAGAACCAGGAGACGTCTGAGGCCCGATATATCCCCGGCCTCAATCCGACGTCGCCGCCGCGCGTACTGGCCGAGCGCGAGGTCGCCGTCCGCTATGACGCCGACCACTGGGGCGACCGCTGGATCATCCGCACGAACGCCGGTGAGGCCATCGACTTCAAGATCGTAGAGGCCCCGACCGATGCCGGTGGCCGTGAAAGCTGGAAGGATTTGATCGGCCATACGCCCGGTCGCTTCATCGAAGGCGTGGCCCTGGTGAAGAACCACATCGCCCGTCAGGAACGCGCCGACGCCAATACGAAGATCGTCGTCCGCGACCGCGCGGGCGCCGAGCACGAGATCAGCGTCGACGAACCCGCGTATGCCCTGTCGCTCGCTGGCGCGTCGGAGTTCGAAACGACGACGATGCGCTACGGCTACAACTCGCCGTCCACGCCGACCTCGACCTACGACTACGACCTGGCGACCCGCGAGCGGCTGCTTCGCAAGGTTCAAGAGGTTCCGTCCGGCCACGACCCGTCGGACTATGTCGTCGAGCGGCTCAACGCGCCGGCGACTGACGGAAAACTGGTGCCGGTCACCGTCCTGCGTCGTCGCTCGACCCCGGTCGATGGTTCCGCCCCTCTTCTGCTCTATGGCTACGGCTCATACGGCATTCCGATGTCGGCAAGCTTCTCGACGGCGCGGCTGTCGCTGGTGGATCGCGGCTGGATCTACGCCATCGCCCACATTCGCGGCGGCTCGGACAAGGGGTGGGGCTGGTTCCTGGATGGGCGCAAGTTCACCAAGAAGAACACCTTCACCGACTTCACCGCCGCCGCCGACCACCTGATATCGCGCGATTACGCCCGCGCCGGCAATATCGTGGCCCAGGGCGGCTCGGCCGGGGGTCTGCTGATGGGGGCCGTCACCAACATGCGGCCGGAGCTATGGGCCGGGGTCATCGGCCAGGTGCCGTTCGTCGACGTGATCAACACCATGTCCGATGTCAGCCTGCCCCTGACCCCGCCGGAGTGGCCCGAGTGGGGCAATCCGATCGAGGATCCCGAGGCCTATGACTACATGCTGAGCTACAGCCCTTATGATCAGGTCGGTCCAAAGGCCTATCCGGCGATCCTGGCCACCGGCGGCCTATCCGACCCGCGCGTCACCTACTGGGAGCCGGAAAAATGGGTGGCCAAGCTGCGGCCCGCGACCACCTCGGGCAAGCCGGTGCTGCTGAAGATCAATATGGAGGCCGGCCACGGCGGCGCCTCGGGCCGGTTCGACTATCTGAAGGAAGTCGCCCACGACTACGCCTTCGCCTGCTGGGCCATCGACAAGGGATGGGAGGCCGCGTGATCCGCGACGCCGTCCCTGCCGACCTCCCCGCGATCACCGCCCTATATGGGCGCGAGGTCTTGACCGGCACGGCGACGTTCGAGCTGGACCCGCCATCGCTCGCTGAGATGGCCGCCCGCTTCGACGCCGTGCGGACCAAGGGCTTGCCCTGGTTCGTCGCCGAGATCGACGGCGTCTTTGCTGGCTATGCCTATGCCTCGCCGTTCCGACCGCGCCCCGCCTATCGCTACGGCGTCGAGGGCTCGATCTATGTCGAGGAGACCACGCGGGGCCACGGCGTCGGCCGAGCCCTGTTGTCGGCCCTGATCGACAGCGCCCGAACACTGGGTCTGCGTCATCTCATCGGCGCCATCAGCGACAGCGCGACGAGCGAGGCCTCCATCGCCCTGCATCGACGCCTAGGGTTCGCCCGCGCCGGAACCTATCATCAGGTGGGCTGGAAGTTCGATCGCTGGATCGACGTGCACCTGATGCAGCTCGACCTGGACCCGACCGGCGCGCCGCCGAGCGCACCGGGGCTCGATTTGATGGGTGGTCTCGCTTGAGCCGACGCCGCGCCAGGCCTAGGTAGGGCCATGGCATTCGCCCGGACCCTGTTGCTGCTGCTCGGCGCTCTCGGCGTCTTGCTGCTCGGCGCGGTCTCGCCGACGATGGCTTCGACAGAGCCCGCGCCCTGCCACGAGATGGCGGGGACAAGGTCGGATGCGCCCGCACGCTCGCCGGAGCGGCCGATGAAGAGCATGGCCTGTTGCGTCGCCTGTATCGCCGCCCCTTCGATCGCGCCGCCCATGCGGTCAACCGTCGCCAGCCGCCCTGGCATGCCACAACCCGCCGTCCGCATCCTGCCGACCGGACGCCGCCCCAGCCCCGACACCGGCCCGCCCAAGGCCTGATCCTTCCAGACAGAAACTCGCCGACGGCCCACGCCTTGATCGCGGCCGTCTCGCCGAACTCTCTTTGCAAGGAGCCTTTGATGGCTGCCCGAACCTTCGCCGCGCTTAGCGCCGGCGCCTCTCTTCTCGTCCTCGCCTCGGCCGTCCAGGCCCAGGACCATTCCGCACACGCCATGACGCCCATGCCGGCCACGCCGGCTCAAAGTGTGTACCCTCACGCCGGCCACGACATACCCGGAATGCCCGGCATGGACCACGCCAT
The DNA here is from genome assembly GCA_040385365.1 of Pseudomonadota bacterium. Lineage (GTDB taxonomy): Bacteria > Pseudomonadota > Alphaproteobacteria > Caulobacterales > Caulobacteraceae > Brevundimonas. The sequence goes on along the minus strand of JAZKHL010000027.1, from coordinate 4,870 downwards.
GACCAGCGCGCTCGGCTCGTGGCCCATGTCGCGGGATGCGTCGGGAACCAGCTGGCAGCCGGACGCGTCGGAACACGGCGGCATCCACAGCCAGCGCGGCGACTGGTCGATCATGAGCCACGCCATGCTCAACCTGACCTACGACTCCCAGTCGGGGCCACGCGGCGACGACAAGACATTCGTGTCCGGCATGCTGATGACCTCGGCGCGCCGGGCGTTCTCTGATGGTTCGAAACTGAACCTGCGCGCCATGCTCAGCCCGGACCCCTTGATGGGCAAGGACGGGTTTCCGCTGTTGCTCGCGGCGGGAGAGACCGCCGACGGGATCACTCCCTTGGTCGATCGCCAGCATCCGCACGAGCTGGTGATGGAGCTGTCGGCCAGCTACGCCCGGCCGCTTACCGAGACCGACAGCGTGTTCGCCTACTTCGGCCTGCCGGGAGAGCCCGCGTTCGGCCCGCCCGCCTTCATGCACCGGATGAGTGCGATGGACTCGCCCGAGGCGCCCATCACCCACCACTGGCTCGACTCGACCCACATCGTATTCGGCGTCGCGACCCTGGGCTGGGTGCACGACACGATGAAGTTGGAAGCCTCATCCTTTCGCGGACGCGAGCCGGATCAGGACCGCTACGACATCGAGAGCCCGGAGTTGGACAGCTGGTCGGTGCGGGGGTCATGGAACCCGTTGCCAGAATGGTCGCTGCAGGCCTCCTATGCCGACGTCACGGCCCCCGAGCAGCTGGAGCCGGACGAAGACGAGACCAAGCTATCCGCCAGCGCCATCCACACCCGTCGGGTCGGCGCCGACGGCTGGTGGTCCTCGACCCTGGCCTGGGGCCGCAAGACCAATGAGCACGACGAATCCAAGGACGCCTGGCTCCTGGAGACCGCATGGAGCCCCGATGATCGCTGGACAGTCTTTGCGCGTGCAGAGCGGATCGAGACGGACGAGCTGCTGCCTGGTCCCGGCGGCGGGCATGGCGACCTGTTCACCGTCGCCAAGGCCTCGATCGGCGCCGTTCACGACTGGAAGATCGCACCCCGCGTCCGCTTCGGCCTGGGCGGGCTCTATGCGATCAATCGCGTGCCAGCCGGCCTGGAGACATCCTACGGCGGAGATCCGGACGGCGGCATGATCTTCATGCGGCTGAAGATCGACTGACGTCGCTCAGTGGGGCGCGATATCGGCGGGCGGCGTCGTCAACCAGGGCGCCAGACGGAACCGGCGGGGGGCGTCGCCCACCGTCCGGTTGCGGATGAACCCTCTGGCGAAGCGGACGACCGCACGAATGGTCTGCTCGTCGAACGGCTTGCACACGGCGCCCAGAGCTCCCGCGAAACCATCGGGAATCTGTTCGGGATTGGCTGTCAGGAAGACGACGGCGGTCCCGAACTCGCCGACCAGTCGGTGCGCGATCTGCGGGCCCGTCATCCCGTCCAGCAGGTTCACATCGACCAGGGCAAGGTCGGGGCGTTCACGCTCCGCGATGGCGAAGGCGCCGGCGCGGTCCATCGCGCAACCGACGACGTCGCACCCGGCTTCGCCAAGCACGAGTTCAAGCTCCATCGCAAGGATGGCCTGATCCTCGACGATCATGACCCTCAGGTCGCAGGCGTGATCCAACGCATTCCCCAGCCGATACCGATGCGTAAGGTTACTGTGTCGGTTACCGAACACTTCAAACGCCCGCTTTGCGAATTGGTTCTCGTGTCATATGAAAACTTCCCATTTCAATGCGCCGGGGGGCGAATGACCGCCGACGCGGAAATCCGGATCGCAGATCTCGAACGGCGACTGTCGGGCAGCTATCAACTGCTGCAGGCGCTGGTCGGCATTCGGCTGCGAAGCGTTCAGGACCCCGAAAGCCAGCGTCACCTGACCTGGCTCAGCGATGTCGTCGCCGCGATCGGCTTGGTGCATCGACGCATGGCGGCGACCGGACCCACGGACTTCGCCAGCTATCTCGATGACGCCGTCGGCTTCTGGCGGCGCGCCTGCGAGGACAGGCCGATCCGCATCGACGTTCGCGCGTCGTCCATGGCTCTGCCAGAGACCCACGCCGTGCCCCTGGCGATCATCCTGCATGAACTGATGTCGAATGCCGTGCGGCACGCCTTCCCTCACGAGGAACGCGGCTCGATCGCCGTCGCTTACTCGAGAGCCAGTGACGGCGTCAGTCTGGTCGTTCGCGATTCGGGCGTCGGCGCGGTGCGTATTCGCAATGGCGACGGCCTCGCGCTGGTCGAGGGTCTGGTCGCCCATCTGGGCGGATCGATCACGATCGAGACCTTGCCGGGCGCGGGGGTCGGGGTTCGCATCCGACTGCCGATCCGGTCCGACCGGCCGCACTGATCCCGAAGGCCTGATGGCCGCAGCGATCGCTGGAGGGGGACGTGGCTGGGGAACTAGGACTCGAACCTAGAATGACGGTACCAAAAACCGGAGTGTTACCATTACACCATTCCCCAGCAGGGTCGGCGACCCAGGGCCTCGGCCCCAGGGAGGCGGTCGAATACGCCAAGGCCGCAGGGGATGCAACACCCGGCTTCGCCAGTATTTCGCAGGGGTCCAGAACGCGGCTTGCGGGCCTTCGAGGCCGTCGCTATAAGCCGCTTCCTCAAGTCGGAGTGTGGCTCAGCCTGGTAGAGCACTGCGTTCGGGACGCAGGGGTCGGAGGTTCGAATCCTCTCACTCCGACCATTCATTTTAGTGCGCTACCGCGGTCGACGCGGTCGCCCGCTACTTGAGCGCAACCCGGGCGCTCACCTTTCTCAATCCTTTGCTTTGGCAGCCGCCGCCGCCAGTCGCGCGCCTACGGTCTCGATCGTGCGTTCGCCCAAAGCGCGGCGTCGCGCCAGCAACTCCGGCGATCCGGCGTCATAGTCGGCCATCAGCCGCTTCACGAACGCGCCACTGCGGACTTCGCCCAGCACATCGTCCATCGCCGCCCGCGACGCTTCGCCGATCACACGCGGGCCGGTCAGATAGGCTCCGTATTCGGCGGTGTTCGAGATCTTGGCGAAGGCTCCGGCGATGCCGCGTTCGTACATCAGATCGGTGACCAGCTTGACCTCGTAGAAGCACTCGAACCAGGCGACCTCTGGAGGATAGCCGGCGTCGACCAGCTTCATGAAGGCCGCATCGATCAGCTCGCCGACGCCGCCGCACAGCACGACCTGCTCGCCGAACAGATCGCTTTCGCACTCGGCGGCGAAGGTGGTTTCGAGGATGCCCTTGCGACCACAGCCGAGCGCGGCTGCGTAGGAAAGACCCAGGGCGTGGGCCCCGCCGGTGGCGTCCTGATGCACCCCGAACAGGCAGAAGACCCCCTCCCCGGCTTCGTACAGATCGCGGATGCGCGGGCCGATGCCCTTGGGCGAATCGAGGATGACGTCGAGGTCTGCACGCGGCGTGACCAACCCGAACCGCACCGACAGACCGTGGGCGAAGATCAGCGCCGCGCCGGGTCGGATGTTCGGCTCGATCTCGTCGCGATAGAGATCGCGATGGGCCTCGTCCGAGACCATCATGGCGACGACATCGGCGCCGGCCGTGGCCTCGCCGGCGGTCATCACGGGGAAGCCGTCAGCCTCGGCTTTCGCACGCGTCGGCGAGCCGAGCTTCAGCCCGACGACGATGTCGGCGACGCCGGAATCACGCAGGTTCATCGCATGGGTCCGGCCCTGGCTGCCGTAACCGATCACGGCGACGCGCCTGCCCCGGATGATCGACAGGTCGCAGTCGCGGTCGTGGAAGACGGGCAACGGATTGGGTAGGGTGGTGCTCATGGCCATCCTCATAACGCCTTCGTCGGTCGTCGCCTTCTGGAAAGAGGCGGGTCCGAAAAAGTGGTACGCCAAGGACGAGGCGTTCGACCGTGAGTTCCGCGACGCCGGCCGGGCCCTGCATTGGGCGGCGGCGGGGCGTCAGCTGGACGATTGGATCGAGACTGCCGAGGGGGCTTTGGCCCTGATGATCCTGCTCGATCAGTATCCCAGGAACAGCTTTCGCGGCACCGCCCACCAGTTCGCCACCGACGCCCTGGGCCTGATGTTCGCCAAACGCGCCTTCGCGCTGGGCCATCCCGCCGCGTTCGAGCCGGACCTGCGCCAGTTCTTCATGACGCCGTTCGAGCATTCCGAGGATCTCGCCGACCACGACGCCCTGATCCCCCTGCTGGGCGACGACATGCCCGAGGTAGCCAAGTTCGCCAGGATTCACCGCGATATCATCGTCCGCTTCGGCCGTTTCCCCCATCGAAACCGCGCGCTGGGGCGCGAGACAACAGCCGACGAACAGGCGTTTCTGGACGAGGGCGGGTTCGCGGGCTGATATCTCAGCGAACTCGGCGTTCGGCATCAGTGCGATGAAGAACAACGATCTACAGCCGAGAACGAAAACCATCTCTGAAGAGTTGGACTCTCTGGACTCGGTACTGTCGGAGTCCAATCCGGTGGCCGCAATCCGTCCCGACCTGCAATCTCCTGTGCGAAACCGAATCAGCAGCCTGCCCGTAGCGGCGAATCACGGGCACACTGCGCCCCATGTCCGCCCAGACCCTCCTCGCCGATGTCGAAGCCCGCTCCGAAGCCGCGCCCGCCGACCATCCGGAATGGCAGTATCTGAACCTGCTGCGCGACATCCTCGACAACGGCGTCCGGCGCGACGATCGGACGGGCACGGGAACGCTGGGCGTCTTCGGCCGCCAGATGCGGTTCGACCTGGCCAAGGGCTTCCCCCTGCTGACGACCAAGAAGCTGCACCTGCGCTCCATCATCGTCGAGCTTCTCTGGTTCCTGCGCGGCGAGACAAACATCGCCTGGCTGAAGGAGAACGGCTGTTCGATCTGGAACGAATGGGCCGACG
>JAZKHL010000026.1:0-32780 GCA_040385365.1 Pseudomonadota bacterium | reverse complement strand
TCCTGGACGAGATCGGCGAACTGCCGCTGGACATGCAGGTCAAGCTGCTGCGCGCGCTTCAGGAAGGCGAGATCGACCCGGTCGGCGCCAAGCGGTCGGTCAAGGTCGATGTGCGTATCGTCTCGGCGACCAACCGCGATCTGACCAATGCGGTGGCGCAGGGCACGTTCCGTGAGGACCTGTTCTATCGCCTGAACGTCTTCCCGATCGAGGCCCCGGCCCTGCGCGAACGACGCGAGGACATCCCGGCCCTGATCGATCACTTCGTCGGTCGCTTCAACGTCGAGGAGGGCAAGCGGATCGCCGGCGCCTCGCCCGAGACCCTGGCGCTGCTGACGGCCTTCGACTGGCCCGGCAACGTGCGCCAGCTGGAGAACACCATCTACCGCGCGATCGTTCTGGCCGACGCGCCCTTCCTCCAGCCGCACGACTTCCCGGCCATCTCAGGGGTCGCCATGCCGCTCGAGACGGCTCCGCCGTCGGCGGCGGTGATGAGCTATGCCGACCTGCCGCCACTGCCGGAGCAGCCGATCAGGATTCTCGACGAGCGGGGCCATTTGCGCACGCTGGAGGACATCGAGCGCGACCTGATCCAGCATGCGATCGAGGTCTATGCCGGTCATATGTCGGAGATCGCGCGGCGCCTGGGGATCGGACGCTCGACCCTTTATCGCAAGGTGCGCGAACAGGGTCTGGAAGGCGCGTTGAAAGAAGCGAGCTGACGCAAAGGACACACGCTTCAGGCGAGACGCAATGGCGAAACAATCCGCCTCATTGACGCCGCGACGGATCACGATGACTGCGCCGTATAACTAGGCCGTCGGATCGATCGCTCGCCTGAGCGTTACGTGCCGGCGGGCGTCTCCCCACGCCTCGTTCGGACTGTATATATGACCATCGCCGCCGCCCTGCTCTATGCGCTCGCCTCCGGCGCAATCCAGACCGCGCCCCCGCCGCAAACCCCGCAGACCAGTCCGGACGAACAGCAGGAAGACCTGCCGTCCGGCGCATCATCCGACGCGGACTATATTTTGCCCGACGTCGTCGTGGCGACAAGTCGGCGTGGCGCGGTGCAGGGCGATATCGAGCCGGACATCGTTCTCGATGCAGAACAGCTGCGTGCCTATGGCGCGTCCAACATCGCCGAACTGCTGACGGCGCTGGAGCCGCTGACGCGCAGCGCGCGGGGCCGTGGGGCCGGCGGCGGGCCGGTCGTGCTGCTGAACGGTCGCCGCACGTCCGGCTTCCAGGAAATCCGCAACATCCCGACCGAGGCGATCGAGCGGACCGAAATCCTGCCCGAAGAGGTCGCGCTGACCTATGGCTTCAGCGCCGATCAGCGGGTCGTCAACATCGTCCTGAAGGCCACGTTCCGCCAGGCGACGGCCGAGGCCAACGCGCGAGGTCCGTCCCAGGGCGGTCGTCTGACCAGCGAAGGCGAGATCAGCTACTTCAGCGTCATCGACGGCAGCCGCATCAACGTCAGCCTGGAGCAGCAGCATGACACCGCCCTGTTCGAAAGCGAGCGCGACATCACCCGCTCGCCCGGATCGCAGCCGTTCGACCTGATCGGGAATGTCGGCGGCATTCCTGCGGGCGGCCAGATCGACCCGTCCCTGTCGGCGCTGGCGGGCCAGACCGTCACCGTCGCGGCCAATCCCGGCGTGTCGAACCCGACCCTGGCCGCCTTCGTCGCCGGAGCCAACGCGCCGCGCGCCGGCAACCTGAGCGACTATCGCACCCTGCTGCCGCGCGGCGACACGACGACGCTGAACGCCTCGATCTCGCGGGACCTGAACACCACGACCAAGGCGACGGTCAGCCTCAACCTGGTCGACGCCTCCACCTTCTCCTACCTCGGCCTGCCCGGCGTGACCCTGACGGCGCCGGCGGGTCGGAATGGCTCGCCATTCAGCCGCGATGTCGCGGTCTATCGGTTCCTGGACGATCCCGGCGCCCTGACCCGCGAGAACGACACGACCACCGCCAATCTGGGCGTGCTTCTGGACGGGTTCATCAGCGACTGGCGCTGGACGGTCTCCGGCGCCTACGACCGGGTCCAGTCGGACACGACGACGGGCCGGGGACTCGACGCGACGGCGGCGCAGGCTGCGGTGATCGCCGGCACGCTGAACCCCTTCGGCGCCATCAGCCCCACCAGCTTTACGCGCCTGACCGACACGGCCAGCTCGGTCGCCAGCGGCGGCAATCTGGAAGCGGTCTTCTCCGGAGACCTCGTCGAAGCGCCGGCGGGCGGCCTGAACTCGACGTTCAAGGTCGGGGTCGATACGCGTGACCTGTCGTCTGAAAGCACCCGCTCGGGCGTCTTCAGCGATCGCACCATTGGGCGGGACCGCGTCTACGGCACCGCGAACTTCACCCTGCCCGTCGCCAGCCGCAGCCGCGAAATCCTGAGCGGCCTGGGCGACCTGTCGTTCAATGCCAACGCCGGATATGACGAGGCGTCGGACGTCGGCGGATTGATGACCTGGGGCCTGGGGGCCAACTGGTCTCCGGTCGAGCCCGTCTCCTTCATCGTCAGCTACACCGACGAAGAGGGCGCACCGTCCATCCAGCAACTGAATGATCCGGTCATCACGACGCCCAACAGCGCCGTGTTCGATTTCCGCACCGGCCAGACGGTGCTGGTCACCCGCATCGACGGTGGCAATCCCAACCTGACGCCTGACAACCGCCAGGTGCTGAAGCTGGGCGTGAACTTCAGACCCTGGTCAGCGCGGGACCTGACCTTCAGCTCCAACTATACCCAGTCGAAGATCGAGGGCGCCATCACGGCCTTCCCGACGATCACGCCGGACCTCGAGGCCGCCCTGCCCGAGCGGTTCGTGCGCGATACGACCGGCCAGCTGCTGTCGATCGACGCCCGGCCGCTGAACTTCACCGAGACCGAACGGTCGGAGCTGCGTAGCGGCTTCAACTTCTCGCGCGCCTTCGGCACTCCCACGCCCCCAGCGCCAGGCGCGGGCGGTCGACGATTCGGCGGGCCGGGCGGAGCAGGTGGCGGCGGCGGAGGCACGGTTGTTTTCCAAGGTCCTGCTCCCGGCGGCGGCGGCGCGGGCGGCCCCCCGCCCGGCGGCGGCGGTGGCGGCGGACAGTTTCGCGGCGGCGGCGGTCGTGGCGGCGGCGTTCAGCCGGGCCAGGGACGCTTCAACCTGTCGATCTATCATACGGTCCGGTTCAGCGACACGGTGACGATCCGCCCCGGCCTGCCCGTGCTCGACCTGCTGGACGGCGACGCCACGGGCGCGCGCGGCGGCACGCCGAGGAACGAGGTGCAGGTTCAGGCCGGCGTGTTCCGGAACGGCTTCGGCGGTTTCCTGAACGCCAACTGGCGTCAGTCGACCGAGGTCGACGGCGGCACAGGCGGATCGGATCTGAACTTCAGCGACCAGACCACGGTCAATCTGAACGTCTTCGCCGACCTGTCGTCACGCACGACCTGGGTCGAGCGGTTCCCGATCCTGCGGGGCGCGCGGATCAATTTCGGCGTCGAGAACCTGTTCGATACCCGCACCGAAGTCACCTCGTCGACCGGGACCGTTCCCCTGAACTACCAGCCCGACTTCCTGGACCCCCAGGGGCGGGTGCTGCGGATCAGCCTTCGCAAAATCCTGTTCTAGTCCCTGGCTGGGGGCGGCTTGCGCTGCCCCCAGCGCCGCTTCGGTTCCTCGCCGTTGGCCTTTTGCGTGATCTCTTTCAGCTTGCGCCCCTGCATCGACGACAGGGCTTGGCCGGGCGCGCCTTTTTCTGGATCGCCGAACGCGCGGCCGTAGGTCTTCACGCGCTCTTCGACCGAACCCAGGAACTCGCCCTCCCATTCGGACAGAGAAACGCCCGCCTTCTCTGCCGAGCGGCGGGCGCGTTTCAGGGCGTTCAGCGCGGCGCGTTTGGCCGCCTCGCGCTGGGCTTCGTAGGGACTGGGTGGAGGTTTCCGCTTCACCCGACTGAAAGTGTCAGATTTCGCCGAGCGCGGACAGATACAGGTCCAGGATCGCATCCTCTTCCTGACGCTTGGCCTTGTCCTGCTTGCGGATGCGGATGACCTTGCGAAGGATCTTGACGTCGTAGCCCTCGCCCTTGGCTTCCAGGAAGACCTCCTTCATGTCGGCCATGACGGCGGCCTTGTCCTCTTCAAGGCGTTCGATGCGCTCGATGATGGTCCGCAGACGGCCTTGGGCGGCCGAGTTCAGAACGTCGGGCGATGCGTCAAACGAAGCGTCGTCAGCCATTGGGAAGTCTCCAGAAAACGAGCCGGGACGCTAACCATGCCCAGCCGGGCGGCTCAACGGCGGACACGAAAAAGGTCGCGGACAACGTCCGCGACCTGTGGATCGTTGGAAGCGCGCCCGTCAGGCGCGCAGCCCAATCAGCCCTGCTTCGCCTTGAAGCGCGGGTCGGTCTTGTTGATCACGAAGACGACGCCCTTGCGGCGCACGACCTTGCAGTCGCGGTGGCGGGTCTTGAGCGACTTGAGCGAGCTGCGGACCTTCATGGGTCTAGTTCCTGAGGCGAATCTAAAACAGAAAGGCCGCAAGACAGGCTTGCGGCGGAGCGGTGCGTATAGAGACACCCCCCCGCTGCGTCAAGCCGACAGGGCTACTGCTTCTCGGTGTTTTGCTCGCCGCCGCTCATAGCTGCAGCCTGAGCGGGCGACGCAGCAGCGGCGACGTCGGCCGCAGACGCATCCTCCACGGCTTCCGGAGCCGGGGTCACGCCGCCATCGGTTGGCAGTTCAGCCGGGCCGCCGACGGAGGGGGCGGTGGTCGACTGGATCGGTTCCTGGGCGGGAGCGGTCGCCGGGGCCTCGGCGGCCGGTTGGCAGGCCGCCAGAGCCAGAGCGGCCGCGGCGACAGACAGGATGGCGAACGGGATGCGCATCTTCGGTTTCCTCTTGGGTGACGGCGTTCGACGGAAAACGGCCAAGCCCTGACAATGGTTGCCGCCTGCGTCGCTCAGTCGCCAACGAAGTCCTGGGCGAACTCAGGCGCGTCGCCATCCTCGATCGGATCTTCGTCGTCGGGACCGGCGCGGGAGGGGTCAGGGACCTCGAAGCCGACGGGAAGCGACAGGTCCAGCAGCCCCGCCGCCTTCATCTCGGCCGCGCCCGGAAGGTCGTAGAGGCTGGCCAGTCCGAAATGCTCCAGGAACCGGTCGGCGGTGGCGTAGGTCACGGGGCGACCCGGCGTGCGCCGACGTCCGCGCAAACGCACGAACCCCATCTCCAGCAGAAGGTCCAGCGTGCCGCGCGAGATGGAGACACCCCGGACGCTCTCGATCTCGGCGCGTGTGACGGGCTGGTGATAGGCGATGATGGCGAGGGTCTCGAGCGCGGCCTTGGACAGGCGGCGCGGCTCCTCGCGCTCCTCGGTCATCAGGAAAGACAGGTCAGCGGCGGTGCGAAAGCGCCAGCGATCGGCGACGCATTCCAGCTCGACGCCGCGTCCCTCATAGCGCGCGCGAAGGCCCGCGATGGCGCGGCCCACATCGGCGCCTTCGGGCAGACGCCGCGCGATGTCGGCGGCCGACAGCGGCCCTGCGGCGGCGAACAGCAGGGCCTCGACCCGGCGTTCGATCTCGCCGTCATCGGGGGCGAACTGGAGGTCGCTCATGGGGTCAGTTCCAGTGGCTGACCCTCACCGCGCCGCTTCAGCCAGACCGCGTCGAACGCCCGCTCCTGGCGCACGTCCATCGCGCCCTCCTTGACCAGCTCGAGGCTGGCCGACAACGTCGAGGCGGTCAGGGAAGACTGGCTCGGCCCCTCCCCGTCCCGCACCGGGGCCACACGCTCCAGCGGCGTCCAGTCGGCGAGGCGGGGCAGAATATCGCGCAGCCAGTCTCGCGCCTCTTCCAGAGGATAGGCCTCGACCCGCTGGCCGGGATTGTAGTGACGGGCCTGTTCGCGGCGGCGCTGGCCGACATAGGCCGCCATCAGCTCATAGAGGCTGGCGTCAATGCGGTCGGATGGGACGATGACGGTGGCCTGGGGATCGCCCCGGGCAAAGACGTCGCGTTTCAGCTGCGGCCGGGCCTGAAGGGCGTCCGAAGCCTTTCGCATCGCCTCCAGCTTCTGCAGGCGGAAGGCCAAGGCGGCGGCCATCTCCTCGGCCGGCGGTTCGTCGCCCTTGCCCTTTTCGGTCCTCGGCAGGAGCAGCCGCGACTTCAGATAGGCCAGCCACGACGCCATCACGAGATAGTCGGCCGCCAGGGAGAAGTTCCTGCGTCGCGCCTCATGCACGAAGGCCAGATACTGTTCCGCCAGCCGCGTGATCGACAGCTTCAGCAGATCAACCTTCTGGTTCCGCGCCAGGGCCAACAGGACGTGCAGCGGGCCTTCATAGCCGTCCAGATCGACCACGAAGGCGTCGCGGGCGTCGACCTCCGCGACGGCCGTGAAATCCAGATTGGGCTGGAAGGCCTCGGTCATGAGCCGCCTTGCCCTTGAGCCCTTCCCCCATTCTTCATGGGGGAAGTGTCGCGTCGTGGAGCGAAGCGACACGCGTGACGATGGGGGAAGTCCGCGCTCACACGTCGATAGGAAAGTTCCCCCATCGGTCCTGGCCTCGCTTCGCTCAGCGACGGACCGCTTTCCCCCGCAAGCGGGGGAAGGGCCTCCGGGGTCAATCCTACGGACGCGGCGTTCATGCGGGGGCCTGCGCCTCGCCGACGTCGGGACCCTTCGCCGCTGTCAGCCGCCCTGCCAGCATGGCGTCGAAGCGGTCGCGGGCCTCGCGCACGTCCAGCGGTTCAGGCGTGTGGACGATGCGAGCCAAAGCTGAGGCGGCGCGGCGGGCGGCTCCGCCCTTCAACCGGCCTACGCCCTCGGCGACCTGACGCATCTCGGCCATCACGCCGTTCCAGTGGATGACGAGGTCGCATCCCGCCTTCAGCGACGTCTCCGCCCGCTCGGTCAGGGTTCCATTGAGGGCGTTCATGCAGAGGTCGTCGGACAGCAGCAGGCCGCCGAAACCCAGGGTCTCGCGGATCAGCTTGATCGCCTTCTTCGACTGGGTGGCGGGCCGTTTCCGGTCGATGGCGTCGAAGACGATGTGGGCCGTCATGCCGATCGGCATGTCCGACAGGGCCTTGAAGGGTGCGAAATCCCAGGCGTCCAGCGTCGCCAGATCGGCATGGACCGTCGGCAGCTCCTTGTGGCTATCAGCGAAGGCGCGGCCGTGGCCCGGCATATGCTTGATCACCGGCAGGACGCCGCCGGCCAGCAAGCCCTCGGCGACGGCGCGGCCCAGTTGGGCGACGGTGGCCGGATCCTGGGCATAGGCCCGGTCGCCGATGATGTCGTGGGCGCCCAGGGTCGGCACGTCCAGCACGGGCGCGCAGTCGATGTTTATGCCGACCGCCTTCAGGTCGTGCGCCATCAGTCGACCGACCAGTCGGGCCAGTTCACGCGCGGCCAGCGGATCGTTGGTGGCCTTCAGATAGGCCTCGCCCGGCGGGTATTTGCACCAGTGGGGCGGGCCCAGGCGCTGGACGCGTCCGCCCTCCTGATCGACCAGGACCGGCGCGGCCCAGCCGACGCAGTCGCGCAGGTCCGAGGTCAGGCGCAGCACCTGATCGGGGCTGTCCACGTTCCGGCGGAACAGGATGAACCCCCACGGACGCACGTCGGCGAAGAAGGCGCGTTCCTCCTCCGTCAGCGCATGGCCCGAGCAGCCGTAGATGGCGGCGCTGGTCAAATCCCTAGCGGACCAGACAGTCGCCGCCGCCCGCCTCGATCGCGGCGCAGAACGACCGGGCGTCGGCGGCGCTGAGGCCGGTGAAGGTCGTGCGATAGACCGTCGAGCCGTTCGAGGCCGTCACCTCCTGCACCCGCTTGGAGGCGTTTCGGGCGAACTGCGGGAATCGGGCGGCCATGGACGCATACTCGCGGTCGGCGATGGCGGTGGAGGAGAAGGCGCCGATCTGGACGGCCGAGGATCCACCCGCGCTGGTGGCCGGGGCAGGCGCCGGGGTCGGCGCAGGCGTGGGCGTGGGCGTAGGCGTCGGGCGAGGGGCCGGCGGCGTGGCGGCGGCGTTCTCGACCGGACGCGGGGCCGGGCGCGGCAGGGGCGTCTCGGGCGGGGCGGTCATGACGGGCGCGGTCGTGGGAGCCTCGGCCTCGTCGTAAAGACCGACACCGGCTTCCGGATCGACGGGCTGGGCCTCCAGCGGGGCCTCGACCTTCAGCTGGGCGACCGGCGTGCCGATGGCGGGCGGGGCGTCGGTCGAGGAGCGCAGACCGGATCGGTAGAACAGGACCACCGCGATGATCAGGACCAGCAGGAACCCGGCGCTCACCAGCAGGGTGACGGGCGGGGCCTTGGCCGGAGGGCCGCGGCGAGCGTCGAAGCCGCCGCGGTTGAAGGGCAGGTCGTCATCGGTCGGCGGCGTATAGGCCCCGCGGTCGCGATCTCTGGGGCGGTTGTCTTCGTCATAGGACATGGTCGTCGCCTTCTCGGAGGCCGTTGCGCGAATCGACGCCTCGGGTCGCCAGTCTAACCCGGCGCGTCCCAACGACGAATCACAGATCGAGCGCGAGGTCGAGGTTGAACAGCTTTCTGTGCTCCTCGATCGCATAACGGTCCGTCATGCCGGCGATGTAGTCGCAGACGGCCCGGGCGCGCCTGTGCTGGTCGTCGGTCATGGCCTTTTCGCTCCATTCCGTCGGCAGGACCTCGGGTTCGGCCATGAACAGCTGGAACATCTCGGCCAGGATGCGTCGCGCCTGGCTGCGCGTGCGGTTGACGCGGTAGTGTCGATACATCCGCTCGAACAGGAACCGGCGCAGCACCCCCAGGTCCGCCATCATCGGATCGGAGAACTGGACCAGCGTCCGGCGGGCGGCCCGGACGTCTTCGACAGAGCCAATCCTGTCGTCGAGGAGGCGGCGCTCGGTCTCGACCAGAACATCATCGACCATGACGCCGATCATGCGCCGGACGGCCTCCAGCCGGATCATGCGCTCGTCCAGCTCGGGCCAATCGCGGCGAGTTTGATGCAACACGGGGCCGATCAGGGGCACGTCGGCGAGGTCCGCCAGGGTGAACAGGCCCGCCTGCACGCCGTCATCGACGTCGTGGTTGTTGTAGGCGATGTCGTCGGCGATCGCGGCGGCCTGGGCCTCCAACGAGGCGAAGCTGTCGAGGCGAAGATCCCAGCCGGGCGCGAAGTCGGCGATGGCCTTCCACGCCGGTTCGTCCAGCTTATGCGTCACCGGGCCGTTGTGCTTGACGACGCCCTCAACGGTTTCCCACGACAGGTTCAGGCCGTCGAAGGCGGGATAGCGTTCCTCGAGCTTGGTCACGACGCGGAAGGTCTGGACGTTGTGATCGAACCCGCCCCACGGCTCCATCTGGGCCTGAAGTTCGTCCTCGCCGGCGTGGCCGAAGGGCGGGTGACCCAGGTCGTGCGCCAGGGCGACGGTCTCGGCCAGTTCCCCGTCCAGCCGCAGGGCGTGGGCCAAAGACCGGGCGATCTGGCTGACCTCGAGGCTGTGGGTCAGGCGGGTGCGGTAATGATCGCCCTCGTGCGCGACGAAGACCTGGGTCTTTTCCTTCAGGCGGCGGAAGGCGGTGCAGTGGATGATGCGGTCGCGGTCGCGGGCGAAGGCGTTGCGCGTGCGGCTCGCAGCCTCGGGAACCAGCCGTCCGCGTGACGCTTCGGCGCGTTCGGCATAGGGGGCGCGGGCGTCAGTCTGGCTCAAGATTGGACGACTTCATCAGAGCGGCCTTTGCGAACGGGCCTCATCGGTCTCATATAGGCAGGCATGACCGAGGTCCAAACCGCTCCGCTTGAACTCAAGATCGCGACCCGCGCGCCGCATGGCATCATGCTGTCGCCGAGCGCGGCCAAGCGGCTCGCTAAGCTCGGCGAGGCGGAGGGACGACCGGTGCTGCTGCGCGTCGCCGTCGAGGGCGGCGGATGTTCCGGCTTCCAGTATCGCCTCGATCTGGTCGAGGCCGGCGAAGCGGACGACCTGCGCATCGAGATGGACGGACAGGCGGCCCTGGTGGACCCGGTGTCCGTGCCGTTCCTGAAGGGCTCGGAGATCGCCTGGGTCGACGAGCTGGCGGGCGCCCAGTTTGTGATCCGCAATCCCAACGCGGCGACCAGCTGCGGCTGCGGCGTCAGCTTCTCGATCTGAGATTTGGCGGGCGACGGGGGCTGCTGTATCTTCAGGGGCATGGACGTCGCTGCTCCCCCCGAATACCTGCGTCTGTATCGAGAAGCCTTTGAACGCTATCGTGTCGTCGCCCTGTGGAATTGTCACTTCCGCGAGGATCCCACCCCGGAGCAGGCGCTGGCGATAAGTGAGTCCTTGCGTCGACAAGGCGATATGGCTGCATGGCGGCTAGGTCATCGCCTGGCCGAGGCCTGCCGTGCCGCCTAGCGATTTTCAGGCGCGCGTCCTCAACATCATCGCCGCGAACCGCAGTCCGGAAAGTCATGTCGCCGGCGGATTGGCGCTGAACCTCGCCTGGGATCGGTTGTCCTATGACATCGACATCTTCAACGACACCCCGTCCGCCGTCGCCAATGCCGCCCAAGCCGATGCGCACGCCCTGATCCAAGCGGGATTCCAGGTAGAGTGGGTAAGGCGGATGCCGTCCATGCTGACGGCCCGCGTTTCCCTGGGGCAGGCCCAGACCCAACTAGATTGGGTCCAGGACAGCGCCGTTCGTTTCTTTCCTGTACAGCAGCACCCTGTGCTGGGTTTCGCCCTGCATCCGTTCGACCTGGCGACCAACAAGGCTCTCACTGCAGCAGCCAGGCGCGAACCGCGCGATGCGATGGATCTCGTCGCCATTCACGAGCGCCTTTACCCCTTGGGGGCGGTGGTCTGGGCAGCGGTCGGCAAGGATGAGGGCTATTCTCCCGAACTGCTGCTGGACACGATCCCACGACTGGCTCGCTATTCGGACAACGATCTCGAAAAAGTTGAAAGCCGCGCCCCCATGACGGCTGCCGACCTGTCCCGCCGTCTCAAGGCGGCCGTGGCGGATGCGGCCACATTCATCCAGACCATGCCTCCACAGACCGTCGGCTCGGTCTTTCTGCTGGACGGGGCCATCGTTCAACCGGACCCCTCGCGCCTGGGCGACTACCAAAAGCTATCCCCGACGCCAGGCGGCGTCTGGCCGATCGACCCGTCGCTGTCGCCCGTCGCGTAGGCGCGCTCGCCGCGTCAGAGGTCACCCATCCAGATCCGCCCGCGCCTGTTCGGCGAGGTCGAAGAAACGGTTTCGGACTTCGGCCGAGAAGGGATTCTCGCGCTCGATGGCGCGGAAGACGGCGGGGCTGTCGTAGCGAACCATCTCGACCGCCTGCATGATCCGCTCGAAGCTGACGGTGGTCATTCGGGTCGGCAAAGGCTCCATCGACAGCAGCACGCGTGAGATCAAGTGGGTCAGGCCCTGGACCATGGCGGCCTCGCGGTCGTGATCCTCGGGCGTGACGCGGAAGACCTTCAGCTTCAGGGCATGACGGCAGAAGGCGGCGACGCGGCGAGCGGGGCGGTCCCCGCGCACCGGGCAGACGGCGATGCGAAGGCCCGCCACGCCGTCGCGCGCGCTCTGGGGTCCGAACAGGGGATGGGTGCCGACCGCCTGGACATGGGCGGGCAGGTGTTCGGACATCAGTCGGGCAGGCAGGACCTTGACAGAGCCGACGTCGATGACGACCGCGCCGTCGCGCAGATGCGGGCCGATCGCAGACAGGGTCTCGGCCAGGGCCTCGACCGGAACGGCGAGGATGACCACCGGACAGGCGGCGGTGGTGGCGAGGTCGGTCAGGCGGGCGACGCCGTCGGGCTGGGCGACGGGGTCATAGGCGAGGATGTCGAACCACTCGGACAGATGCTTCGCGGTCAGGCGACCGAAGGCGCCGTAGCCGATCAGGCCGAGCTGCGCCTTCGACTCGGTCACGCCCCCAGCGTTTCCTGGAATCGGACGGGACGGCCGTGAGAGGAGCCGATCAGCTCGCCGTCCTGCATGACCACCCGGCCGCGCACGATCGTCGCCATAGGCCAGCCGGTGGCCTCGAAGCCGTCGAAGGGGGTCCAGCCGCAGCGGCTGGCCTGATCGTCGTGGCGGATCACCCGCTTGGCCTTGAGATCGACCAGGGTCAGGTCGGCGTCGTAGCCCTCCGCCATCCGGCCCTTGCCGGCGGTCTGGAACACCCGCTGGGCGCCGGCGGAGGTGAGGTCGATGAACCGTTCCAGCGTCAGCTTGCCGTTCGCGACATGGGTCAGCATGACCGGCACCAGGGTCTGGACGCCGGGCATGCCCGAGGGCGAGGCGGGATAGGGCTTGGCCTTCTCTTCCTTGGTATGCGGGGCGTGGTCGGAGCCGAGCACGTCGACGATGCCCTGATCGATGCCGCGCCACAGGCCGGCGATGTGGGGGGCGTTGCGGATCGGCGGGTTCATCTGGGCATAGCCCTTCAGCCGCTCATAGGCCTCGTCGCCGTCCAGAGTCAGGTGCTGGGGCGTGGTTTCGACCGTGGCGACGTCACGGTGGCCGGCGAGGAACGCGATCTCTTGCGCCGTCGAGACGTGCAGGACGTGGATACGTTTGCCGGTCTCACGGGCCAGGCGGACGAGGCGTTCGGTGGACTGGATGGCGCTCTGGGCGTCGCGCACGTCGGTGTGGCTGGTCCAGTCGCCGGTCCGGGCCAGTTCGCGGCGCTCCGCCAGGCGGTATTCGTCCTCGGAATGGAAGGTGGCGCGGCGGCTGACGGCGTTCAGCACCTGACGCACCCCGTCGTCGTCGGCGATCAGCAGGTCGCCGGTCGAGGCGCCCATGAAGACCTTGACCCCGCAGCAGCCGGGCAGCCGCTCCAGCTCGCCCAGGAACTCGACATTGCCGTGGGTGCCGCCGACGTAGAAGGCGTGGTCGGTCCACATCCGGTCGCGGGCCCGGGCCAGTTTGTCGGCGAGGGTGTCGGCATCGGTGGTGTTGGGCTGGGTGTTCGGCATCTCGAACACGGCGACGACGCCGCCCAGGGCTGCGGCGCGCGAGCCGGTCTCCAGGTCTTCCTTCCACTCCAGGCCGGGCTCGCGGAAATGGACCTGGGTGTCGATGACGCCGGGCAGGACGGTCAGGCCGGTCGCATCGACGGTCTCTCCGGCGGACGCGTGCGACAGGTCGCCGATATGGGCGATGCGACCGTCGCGGACGCCGACATCCGCGGGGCCGCGTCCTGCGTGGTTGGCCACCTCGCCGCCGCGCACGATCAGGTCATAGGTCTGGGTCATGGCCGTTATCCGGATCGCGAAAACAGAGTGCAGATCGTGCACATCGTGCACTTTCCGATGACGCCGCGCCGTCCGCAAACAGGGTGCACATCGTGCACAAGGTGCACTTTCGCCTCCTGCCGGATCGCCTTCGGCTAGGCCATTATAGCTCAGGCGCGGAGGACGTTCGCGGTCCGGCGCCCAATTTATTCGCCAACAGCCCTCGCGCCGCCCTCAGCACCCGGTCGGCGGGCAGGCCCATCATGTGCTGGATGGCCTGGTTCAGGCGCGGATCGACGGCCTTGAACTCCTCCAGCGTCCGTTCGCCGCGGATCGAGACGCCGCCCCAGGGGCCGACGCGGGTATCGTCCGACGGACCGAAGACACCGACGCTGGGCGCGCCGGCCGCGACCGCCAGCTGGGTCCAGATCGAATCCGCACCGACGTAGAGGGCGGCCCGCGACAGGGCGGCGGCGGTCTGGAGCCGAGTCAGCTTGCCTTGGAGCTCGATGACGCGGGTGCGGGGAACGGCGAGGCGGATGGTATGGACGGCGTCGCGATCGGCGTCTTCGCCGACGATCATCAGACGGCCCCCGGCGAGGGGACCGCCTTCGGCCAGCAGAGGCGTCGCGACCTTGGCGAACCGCTCGGCCGGCCAGCGTTTGCCGATCCAGTCCGCGCCCGGGCCGACGGCGAGGATGGGTCCGGTCCCCTCTCCGATCAGAGCGTCGGCAGCGGCCCGGGTGTCGTCTGCAAAGAACAGGCGGGGAGCCGGCACAGCGTCCAGTTGCAGGACCCTGGCCGCCAGTTCCACCGCATGGAGATCAGGCAGGTCGGGTCCCCGCACGGCCCGCTTCTGGCGCCGCAGTCGCTCCGAAAATTTGGTGCCGCGCATGTCCACGACCAGACCCCAGCGGGTGTCGCGCACCTGGTTCCAGAGCTGGATCCAGTCCCAGTTCCCGGTGCGGTCCAGAACGATCAGTCGTCGCAAGTTCGGCGTGTCGGCGAACAGCGGCGCCGAAGCCGCCGAGCCGACGATCGTGAAGTCTGCGTTGGGAACCGCCTCGACCAGATGCGCCAGCACGCCGGACGACAAAACCGCAGCCTCGGCCTCGGCCTCGGCGATGTAGAGGATGGGGAAGCGGGCGCTCATGAGGCTAGCGTATAGAGATTCTCTTGCGGCAGGTGTGAGGCGGCTGTGCATGGATCGCCCTCCCCCTAACGTCCCGATGCGCCTATCTGTCGGCCATGACCAACCGTATCGCCCGCCTCGACAGCCGCGCCCTGATCCGGGTGACCGGCCCCGATGCGCGAAGCTTTCTGCACAATCTCCTGACCCAGGATGTCGAGACGCTGACCCCCGGGAGCCTGCGGTTCGGAGCCATGCTGTCACCGCCGGGGCGGCTGTTGTTCGATCTGTTTCTGTGGGGTGAGGACGACGGCGTCGTGCTGGATGTCGCGGCGGAACGGCGCGAGGCCCTGCTGTCGCGGCTGTCGATGTATCGCCTTCGGGCCCAGGTCGAGATCGAGGCGGATGATAGGCCTGTGTTCGCCAGCTGGCCGGGCGTCGCCGAGGGGTTCGTCGTCGATCCGAGGCTGCTCGCGCTGGGCGGACGCACGCTTGGCCAGCACGCCGCCGATGCGGACGAGGATGACTGGGATACGCATCGGCTGGCCGTCGGGGTTCCGGATCCGACGAAGGATGGGGGATCGGACAGCGCCTATCCGATCGAGGCGAATTTCGACCTTCTGAACGGCATCGATTTCCAGAAGGGCTGTTTCGTCGGCCAGGAAACCACGTCGCGCATGAAGCGGCGCGGCGAGATCAAGAAACGGATGCTGCCTCTGTCGTTCGACGGGCCCGCACCCGCGCCGGGCGCCGAAGTGCTGAACGGCGACCTTCGTGTAGGCGAGGTTCTGACGGGACGCGATGGGTCGGCGATGGCCTTGTTGCGACTGGATCGACTAGCCGGAAATTTGTCGGTGGAGGGCCGGATCGTGACCCCCCACCGTCCCGACTATTTCCCTGCCATGGGCTGAAGTTTAGCTGTGGCTGAAAAGATAAGCGCAGACTAAATGATGGAAAAATATGGCGAAAATCGACAACCGGACGCAACCGGATAGGGGGCTTGCGAGTACCTGACTGTGGAACGGGCTCACCCGGCAGAGGATTCTCGCATGTCCAAGACAGATCTCATCATGAACCAGCTCGACCAACGGGTCGATCGCAGGAACGAACGCCGCAAATTCTTCAAGACCGCGGGCGGCTTCGCCGTCGGCGCCACGGCCGGCGCCGTGCTTGGGGCCTGCTCCAGCGGCAGCAACACCGCCGTCGCGCAGAACCCGCCGTCGGGCAAGGTGAACCTTGACATCGAAATCCTGAACTTCGCTCTGCAGCTCGAGTATCTCGAGGCCGAATTCTACTCTTGGGCCGCATTCGGAATGGGCCTCCCGGCCTCTTCGACCTCGGGTCAGGGCACGCCAGGTGCGACGACGGGCGGGGCTCCGGTTCCGTTTTCCGATCCCCTGGTGCGTCGCTACGCCAACGAGATTGCCAAGGACGAGATCGCGCACGTTAACTTCCTGCGCACCGCCCTGGGCAGCGCGGCCGTGGCCAAGCCTGCCATCAACATCAGCGGCACCGATCCGAACGGCTCGTTCTCCACCGCCGCCCGCGCCGCCGGCGTCATCTCCGGCCCGGCCTCGGTGTTCAACCCCTATGCCGATGACAACAGCTTCCTGCTGGGCGCCTATATCTTCGAAGACGTGGGCGTGACTCTCTACAAGGGCGCCTCGCCGCTGGTGACCAGCCCGGTCTTCCTTGAAGCCGCCGCCGGCCTGCTGGCCGCCGAAGCCTATCACGCCGGTATCGTCCGCACCGTGCTGACGGCCAAGGGTGTGGCCACGCCTTCGTTGATCACGGCCGCCGGTCAGATTTCCGACGCTCGCGACACCCTGGACGGTGGCACCGACCAGGATCAGGGCATCGCCACGATCGGAACCGGCAATGCCGCCGAGTCCAACATCTTCCCGAGCGACACGAATGGCCTGGCTTACAGCCGCACCGTTCAGCAGGGTCTGAACATCGTCTACCTGAAGTCCGGCACCGGCCAGACCAGCGGCGGCTTCTTCCCTGCCGGCCTGAACGGCCCGACCGGCTTCCGTACGAGCTGATCGACCCCTACGAAATGTCCCCCAACTCCCCGCCGGTCCCCGCGACCGGCGGGGTTTTCTTTGCCTGATGCGCTAGGGTGCAGGCATGGGAGACTCGCTCACACGCTGCGCCTGGTGCGGGACCGATCCGCTGTACGTCGAGTACCACGACACCGAATGGGGGGTGCCGGAGCGGGATGCCCGCGCGCTGTGGGAAAAGCTGGTGCTGGACGGGTTCCAGGCCGGGCTCGCGTGGATCACAATCCTGCGAAAGCGCGAGGCGTTTCGCGCGGCGTTCGCAAACTTCGATCCGGATGTCGTGGCAGACTTCGGCGAGACCGATCGGGCGCGGCTGATGGCGGACGCGGGCATCGTGCGCTCGGGGGCGAAGATCGACGCGGCGATCCGGGGCGCGCGGGTCTTCGTCGAGATGCGCGACCGGGGCGAGGATTTCTCCGGCTGGCTGTGGTCGTTCGTGGATGATCGACCTGTGCAGAATGTCTGGGCGGATTCGACCGTCAGGCCCGTCCAGACACCGGCCTCGGTCGAGATGGCCAAGGCGTTGAAGGCGAGAGGCTTCGGCTTCTGTGGACCGGTGATCGTCTATGCCTTCATGCAGGCGACCGGGATGGTCAACGATCACGGCATCGAGTGCTTCCGCCATGCCGAGGTCCGGGCTATGGGCGAGTCGTGACCCGAAAAACGACAGCGAAGACGAAGCCCGTGAAAGCCGTTCGGGCGTTTCCGACCCTGGCGCTGGAGACGCTGCTGGCTCAGCGGGTCGGCGGCTTGGTGTGCGGCGTGGACGAGGCGGGGCGCGGGCCGTGGGCGGGGCCGGTCTCAGCGGGGGCGGTGATCCTGTCGGTGGACGATATCCCCAAGGGCATCGACGATTCCAAGGCGCTGACGGCGGAGCGCCGCGACGGTCTGGCTGTCGAGATCAAACGGTGCGCCTTGGCCTGGGGCGTCGGGTTCGCCTCGGTCGATGAGATCGAAGAGCTGAACATCCTGCAGGCGACGGGCCTGGCCATGTGCCGCGCGATCGAGGCGCTGGCCGTGCAGCCGAAGGCCGCGCTGGTGGACGGCAACTACCGGTTCAAGTTGCCGTGCGACGTGGAGACGGCCGTGGGCGGCGACGGCCTGTCGCTGTCGATCGCGGCGGCGTCGATCCTGGCCAAGACGGCGCGGGACCGGATCATGGTCGAGATGGATGGGGTATACCCGGGCTACGGGTTCGCGTCGCATAAGGGATACAATGCACCGATCCATTCGGCTGCGCTGAAGGCGATGGGCCCTTGCGCGATACACAGGCGAGGGTGGTCGCCGATCCGGGCTTTGCTGGACGCCTAGAAGGCCATTGCGCCGCCGAGCAGGGCGCCGAGGATCGCGGCGATCACGCCGCCGATGGCGATGATCATCCATCGCGGCATGGGCTCCAGATCGATCGGCTCATCCAGTTGAGCGCGGGGTGCGATGGCGTCCGCGCGGGCCAGGAAGTCGTTTGCAGGTCGGCTGTCGAACCGGGTCGCGGCGGGGGCGCGCCAAGCGGCGGTCTGATAGGCGGCGACCGCGTCGCGAACGGCGGCGGCGCGCATCCGGGGGCCTGGGTTCGGGGTCATGCTCAACTCTTCCATGCCGCTTTAACGACACACTGAGCGCCGCGTTCCCGGAACGGTCAAGCTGCGAGTGAAACCGCCCGGTCGGTGACCACGAACAGGTATTCGACATTCCGCAGCCGGCCCACGGCGCCGACCTTTTCGCCCTTGGGGTTATGGATGCCGATGCGGGCGCCGACGTAGCGCGGACGAGCGATTTCGACGACTTGGACGTGGCCGCGCGCTGACAACATCTCGACCAGCTGGGCGCGGCTAAGATAGCCCTCGTCGTTGAACGATACGATCAGGTTGGGAGCGCGGATGGCGTCCACGACCGCCTGGAGCGCCGGGCCGATGCCGGGTCTGGAGTTAAAGGCGCTCTTTCGCGTCTTCACGTCGATCCGCTTGTTGGCGACGCCATAGGTCTCGGGACGATCCCACAGGATCAGGCTTTCCCAGACGTGGTAGTTCCCGAGGTAGGAATGCTGGTTATAGGGTGGGTCCAGGTAGACGAGGTCGCCGTCGAACGCCGAGGCGACCTCCAGCGCGTCGGCCTGAGTGGCGCGGCAGGGTCCGGCAGCGACGGCTGGCTGGAGCGCAGGCATCCGAAGCTGCATCGGCTTCAACGCCCGCGTGGCCCAGGCCTTCATATAGGCCATCTGCAGACCGGCGGTGGAGTCGACCCTGTCGGCGGCCTCCATCAGGCTGACCAGGGCGATGGCTTTGAGTTGCGGCTCAAGCCCCATGGCCTCGATCCGGTCGCGCATCGCGTCGATGCGGGCGCCGTTCGCGGGCGTGAAATAGCGGGCGTCTTCGCAGAAGGCTTTGGTAAACCAGCCGGCGGCAGGGGGCGTCGCGGCGAGGTCGGAGAGGACGGCGGCGGCTCGGTCATGCCAGCGGTCCCGGTCGGCCTGGACATAGGCGGTGGCCAGGGTGTGGGCATAGGCATTGTGATCGTTGGACCAGACCTGGAAGTCCTGGCCCTTCAGGGCATGGCCGACGCGGGACGAGCCGGAGAACAGGTCGCAGACGTGTCCGCCGGTCGGCAGCAGGCTGCGGACGGCGGCGGTGATGGGGTCGATCAGGGCTCGTTTGGAGCCGAGGTATTTGATCATTTGCCCTCGCTAGCCCTTCCCCCGCTTGCGGGGGAAAGCGGTCCGTCTTCGAGCGAAGCTCGAACAGGACCGATGGGGGAACTTTCCTGCTGAAGATTGAGCACGAACTTCCCCCATCGTCATGCGTGCCGCTGCGCGTCACGACATGACACTTCCCCCGCGAAGTGCGGGGGAAGGGCCTCTACCGCTTCGCCTTCTTCATCGGAGTATGCGCCAAGCGAAGCAGATTCGCAGCCCCCGGGGCGCCGAAAGGCGTGCCGGCCAGGATCAGGACACGTTGGCCGGGCTTTGCCAGGCCGTATTCGATGGCGGAGTTGACCGCGTCGTCGGTCACGTCTTCCAGCGAGGCGGGCTCCTTGCCGAGCCGGGGCTCCAGGCCCCACACCAGCGACAGGCGGCGAGCGGTCTCGGGCTTGGGCGTCAGGGCCAGCATGGGCTGGAGCGGACGTTCGCGCGACATCCGCCGCGCGGTGCCCCCCAGGGTGGTGAAAACGACGATGCAGGCCGTGGACTGCGCCTCGCCGGCTTTCCGAGCCGCCGCGACCAGGGCGTCGGCGTCGATGTCGTCCATGCCGGCGTGTTCGGCGTCCATCAAACTGGGCCACAGGGGGTCGCCTTCGACCCGCTCCATGATCCGGTTCATGATGCCGACCGACTCCAGCGGATAGTCGCCGGACGCCGTCTCGGCCGACAACATCAGGGCGTCGGCGCCTTCATAGACCGCATTGGCCACGTCGGAGGCCTCGGCCCGGGTGGGGGCGGGAGAGGAGGTCATCGATTCGAGCATCTGGGTCGCGACGATCACGGGCACGCCGCGCTGGCGGGCGGCGCGGATGATGCGCTTCTGGGCGACCGGAACCTCCTCCGGCTCCATCTCGACGCCCAGGTCGCCGCGCGCGACCATGACGCCGTCGCAGTAGTCCAGGATGCTGTCGAGCGCTTCCAGCGCCTGGGGCTTCTCGATCTTGGCCAGACAGGCGGCGCGGCCCTTCACGATCGCCTTCAGCTCGGCCATGTCTTCGGCCTTCTGCACGAAGCTGAGCGCCACCCAGTCGACGCCGATGCGCAGGGCGAAGGCCAGGTCCTCGCGGTCCTTGGGCGTCAGGGCCGAGACGGGGACGACGGCTTCGGGCACGGCCACGCCCTTGCGGTCAGACAGCTTGGAGCCGCTCTCCACGGTGACGTCGGCCCATTCGTCGGTGCGCTTGCCGACGCGCAGGCGGACGCGGCCGTCATCGAGCAGCAGCAGCATCCCCTCGCGCAGGGCCCTGAAGATTTCCGGATGCGGCATCTGCACCCGGGTCGCGTCGCCCGGCGCGGGATCCAGATCGAAGCGCATCTTGTGACCCGGCTTCACGCTGATCTCGACATCGACGAAGCGGCCGAGACGCAGCTTGGGGCCCTGCAGATCGGCGAGCACGCCCAGCGGTCGCTTCAGCGCCAGCTCGGCTCCGCGCACGGCCTTCAGATTGGCGGCGTGATCCTCATGCGACCCGTGCGAGAAGTTGAGGCGAAACACATCGACGCCGGCCTGGGCCAGAGCCTTGACCATGCCGGGCGCGCGGCTGGCGGGCCCCAGGGTCGCGACGATGCGCGCGCGTCTTGCTCTGATCATGGTCGTCCCGTTGGCCGGTCGCGTTTCCCTGGACGCGGTTGTGCCCCTGAAACGCGTCGGGTGTAAGGGCGGGTCCGTTGCGGGAAACGAGAAGTGAGTCTGTGTTACGCCCGGCGACGCTCAGAAACCCAGGCTCCGCGCCAGGCGCGACAGGACGCTTGACTGTTGCGCGGTCGCCGCCGGCGTGGCGAGGGACCTGTCGGCGGCCCTCGTCGGCTCAGCTTTGGCTGGACAAGGTGCAGCGCCGTATACGGTCAGATCGAGGCAGCGGCCATCAACCGTACCGGCGGCCTCGAGACCCATCATATTGGCCAGGCTAGGCGCGATATCAACGGTTCGAATCTGCCAGAACCGCTCCTGCCCCGGTCCATCGGGACGCCAGAAAATGATGGGAACGCGCCGGTCGTAGTCCCAGACCGAGCCGTGGCTGGCGATGTCGCCGCGCGGGCGGTTCTGCGCCGTTAGATAGGGGGCATAGGCCACCATGATGTCGGCCCCCGCGTCGGCCACCGCGCTGAGACGCAGGCGTTCGCGCACCGACATGGCCTCCGGCGGGGTGTTCCGGTCAGGCATCGGCTCGGTCAGTAAGGCGTCGGTCGCAGCCGCATAGCTGACGGTCGGTTCGGCACTGACCAATGGCAAGGCGGCCGCGACGATCCGGCTGCGCAGGGGCTGGGGCAGAAGGATGTGATCGGCACCGGCGACGATCAGGCCCGTGTTGCCGTTCTGCAGGGGCGCGACGCTGAGGCCGAACTGGGCCATCAGTCGTTCGTTGATGCGCGGCAGCATGGTGCGATCATAGCGGCCGGCGACGGCCCCGCGGTCGGCCATCCGCTCGGGCGAATCCGAACCACCGTGGTCGGCGGTCAGGACGACGATCGCACCACCCGGAACCTCGGCCACCTTGTCGAGAAAGACGCCCAGGGCCTCATCCATCCGCAGCAGCTGCTCGCAGATCTCGGGGCCTTGCGTCCCATAGTGGTGACCGATCTTGTCGGTGCCGGACAGGCTGACGCCCAGCATGTCGGTGACGCCGCGCCGACCCAGTTGCTGACGCTCCAGCAGGTCGCTCGCCGCCGCCAGCGTCGTCTCGTCCAGCGCCGGAGAATCCTCCAGATTATAGTCCTCTGGGGGCAGGTCGGCGTGCAGAACGACATCGTAGACCGTCGTGTCGCCGACCAGAGCGCGGCATTGGTCGTGCTGATAGGTCCAGCGGCCGACCGGGTCCGCCCCGTAGCGGGCGCGGTAGGCGGCGTTGAAGTCGGCGACGGGGGCGAGGCGAGCTTCCGCCGTCTGGCCCGGCTCGACATAGGTCGTCAGGCCAAAACCTTCCTTGATCCAGAAGGCCCCATCGGGTGCGTGACCCGCCAGATTAATGGCGCCGCGATCCTTGCCCGAGACGGCGTAGACGCGGCTCCGCGGGCTGACGGCCTTGAGCCAGTCGGGCAGCATCGTGACGCCGATATTGTCCGGACCGACCGGGCCGTTCTCACCCTCGCCGCCATCAGCGAGCGTGTTTTGAGGGGCCGCAAGACAGTAGACCTCCAGTCCTGTCACCGGATCGACCCACTCGTTGGAGGGAATGCCGACCGTCGTCGGATAGGCGCCGCTGAGGACCGTGGCGTGACCCGGGCAGGTCTTGGTGATGCCCTGGGCCTGGTAACCGTTGGCATAGACCAGGCCCTGGTCGATCAGTCTCTTCATGCCGCCGGTGAAATGGCTGCGGTACTGGTTGAACAGGTTGGCGCTGAACTGATCGACGACGATGGTCACGACCAGGGCGGGCGGCGCGCTTGGCTGCGATCCAGGCGATTGCGCCAGCGCCGGGCTGACGGCGAGCGTGAAGGGCAGAGCAAGGCGGAGGATCGCCGGAAGACGGGACATCGGAACGCCGGAAAAAGCGGGAGGAAGGGCTCGCATAGACGCGGTTCGTAACGGCTCCACGACGGTTTCACCGATCTGACGCGGCAACTTGATCACGGCGAGATTTGGTCGCAGAGCGGCAGCGTTCCGGAGACCGACATGACCGATGCAATCGAAACCCTGACCCGACCGGACGGCGAGACCCTGGCGCTGAAGCGCGTCGCGGGGGCGGGGCCGACCGTGATCTGGATCGGCGGGTTCCGGTCCGACATGGAGGGGACCAAGGCGCTGGCGCTGGAGGCGGCGGCGCGTGAGCGGGGGTGGTCCTTCGTCCGCTACGACCATTTCGGCCATGGTCGGTCGTCGGGTGACTGGAAACAGGCGACGATTGGTCGCTGGCGTGAGGATGCGGTCGGGCTGATCGACGGTCTGGACGGGCCGGTGATCCTGGTCGGGTCATCCATGGGGGGCTGGGTCGCTCTGCTGGCGGCGCTGGCGCGGCCGGAGCGGATGGCGGGGCTGGTCCTGATCAATCCGGCGCAGGATTTCACCGAGAGGCTGATGTGGCCCTCGCTGCCGGATCATGTGCGTCAGGCGATCCTGCGCGACGGCGAGGCGCTGATCCACGAGGAGGGGTTAGGCGATTATGTGTTGACTGCCCGGATGTTCGAGGAGGCGCGCGACTGGCTGCTGTTGGACGGGCCGATCGCGATCGCGGCGCCGGTGCATGTGCTGCAGGGGCGTGCGGATGAGACCGTCCCCTGGACCCATGCGATGGCCTTGGCCGAGCGGTTGAGTGGCGGCGACGTGCGGCTGGACCTGATCGAGGGCGGCGACCATCGGCTATCGACGCCGCGCGATCTGGCGAGGCTGATCGAGGCGGTGGAAAGCTTGCGCGGAGCGAACCAAGTCTGAGGCGCGAGCTCACCGCCACAACTCCACGCTTCGTCACCCTCGGGCTCGTCCCGAGGGTCCATGGGTCTGGCAAAATTGATCTGAAACAAGCCTGCAGGGCGTGAGCCCGGCGCCTACCCTTGCCAGACCCCGCCATGGGCCCTCGGGACAAGCCCGAGGGTGACAGGGAAGCTTAGGAGGCGCGGGCCGCCGTGGCGGGGCGCAGGCCCTCGACATTGGCCTGAAGCACGGTCGGGCGGCGCTCGCCGCCGGCGGCGATGATGCGGTCGATGCGTGACTTCTCGGCGCGGAAGGCGGCGAGATCGGCGCCGGCGAGGATGTTGGATTCATCCACGCGGACGCTGGACGGGTTGATCCGCTGGCCATTGCGCCACAGTTCGTAGTGCAGGTGGGGACCGGTGGAGGCGCCGGTCGATCCGACGTAGGCCACGACCTGGCCCTGGGTCACGCGCTGGCCGGCGCGGATGCCCGAGCCATAGCGCGACAAGTGGCCGTAGCCGCTTTCCAGGCCGCTGGCGTGACGGATGCGAAGCCAGTTGCCGTAACCGCCCCAGCGACGGGCCTCGACCACCACGCCGTCGGCGGGGGCCACGACCGGCGTGCCGGTGCCGGCCGCGAAGTCGATGCCCTGGTGCATCTTGCGATAGCCCGAGATCGGGTGGACGCGGAAACCGAAGCTGGACGAAATGCGCGCCGCGCGATCCAGCGGCGTGCGCATCATCGACGACTTCATGTTCTTGCCGGTGGCGTCGAAATACTGGGCTTCGCGCGCGCCGGCGGGCTGGAAGCGATAGAAGACCACGCCCTTCATCTCGGCATACAGCAGGTCGCCGGTGTCCACCGTGCGGCCGTTCTCGGTGACCGAGCGGTCGAACACCAGGGTGAACTCGTCGGCGGCGCGCACGTCGCGGTCCAGGTCGAAACGGTGAGCGAACAGCTGCGTCGCCTTGCGCCGCACCGCGGCGTCGGCGCCCATGCGCTGGGCCGTGGCGGACAGCGAACCGCGCACCTCGGACTTCAGCACCACGGTTTCGTGGTTCACCCGCTCTTCGAGAGCCCGCAGGCGCAGGGCGCCGTCGAAGCTGCGCGAGACGGTCAGCTGGCTGGCCGGACCCGTGCGCATCGTAAGCCCGATCAGGCGGGCGTCGCCCCGGCCGCCGCGTGGACGAGACACGGCGGTCTCGAAGCGGAGGCCCGCGCGCATCTGCGTCAGGTCGAAGGCGTTGGAAATGGTGGCGGCGACGGCCGAGGCGTCGGCGGCGCCGATGCCGGTGCGGCGCACGGCCTGCTCGAACGTCTCGCCGCGGCGAATCTGGACGGGGATGGCTTCGGGGACGGTCAGGCCGGCGGGGGTGCCGGCGGCGTCGAAGGCGCGGGCTTCAAGCGATGCGATCTGCTGCTGAGTCAGTTCTGGAACAACTTCAGCCTGGGCGGGTTGATAGACACGTCCGGCGAGAAGCGCCACCGTTAGGGCGGCTGCGCCGGTCAGGAGATGCGGTGCAAAACGCATCGGCTGGCGGCGTGGATCGAACTGAGCCATCGGTCCCCGACGAAAGACGACGCCATCCGGCGCCAAACCCACTGAATGCAAGGATCGCGCCCAAGAGCCCCCGGATGCGAAGCAAGCCCTATAACTCGCCGATGGCATCATGGGAAGACGGGTCGTTACAAATGATTAACCGCCGCCGCCCACGACGGTAAATCGAGGTGTTTTTGGGTATTCCGACAGGTCACGGGACAGTCTATCGCCAAGCTATGAGCGCCTGTGCTGTCCACAATGAATCGCCGCACAGCGCCTCGGCCGCCGGCTTCACTGTAAGTGACTGTGGCGCCACTCATTGTGGCGCGAACGCAACGCTCGTTTCGCAGTGCGACATCTCGGCGATGTTAACGAATCGCCGCGTCCCGGGCTGGCACAGCGGCGGCGGCTGGCTGTGAGCGGGGTCGACGTCACGCCGTCCAAGGCGACTCAGCCCCGACCGCCCCAACGAAACGTAGGGCGCAGGATCGCGATCGCCGCGCTGGTCCTACTCGTCGTGGTCGCCCTTCTGGTGGGACTGGCGTGGCTGAACCGGCGCGCCGCCGCGCGGGAAGTCCTGGTCGGCTGGCTGGACCAGCGCGGCATTCCGGCCCAGGTCGAAGTCCAGCGTCTGGAGCTGAACGGTTTCGTCGGCCGCGTCACCATCGGCGATCCGCACGATCCCGATGTGACCATTCAGCGGGTCGAGGTGGATTATGCGGTCGGCCTGCCCTGGTCCTCGGGCGGGCTCGGGGTGACGCCCAGCCGGATCCGTCTGGTGCGACCTGTGGCCAAGGCGAGCTGGCGCAATGGAACACTGTCGTTCGGATCGCTCGACGGTCTGATCAAAGAGTTCACGGGCCGGCCTCCCCGTCCCGACAGCCGCAGTCCCCTGATCCTGGTCGAAGGCGGCCGGCTGAGGCTCGACACCGAATACGGGCCACTGTCGCTGCTGGCCGACGCGCGAGTCGATAACGGCAAACTGATGCGGCTGTCGGCGCGAATGCCGGCGGCTTCGCTGCGCAGCGGCGAGACACAGGCGCGCAGTCTGGGGGGCAGGCTGGAGCTGACCACCACGGGCGACCGGGTAGCCGTCGCGCTCGATCTCGGCGCCCAGCAGTTCGCCGGGCTCGGCATGGAGGCTGCGGCGGCCCGCGTGTCGGGAACCGCCGCCCTGCCCTACCCCGACCTGAAGACCCGGCGCGGCGATGGCCAGGCGGCGTTCGACCTGACGCTGACGGGCGACCGGCTGAAGGTCGGCGGGGCCGCAGCCGAGGGCGCGCGTCTGACGCTTGAGGGCCAGGGTCAAGTCAGCGGCTGGATCGACACCTTCGGCTTCAATGGGGCCGCGACGACCCGGTTGACCGCCGCTTCGCTGGCCGCCCCCAGCCTGTCCGCTCGATCGGCCGACATCACCTCCAGCAGTGCGCGGATCATTCTGGCGCGACATGCCGGGGGCCTGGACTGGAGCGTGGCGGGACCGGCGCGGCTGCGCGCCGCATCCGGCCGAGCGGCCGACCTGGTCCTGACCGGCGCCGACGTGACGTCGGGCGATCTGGCGATCAGCGGAAGCGGGGGCGGCGTGCAGGCCAGCGGGGCCCTGGCGGCCAGCGCGACGCGAGTGGCCTTCGACACCCTAACGCTGGGCGACACCCGGGCTCGGTTCAATCTCGACTATGCGTCCGACCGCGTCACGGCTCTGGTGATCACAGGCTCTATGTCGTCGCGGCGGGGCGCCTGGCCGCTGTTCGGGGCCGTGGCGCGGGACGACGTGCCGGAACTGGCGGAGATGAAGCGGGCGCTGGGGGCCTTCGCCCTGGACGTGCCCTCGATCCGTGTCACGGGTGGGGACGGCGGCGTGGTCGCCAGCCTGACCCAAGCCGCGCGGATGACGCCGGCGAACGGCGGCGTCTTGACGATCCGTCCGGTCGCCGCGCCGATCTATTCCGCACGGCCGGGTCAGAGGGGCGGAGGCGCGCTGAGCGTCACCGCCACGCGCGGACGGGGTTTGCCAGAGGCGACCTTCGCCATCCCGGACTGGCGGCTGACGGCCGGCGGCTTCCAGGCGACGCTGGACGGGCAAGCCGCGCTCGATTTCGGCCTGGCGCGCGGCTTGACCCTGACCACGCGTGGCGTGCTGGCGACCAATGCGGGACGGCTGACGTATGCGACGGCGGGCTGCTCGGCGTTCGCGGTCGAGCGGCTGGAGCTGGACGAGAACGACGTCGAGGATGTCACCGGCCGGTTCTGCGCCACGGACACGCCGCTGGTCGTCTCGCAGAATGGCCGCTGGCGGGTCACCGGACGGCTGGACGGGGTAATGGCCTCGGCGCCCTTCCTGGCCATGGCGTTCGAGGACGTCGAGGGCACGGCCGTGGCCACCGGCTCGCGCGCAGGGCTCGGGCTTGAGGCCCGCATCACCTCGGCGACGGTCGAGGACGCGACCCGGCCGCGCCGCTTCAACAGCCTGACCGCGTCGGGGACCGCCACCCTGGCCAACGAGAACTGGAGCGGCGAGTTCGACCTGGCGCGCAGCGGAAACGCGCTGGGCCATCTGACACTGGCGCATGACGGGACGACCGGGGACGGCGGCATCGTCATCGACGCACCGTCGCTGGTGTTCGCCGAGGGTGGTCTGCAACCTGCCGACCTGAGCCCGCTCGCCGCCGGGTTCGTGCAGTCGCCGGCAACCGGATCCGCGTCGTTCACGGGCCGGATCAACTGGAGCGACGACTTGCCGGAGGGCTCCAGCTCTGGGCGGCTGGTCATTCCAAACCTCGATTTCGCCAGTCCGGCCGGGGCGGTGAAAGGGCTGTCGGGGACCATCGATTTCACCAACCTGGCCCCCCTGACCACCGCGCCGGATCAGTCACTCAGGGTCGCGACGCTGGAGTCGATCGCACCCCTGACCGACCTGGATCTGACTTTTTCGCTCGACAAGGCGGCGGTGACGATCGGCGGCGGCCGGATCAACGCGGCGGGCGGGACCGTCAGCGTGGAGCCGTTCTCGGTGCCCCTGGACCGACGTCCGTTTTCGGGCGTCATCGTGCTGGACCGGGTGCAGTTGGGCGACCTGATCAAGGGGTCCGGTTTTGGCGACAAGGTCATGCTGGACGCCGTGGTGTCCGGTCGCCTGCCGTTCACCTCGGACCCCGACACGGGCGTGCGGATCACCGCCGGGACGCTCTACGCCGCCCAGCCGGGCCGCCTTTCGATCCAGCGCGAGGCTCTGTCGGGGCTCGAAGCCGGCGGCGGCGGCGCCGTGCCGCCCGGCACGGTGGAGGACCTGGCCTATCAGGCGATGGAGAACCTGGCGTTCGACGTTCTGACCGCCGACGTGAACAGCCTGGACGAGGGCCGGGTCGGGGTCCTGTTCCACATTGTCGGTCGGCATGATCCGCCCCAGCGCCAGGAGCTGCGTCTGACGCTGGCCGAACTGATCAGCCGCGAGTTCCTGAACCGGCCCCTGCCCCTGCCGTCCAACACCGGCATCGACTTGACGCTGGACACGACCCTGAACCTCAATCAGCTGGTCAGCGACCTGCTGGCCGTGAACCGGGCGCGAAATGGCGATCCTGACGCAGAGCAACCGTGACCGTTCAGAGCCCGTTCACGCGACAGGGCGCATCCCCTGTGGCAGTGAAAGCGTTGAAGACGTCGGAGACCACCGAATGACCCCGCCAAAGCCCCGCCTGCTGCGTACCGTGCTTCTCGCCGTCGGCGTCGCCACGATGATGTCGGCGTGCACGCCCACGATCCGGCTGCAGGTCGATCCGATCCAGATCTACGCCAAGCTGGACGCCGACGTGCGCGTACGGCTGGATCGCGAACTGCAAGACCTTCTGGCCGAAAACCCCAACCTGTTCTGATGGAAAAGACCCACACCATGTCCCTGCGCAAGCTCTTCGTCCTCGGCGCCGCCGTGGTCGCCCTGGGCGTCGCCGCCGGAGCCGTCCTGGCGCAGACGCCGGAACAACGCTCGCTGATCGTCGCCGCCAAGTCGGCGGGGACGGTGGGCGAGCAGGCCGACGGCTATCTGGGATTCCGCACCTCGGCGTCCGACCCCGCGCTGCAGGCTGCAGTCTCGGCCACCAACTCGGGACGCCGCGCGGCCTATGCCCGCAGCGCCGCCGAAGCCGGCACGACGGCCGACGTCGCCGCCGCCCGGATGTTCGAAAGCCAGCTGATGCCGAGGATCACCTCGGGGCAATGGTATCGGAACGCCGCCGGTCAGTGGGTGCAGCGGTAGTGCAAGCCCTTCCCCCATTCTTCATGGGGGAAGTGTCGCGTCGTCGAGCGAAGCGAGACGGTGACGATGGGGGAAGTGCAACGCCTCACCGGCGACAGGAAAGTTCCCCCATCGGTCCTGGATCGCTGCGCGATCGACGGACCGCTTTCCCCGCAAGCGGGGGAAGGGCTAAGCGCCCGTTGATCCCCGCCCTCATTCCGGCTTAGGTCTGTCGCTTCTCGAGGGGACGACCTGATGACCGACACGCCCACGCCCGCGCCGACCAAGCGCGTCGAACTCACCCTCCGCGCTCTTTTGCTGGGCTGCCTGCTGGCCGTCGTCTTTACGGCGGCGAATACCTATCTGGGCCTGAAGGTCGGGCTGACGTTCGCCTCGGCCATTCCGGCGGCGGTCATCTCGATGGCCATCCTGCGGATGTTCAAGACTTCGACCATCTGGGAGAACATGACGGTCCAGACCGTGGCCTCGGTCGGCGGCGCCATGAGCTCGATCATTTTCGTCCTGCCCGGTCTGGTCATGGTCGGGTGGTGGCTGGAGTTTCCGTTCTGGGAATCGGTGCTGATCTGCGTGTTCGGCGGCGTGCTGGGCGTGACCTTCTCCATCCCGCTACGTCGTGCCCTCGTCGTCGAGGCAGGCCTGCCCTACCCCGAGGGCGTGGCGGCGGCGGAAGTGCTGACCGTCGGCTCGCGCGGAGCCGAACAGACCGAGAGCGCGGTGCGCGAGAACAAGGCCGGTCTGTTGGTCGTCATCGTCGGCTCGCTGGTCTCGGCTGGATACGCACTTCTGGTCGCGGGCCGGGTGTTCGCCGGTGAAGCCGCCAAGTTCGTCAAGCTTCCCGCGTCGCTGGGCGGCGGGGCGACGGGCATGGGCTTCGGCATGCAGTTCGCGCTTCTGGGCGCCGGCCACCTGATCGGCCTGACCGTGGGCCTGGCCCAGCTGTTCGGCCTGGTCGTCGCCTGGTTCGTTTTCGTGCCGCTGATGACCTCGCCCGACGTGGTCGCTTGGCTGGCCTCGCACGGCATCGATTCGATCGCCTCGACCGTCGCGGCGAGTGCGCCGCCGGAAGACCTGGCCGTGACGGTCTGGCGCAACGAAGTCCGCTTCATGGGAGCCGGCGTTATCGGCGTCGCCGCCATCTGGACCTTGATCAAGCTGGCTGGACCGCTGATCGGCGGGCTGACCTCGGCGCTGGCCGCCAATCGCCGTCGCAACGCGGGCGAAGTGCTGGATCGCACCGAACAGGACATTCCCATCAACATCGTCGCCGGTCTGTCGGTCGCCTGCCTGATCGGCATCGGCGGCATCCTGGCCTGGTTCGCGCAGGGCAATCCGACCCTGGCCGGATCGACGGCGCTACTGGTCGGCGGCGGGCTGATCTATGTCGTCTTCATCGGTTTCGCCGTGGCGGCCATCTGCGGCTACATGGCCGGGCTGATCGGGTCGTCGAACAGCCCGGTGTCGGGCGTCGGCATCCTGGCCATCGTCATCGCCTCGGTCCTGATGCTGGGCGTGCTTGCCATCGCAGGCCTGCCGGCCGATCCGTCGGTCGTGGCCTTCGCCCTGATCGTGACGGCGGTGGTCTTCGCCGTGGCCGTCATCGCCAACGACAACCTTCAGGACCTGAAGACCGGCCAGCTGGTCGAGGCCACGCCGTGGCGTCAGCAGACGGCGCTGATCGTCGGCGTCGGCGCGGGCGCCATCGTCATCCCCCTGATCCTGAACCTGCTGAACAAGGCATTCGGTTTCGAAGGCGGCCCTGCCGGCATCGCCGACGAGCCGCTGGCGGCGCCCCAGGCGACCCTGATTTCGGCCCTGGCGCGCGGCGTTATCGGCGGCGATCTGCGCTGGGACCTGATCGGGATCGGCGCGGTGATCGGCGTGATCATCATCGTCCTGGACATGATCCTGAACGCCTCGACCAAGGGCAAGGTCAAGCTGCCGCCGCTCGCCGTCGGCATCGGCTTCTACCTGCCCGCCGCCGTGACCACGATGCTGGTCATCGGGGCCATCGCCGGTTGGATCTACGACCGCGCCATCAAGACCACCCGCTTCGCCGACGTCGGGCGTCGCATGGGCGTGCTGCTGGCGTCCGGCCTGATCGTGGGCGAGAGCCTGTTCCTGGTGATGACGGCAGGGGTGATCGTCGCCACGGGCAACGACGCGCCGTTCGCCATGCTGCCGGAAGGATCGACCTTCCCGGCCATGCTGGCGGGGATCGTGGCCTTCGTGGTGCTGACCGTCGCGCTGTACGCGTGGATCAGGGGACGGTCGGCCAAGGTCTGATCGAGTGAGTTGACGGGAGGTCCACGTGACGACCTTTGCTCAGGGCGTCGTCCACGAGGCGAGCGCCGATTTCGAAGCTGCCGTGCGATCGGACCCTGCCGCCTTCGCGTTGTGGCAGAGCTTGACGCCGCTCGGTCGGAACGAGTTCATCTGCTGGGTCGAGGACGCCAAACAACCGGCGACCCGCGCTCGCCGTATCGAGCGAACCCGGGAGTCGCTGCTGGAGGGCAAGAAGCGGCCCTGCTGCTGGTCCGGGTGCATCCACCGGACGGACAAGGCCCCGAGCCGCTGGCAGCAGGCCGTCCTGATCGATCAGAAGGCGTCGGCCCGTCAGCTTCGATAGGCGTCGTGGCAGGACTGGCACGAGGCCCGGACCACGGTGAACTGGGCCTGGGCGCCCGCCGTGTCGCCGGCGGCGATCAGTTCCTGCAACCGGGCGGCGGCCGCGGCATAGTCGTCGGCCTTGGCATTGAAGCCGGGCCAGTCCGTCCAGATCTCGGGTTTGGCCTTGGTGCCCGGCACGACATCCGCTCCGGTCCCGGGTGGGAACAGATTTGGCAGAGCCTCGGCCCAACGCGTCAGCGCGCCGGAGCTGAACGCCATCGACCGGGCCGGAGCCCCAGAGTCGAGCCCCGCCTTGATCGAGCCCATGGTCACGCCGGACATGGCCAGGGCCGCCTGGCGCGCCGCGACGATCTCCGACGCCACCGAGGGCGAAATCTCGTCCTGCGCCCCTGCCGCCCCGCCGGCGCACATCAGGGCGACCACGCCCGCCACGATCATCCGTTTCATCGTCCCGCTCCCTTACGTCAGAAGCGAACGCTGCTCCCCGACCCGGAGACTGTCAAACACCCGCCATCATGTCCGCCTATGGCCTTTCCGGCGCCCAGCCTGTATGAGGCGCGCGCTCCCCGTATGACGCCACCCACCGAGCGGCCACCGCACCCTTCCTTTCAATGGGGCCGGCCGCCTTTTCGCATTGAACGACCATGAACCTTCGTAACGTCGCCATCATCGCCCACGTCGACCACGGCAAGACCACCCTGGTGGACCAGCTTCTGGCCCAGTCCGGCGTCTTCCGAGCCAATGAGGCGACGACCGAGCGCGCCATGGACTCCAACGATCAGGAGAAGGAACGCGGCATCACCATCCTGGCCAAGTGCACCTCGGTGCTCTGGAACGGCAAGGCGGGCGAGACGCGCATCAACATCATCGACACCCCGG
>JAZKHL010000025.1:0-13305 GCA_040385365.1 Pseudomonadota bacterium | reverse complement strand
TGACCGACGTCGACCTTGATTCCGGCGATCCGCCTTGGGCGGAGGACGACGACGCCCCCGACTCCGCGGAGCATGTGCGCGACGAGAACACCGATGACATGTTCGGCGCACCTGCCGCCGCGCCCCTTCCGGCCGAGACCAAGCCCGCGCCCGCCCCGCCCGCCGACGACGCCCATCAGAACGACGGCGAGGCCTATACCGTCCTCGCGCGCAAATATCGGCCCAAGACCTTCGAGGACCTGATCGGTCAGGAGGCGATGGTCCGCACCCTGACCAACGCCTTCGCCACCGGCCGCATCGCCCACGCCTTCATGCTGACCGGCGTGCGCGGCGTCGGCAAGACGACGACGGCCCGCCTCCTGGCCCGCGCCCTGAACAACGAAACCGACGTCATCGACCGTCCCTCGCTGGAGCTGACAGCGCTGGGCCGCCACGACGCGGCGATCATGGCCGGCCAGCACATGGACGTCATGGAGATGGACGCCGCCTCCCACACCGGCGTCAACGACATCCGCGACATCCTCGAAAGCGTCCGCTATGCGCCGGTCGAGGCCCGCTACAAGGTCTACGTCCTCGACGAAGTCCACATGCTGTCGAACCAGGCCTTCAACGCCCTTCTGAAGACGCTGGAAGAGCCGCCGCCCCACGCCAAATTCATCTTCGCCACGACCGAGATCCGCAAGGTCCCGGTGACCATCCTCAGCCGCTGCCAGCGCTTCGACCTGCGCCGCGTCGAGCCTGAAATCCTGGTCGAACACCTCAGCCGCATCGCCGGCAAGGAGGGCATGAAGGTCGAAGACGACGCCCTGGCCCTGATCGCCCGCGCCGCCGAGGGTTCGGTCCGCGACGGCCTGTCGCTGCTGGATCAGGCCCTGGTCCAAGGCGAGCGCGGCGAACCCGTCGCCACCGACACCGTCCGCGACATGCTGGGCCTCGCCGACCGGTCCCAGACCATCGCCCTGTTCGAACAGATCATGGCCGGCCGCACGCCCGAGGCGCTGGAGACCTTCCGCACCCTGTATGGCTACGGGGCCGATCCGGTTCAGGTCACCAACGACCTGCTGGAACACTGCCACGCCGCCTCGGTTGCCAAGATGCTGGGGCCCAACGCCACGCGCCTGCCCAACGATCAGGCCCAGCGGCTGGCGGCCATGGGCTCGAACGTATCGGCCGGCACGCTGTCGCGCACCTGGTCGATGCTGCTGAAGGCGCTGGACGAGGTCCGCCGCGCGCCCAGCCCCGCCGACGCTGTGGAGATGGCTATCGTCCGCCTCGCCTATGCCGCGGACCTGCCCGGCCCGGAGGAGGCGCTGAAGAAGCTCCAGTCCGGCGAGCCGTTGGGCGGATCAGGCTCGGGCGCACCCCGTGGCGGTGGCGGAGGCGGCGGAGCCTCGGCCGTGCTCGCCACTCGACCGGCCGCTCAACCCTCGCTTCCCGACCCCCAGACCTTCGAAGCCGTCGTCGCCCTGATCGGCGAGAAGCGTGAGATCGCCCTCCAGATGGACGTGCAACGCTACGTCCGCCCCGTGTCGTTCAAGCCCGGCGCCCTGACCTACGAGCCCGTCGACGGCGCCCCCGCCAACCTCGCAACCCGCCTGTCGTCACGGCTGAAGGACTGGACCGGCCGCCAGTGGTTCGTCATCGCCAACGGCCAGGGCGGCGGCGAGACCCTGATCGAACAGGAGAAGAAGGCTGCCGCGGCGGTCCGCGCCGAGGTCGAGGCTGATCCTTTCGTCAAGGCGGTGCTGGAGGCCTTCCCCGGCGCCGTCGTCGGCGAGATCAAGACCCTGGCCCCGGCGGTCGAGATGCCGGCGATCCCGGATGAGATCGAGGACGATCAGGACTAAAAGTTCCGCGCGAAAGGCCCTATCTAAACCCGATGAAAGATCTCAACGCCCTGATGCAGCAGGCCCAGGCGATGCAGCAGAAGCTGCAGGACGCCCAGGCCAAGATGACCGAAACCACCGCCGAGGGCAGCTCCGGCGGAGGTCTCGTCATGGTCGCCCTGAAGGGCGCGGGCGAGGTCACCGGCGTCAAGATCGACGACAGCCTGATGGTCCCCGGCGATACCGAAATCCTCGCCGACCTGATCGTCGCCGCCCATGCCGACGCCAAGCGCAAGCTGGACGCCACCAACGCCGACCTGATGCGCGAGGCCGCCGGGCCGATGGCGGGGATGAACATTCCCGGCATGCCGAAACTCTTCTAGTTGGCTGCCTCCGCCGGACCCGAGATCGAGCGACTGATCAGCCTGCTGGCCAAGCTGCCGGGGCTCGGTCCCCGCTCGGCCCGTCGCGCCGCCCTGGCCCTGCTGAAGAAACGCGAACAACTGCTGGAGCCGCTCGCCGCGTCGCTGGCGGAGACCGCCGCCAAGGTCGTGTCCTGTTCCGTCTGCGGCACGCCGGACACCCGCGACCCCTGCTCGATCTGCTCGGACGGATCGCGCGACAACGGCCTGATCTGCGTCGTCGAAGAGGCCGGCTCGCTGTGGGCCATGGAGCGATCCGGCGCCTTTCGCGGCAAATACCACGTGCTGGGCGGTCTCCTGTCGGCGCTGGACGGCGTCGGCCCCGAGGCTCTGCGGGTTTCCGAACTGGTGGGCCGCGTCAAAGGCGGCGAAGTGCGCGAGGTCGTTCTCGCCCTGCCGGCCACCGTCGACGGCCAGACCACCGCCCACTATCTCGCCGACCGGATCGCCGGACACGCCGTTGAGGTCACCTCGCTCGCCCGAGGCGTCCCCGTCGGCGGCGACCTCGACTGGCTCGATGACGGCACGATCGTTCAGGCCCTCCGGGCTCGCCGTCCCGCCTGATCGTCACGCGAGGCGCTTGACCTCGCCGCCGCCATGACTGCAACTCGCCGTCCGATTCCGCCAGTTCCGGTGCTCCATGCTTCGACCCATCCTCACCGCGACCGCTTTGCTCACGCTCGCTCTTCCGGCCACCGCTCAGGACCTGCTGATCCGGGGCGGGACGATCCACACCGGCGTTGAGACTGCGCCGACGGCCGAGGTCGTAATCGCCCGTGACGGCCGTATCGCCTACGTCGGACCCGCCGCCGACGCGCCCTCGACCGAGGGCCTGCAGGTGATCGAGCTGGACGGCGCGACCCTGTTTCCCGGCTTCACCGACGGTCACGCCCACCTGGACGGAATTGGCTGGCGCGAACTGACGCTGAACCTGGAGGGATCGACCTCGGTCGTCGACGCCATGGCCCGACTGACGGCCTGGGCACAGGCTCACCCCGAGGGCGTCATCGTCGGGCGGGGCTGGATCGAGACCCGCTGGCCCGAAAGCGCCAACGGCGCCCGTTTCCTGACTGCGGCGGATCTGGATATCGCCGCTCCGGGCCGCGTGGTCTTGCTGCAACGCGCCGACGGCCATGCCATCACCGCCTCATCCGCCGCCTTGGCCGCCGCGCATATCGACGCCTCGACTGTCGTTCCCTCGGGAGGGGAGATCGCGAAGGGGGCCGACGGTCGTCCGACGGGCTTCGTGGTCGATGCCGCCATGTCCCTGCTGGAGCCTCTCATGCCCCAGGCCGACCCTGCCGCCCTGCGAAACGCCTATCGCGCCGGCTTCCGGGTCGAGGCCCGATACGGCTGGACCGGGGTGCATTTCATGAGCGCGCCCTGGAACGACGTCCCGTTGTTGGAAGATATGGCTCAGACCGGCGAGGCGCCCCTGCGCATCTACAACAGCGTCACGCCCGACGGAGCCCAGGCCCTGTTCGCCTCGGGCCCGCGCAGCGTCGCCGACGGCCGGATCATCACCCGCGCGGTCAAATACTACGTCGATGGCGCGCTCGGCTCGCGCGGCGCGGCCCTGCATGCGCCCTATTCGGACGCGCCCCACACCTCGGGCCTGATGCAGACCACGGCCGCCGAGACCGTGCCCCTCTACGAACAGGCGCTGCGTTCCGGCATCCAGATAGCCACCCACGCCATCGGCGACCGGGGCAATACCGAAGTGCTCACCTGGTATCGCGACGCCATGTCGGCCGTCCCGCCGGCCGAGCGCCGCATCGCCGAGCCCCGCTGGCGCATCGAGCACGCCCAGATCCTGCGGCCCGCCGACGAGCCGATGTTTCGCGATCTGCACGTCATCGCCTCGATGCAGCCCAGCCACGCCATCGGCGACCTCCACTTCGCCCCGGCCCGCCTCGGCGACGCCCGCCTGGACGGCGCCTACGCCTGGCGCAGCCTGGTCGATCTCGGTGTCGTGGTGGTTGGCGGATCGGATGCGCCCGTCGAGCGCGGCGATCCCCTGATCGAGTTCTACGCCGCCGTCGCTCGTCGTGATCTCGAAGGCTTTCAGGGACCGGACTGGCGTCCCAACGAAGCCGTCGACCGCGCCACCGCGCTGAAGATGTTCACCCTGTGGCCCGCCTACGCTTCGTTCCGCGAGGACGAACTGGGCACGATCGAGGTCGGCAAGCGCGCCGACTTCACCGCCTTCGACATCGACCTGATGACCGTGCCGGAAGCCGACATCCCCAAGGGGCATGCGGTGCTGACGGTGGTGGATGGACAGGTGGCCTACCGAGCCGAATGACGCTTGAGCCGCAGCCGGTTTCCGCTAGTTTGCCCCCGCTTCCGCGGGCGTGATGTAGTGGTAGCCTGAAAGCTTCCCAAGCTTTTCGTGCGGGTTCGATTCCCGCCGCCCGCTCCAGGCCTAGCAGTCGCTGCAGCCCACCTGATCGACCAGTCGGGGGCGCAGATAATATGTGCTGGCGAAGTTGGTGGAGCCGGGGAGCAGTTTGGCCAGCTGGGACTGATAGGCGTAGTTCGCCTCGCTCATGATGATGCTCTCGCCGTTGACGATGAGGCCGTTGGGGATAGAGACAGTGCCGCTGCGGGGCGCCATGCCCTGACCCTGGCTCCAGACGACGCGATCGACCCCGTCTGTCCCGCGCGTGACGGCGGACACCCGCATGGTCAGGGTCGTGGTGGAGAAGGGCTTGAGCACCAGGGCGCCGATGGCGAAGATGTCGGCGATGTTGTCCTTGGTCACGACGTCGGTCTGGGCGACGATATCGGCCACCTGGGACGTGACGTGGGCGGCGCGCTTCTGGGCGATATAGGCCTGACACATCTCAGCCAGGCCCATGTAGAGCGTGATCAGGACGGGTGCGATGAGGGCGAACTCGACCGCCGCCACGCCGCGTTGATCCAGCCCGAAGCGCGAGAGGATCCCGAGGTTCAGCTTCAGACGCGCCATACGACTAACCACTGTAGGGCTCGTTCCTGAAGGCCGTGGCGACCGACAGGACCGCATCGCCGGAGTTCGACCGGGATACCGCCTGCGACAGCATCGGCGTCACCAGCGGCATGGAGTACCAGACGCGGATCAGCACCAGGGCTCCGGGGTCGCCGGGCAGATACTGAAGCTGGTTCTCGTCCAGGCTGCCGTTGGCGAAGGGGTCGGGCGGCGGTGCGTCGCGAAACTGCGGAACGACGCGGACGTCGATGTCTGTGCGGGCTTCGCAGTCAAATGAGAGCACGCCCATTTTCTCGCACAGCGCCGTCTTGAAGGCGGCTTTGGAGATGCCGTCTTCCTCGACCAGTCCGGTCCGGACCAACCGACTGGCGTCCATGGCGGCGTTCTCGAGCACCGAGTTGACCACGAACAGCATCGCCAGCTCCATGATCGCGAAGATCAGGAAGAAGAACGGCGTGGCGACGATGGCGAATTCCAGGGCCGCGGCGCCCTCTCGGCGAGGACGGACGGCCGGGCGGTTTCGGCGAGCGCGAAGAGCCGACACGGCGGGCCTCAGGGGGTCGCCGGCGCGGCTGCGTCGTTGCGAATGCTGGGCGAGCAGGAGGCGGCGCAGGCCATCTCCGTCGCCTGGCCTCCGCGCCAGACCCGGACGGATCCGGTCGATCCGCCGGTGACGATGATCTCGCCCTGGAAGAGGGTGCGGCCCAGGCCGTCCACGGCGATGACCTCGGTCACGCCGTAGCCCTTGCCGGTGACGAACAGGGTGTTGGCATCGACGACGGTGACATCGGCGATG
Source organism: Pseudomonadota bacterium (assembly GCA_040385365.1). Lineage (GTDB taxonomy): Bacteria > Pseudomonadota > Alphaproteobacteria > Caulobacterales > Caulobacteraceae > Brevundimonas. The sequence goes on along the minus strand of JAZKHL010000025.1, from coordinate 7,290 downwards.
GCCGGGTTGCCGACGATGACCGAGGAGGCCGAGCCGCGCAGCGCGACGCGCGTCGACCGGTCGATCTCAACGTTCAGGGATTGAGCCTGGGCGGCGCTCGCGCAAAGCACGGAGGCGACGGCGAGGGGCAAGGCGAAGCGGGCGATGATCGATCCGGCCATGGGCGGCTGTCCTATGCACTCCGCAGGGCGCGCGCGGAGACTGGCGCGAAGATCGTCGGCAAACATCTATAAAGTCTGAAAACTCAGCACAGGCGCAGCATTTGATTCAGCTTGGTAAACAAGCGTTCACAGGTTGCTGTTGTCGCTCCATAGAATGGCGGAAAACCTGGCCGCTCAAATCCCCGCGGACGGGTTATCGCAAGTTTTTACAGTAAATATGCGGGTAACCACGACTTCTAGCCCCGCCTTAACCGGTCTCGGCGATTATGACATGGCGTTTGGGGGACAAGCGGGCGACCGAGCCTCCCAGCCATCGTTGCTCGCTTCACAGATTTCACAAAGGGATTATCGCATGACCAAGTTCATCACCAAGTTCGCTTCGGACGAGTCCGGCGCGACCGCCATCGAGTACGGTCTGATCGCCGCCCTCATCGCCGTCGTCATCATCGGCGCGGTCGGCGCGGTCGGCACCAAGCTGAGCGCCATGTTCACCACCATCTCGGGCAAGCTCTAAAAGCACGCCGAGGTCTTGAAACCGGAGGGCCGGGGCGGAAACGCCCCGGCCCTTTTGTTTGCGCGCTCGGTCGTCGTGGCGTGCAACCCGACCTTAACCGACGCCGGTGCAGAATAGGCGTATGGACATCCTGCCTCTCGTCATTCTCAGCCTGCTGCCCTGCCTAGTCATCGCGGCGGCGCTGTCGGACCTGACCACCATGCGCATCCCGAACTGGATTTCGGGAGCCTTGATCGTGGGCTTCTTCCCCGCCGCGCTCGCCGTCGGCCTGCCGCTCGAGACGCTGGGCCTGAACCTGGGCCTGGGCTTCGCCGCCCTGGTCATCGGCATGGGCCTCTTTGCCCTGCGGATCATCGGCGGCGGCGACGCCAAGCTGATGGCGGCCGCCGTCGTCTGGCTGGGTCTGCCCGCCCTGTTTCCCTTCATCCTGTGGACCGCGATCGCGGGCGGGTTCTTCTGCGCCGGCCTGATCGCGGCGCGCGGATCGCTGTCCGCCTATGCCGCCGGGGCCCCGACCTGGGTCTCCAACCTGCTGCAGGAAAAGGGCGACGTGCCTTACGGCGTCGCCATCGCCATCGGCGCCCTGTTGGCCTTTCCGTCCAGCGTTCTGCTTGAACGCTTCATCGCCGGCTGAAACCGAGACGCCCGCTTAGGGGGGCGTTAACCCGCGCCCGGCATGGTCGTTAACGGGGGACCTCACGCGCCAAGCTGCGCGCCCGGTCTCGCCGGAGACCGTCGATGAAGCCCGCCCGTATCGCCGTCATCTGTATCGCCGCCGTGTCCGCCATCGGACTGGCTCTGGTGGTGCGCGCCATGGGCTCGCCGTCAGGCGACGCCGTGACCGTGGCCTCGGCCGCCCCCGTCGAGGCCGCCAAGCCGATGGCCAAGGTCCTGGTCGCCGCGCGCGACCTGGCGCCCGGCCAACGCCTGACCGACGCAGACCTGACCTGGAAGGACTGGGCCGTCGACGAGGTCAATCCGGCCTTCATCACCGACGGAACCGTCGCCGTGCCGCAAGCCGTCGCGCCCGAAGCCGGCGCCGAGAAGGCTGCGGTCGCTGGAGCCGAGGGCGCCGTCGCCCGCGTGACCCGCGCGGCCAACGATCTGGCCACCGGCGGAGCCAAGGCTGACTATTTCGGGTCCGTCGTTCGCGAACCCATTCTGGCGGGAGAACCAATCGTGGCCCGCAAGATCGTCCGTGCGGGCGACAGCGGCTACATGGCCGCCTATCTGGAGCCCGGCATGCGGGCCATGGCCATCGCCGTCTCGACCGAGAGCGCGGCGGGCGGCTTCATCCTGCCCGGCGACCGCGTCGACGTCATCGTCACCGTCGAGTTCCAGAACAACGGCGCGGAGGACGCGGGGCGTCCCAAATTCGGCAGCGAAGTCGTGCTCCAGAACGTCAAGGTGTTGGCGGTCGATCAATCGACCCGCGCCGAAGACGATCAGCAGACCGTCGTGGGCGCCACAGCCACCCTGGAGGTCGCGCCGCGCGACACCGAGACCCTGGCCCTGGCCAAGGCGGCCGGCACCCTCTCCCTGGTTCTCCGCTCCTATGCCGACACCGCCGGGCCGTCCGGCCGCGTCGGATCGACACCGCGCGCGCGTCAGGCGGAACAGGCTTCCGTTCGCATCTTCCGGGGCGGCGAGCCTCAGGTGGTGCCCGTCCCATGAGTGTCTCGATGAGCGCATCGCTGAAGCGTCTTCTGGCCCTGTCCTGCGCCGGTCTGGTCGCCATGACCGGTGCTCTGCCCGTCCAGGCCCAGTCCTATGGCGATCGCCAGACCGTGGCCGCCGGGTCGGGCCCGCGACTGGTCAACCTGCCGCGCGGCACGTCGTTCGCCGTCGATCTGCCGGCGGACGCCCGTGACGTGATCGTCTCCAACCCGGCCGTAGCCGAGGCCAATGTCCATTCGCCGCGCCGCATCACCGTGATCGGAATCGCGCCGGGCGAGACGGACGCGGTCTTTCTGGACGCCGCCGGCCGATCCATCCTCACCCTGCGAGTCCGCGTCGATGCCGGCGTTTCCGCCTTGCAGGACACACTCAACCGGGTGGCCCCCGGCTCGCAGATCCGCGCCGAGGCCGTCAACGACAGCATCATCCTGACCGGGCTGGTCACCAGCCCGGCCGAGGCGGACCGCGCCGTCTCCGTCGCCCGCGCCTTCGTTTCAGCCCCCGAGAAGGTGCTGAACATGATGACGGTCGCCGAGTCCGATCAGGTGACGCTGCGCGTGCGGGTGGTCGAGGTTCAGCGCAATTCCATCAAACAGCTCGGCTTCGACACCAATGCGGTGCTGGGCCAGGTCGGCAACACACAGTTCCTGCTGGGACAGGCGGCGACCTTCGCCACCAACGGGGCTCTGCTGGGCGGGCTTTCGCTCGGGTCCAGCCGCGATACGACGCAGAACTTCCAGCTGCAGCGGCCCTGCGGCGGGGCCTTCCAGCCCGAAGTGCTGTGCAATTACACCGTCCGTGGTCCCCAGGACGCGGCCAACTGGGACACCGCCCAGCCCGGCACCGGCCCCGGCTCTGACGGGGTCAACCAGGCCGATGCGATGATCAAGGCCTTCGAGCGCGTGGGCCTAATCCGCACCCTGGCCGAGCCCAACCTGACGTCGGTCAACGGCGAGAGCGCCAGCTTCCTCGCCGGCGGCGAGTTCCCGGTGCCCACGGGCCGCGACCGCGAAGGCAACATCACGATCGAATACAAGCCCTACGGCGTGAACCTGGGCTTCCGGCCTATCGTCCTGTCCGGCGGGCGGATCTCGCTCCAGATTTCCGTCGAGGTGTCAGAGCTGACCGCCGAGGGCGGTATCACCCTGGGCGCCGGCACGGCCTCGCCTCTCTCGATCGCCGGGCTGAACGTCCGGCGCGTCCAGAACACCGTCGAAATCCCCTCGGGCGGTTCGATGATGATCGCCGGCCTGCTGCAGGAATCGACCCGTCAGACGATCGACGCCCTGCCGGGCATCGGCGGCCTGCCCGTGCTGGGCCAGCTGTTCCGGTCGCGCGACTACCTCTCTGGCGAGACTGAACTGGTCATCATCGTGGAGCCCTACATCGTTTCGCCGACGTCGCCGGACCGGATGCAGACACCCGCCGACGGCCTGCGGATCGCGAACGACGCCCAGACCATCTTCTTTGGCCAGTTGAACCAAGCCTACGGCTCTCCGGCTCCCAGCGCATCGGGCGTGCCCGCATGGCAGGGCCCGGTCGGCTATGTGATCGAGTGAGCGCGCCCATGACCCGCACCCTGCTGATGATCGCCACAGCCGCGATCGCCGTGTCCCAGTCCGGCTGCATGGGCGGTGCGGCCGAAGGCCTGGGCCCCACGCCTCTGACGCCGACCTCGCGCTATTCGCTTCAGGTTGAGCCCGGTTTCGACCGCATCGCTCTAGCCGTTCACGAGACGGGGCTGTCGGACAATCAGTCTCAGGCCCTGCGCGACATGGTTAACCGCTATGCCGCCGAGCGGGCCCAGGTCCTGACGGTCGAGGCGCCCTCGGGCGACGACCCGGTCTCGTCGGAAGCCGCCTGGCGCATCAAGGGCGCGCTCGAGACCGCCGGCGTGCCGTCCTATCAGGTTCGCGTCGTCACCTATGTCGCCCCCGATCCGCGCGCGCCGGTACTCGTGGGCTTCGACACCGTCCGCGCCGTCGTGCCCCAGTGCGGGCGCGAGTGGACCAATCTGGCGCGCACGGCGAACAATGCCGGCAGCTCCAACTTCGGCTGCGCGGTGAACGCAAACCTCGCGGCCCAGATCGCCAATCCGCGCGACATCATCACGCCGCGCGCCATGACGCCGGCCGACAGCGGGCGTCGCTCAGTGGTCATCGACCACTACCGCGCCGGGGAACAGACGGCGGCCGTCCGCGAGACCGTCGTCGATCGAAGCCGCGTCTCGACGGCCGTGGAATGACCGGGTCATGAGCAACGCCTTCGCAGCCTCTTCTTACGATCCGCTCGACGACGAGTTCGACGTCGATCTGGATTTCACGCCCAGGTCTGATCCGTCGGACGACATTAATCCGCGCGAGCCGCTGCAGTTCACCGCGCCCGCCGCACCGCCCATGGCTGCCTCCAGCGTCGTGGCCCATCCGGCCCTGCCCGCGATCCAGGACACCCTGCCGGCGGCGGGCTATAACCCCGTGGGCGACATGGTGGCTGTGGCTGCGTCAGCGCTGGCGCCGCACGCCTTCTCCAGCGGCCTTGAGACCGAAGTCACCGTCCCGCGCATCGCCATCCACGTCTTCGCAGAACGTCAGGACACCCTCGCCGCCGCCGAGCGCGCGGGTCAGGATCGGCGCATGTCGCGCGCCACGACCCAGATTCGGGTCGGCGGCGTCCCAGGCGCGGTCGAGGCCTATAACCACGAACCCACGCCGCCCCTGATCATCGTCGAGTGCCTGGCCGATCCCCAGACCCTGCTGTGGCAGGTGGACCGGCTCGCCGAAGTCTGCGACGCGGGCACCAAGGTCGTCGTCATCGGCGCGACCAACGACATCATCCTGTTCCGCGAATTGATGAAGCGGGGCGTCAGCGAGTATCTGGTCGCGCCGATCCAGCCGCTGACGCTGATCGCGGCGATCGGCGGACTGTTCGCCGATCCGGCCCAACCCTTCGTCGGACGCTCGATCGCCTTCGTCGGCGCACGCGGCGGATCTGGCGCATCCTCGGTCGCTCACAACACCGCCTATGCGATCTCGGAGCGGATCGGGGCCAACACGGTTATCGTCGACTACGATCTGCCGTTCGGCACCGCAGGCCTCGACTTCAACCAGGATCCGCTGAACGGCGTCGCTGATGCGCTGGGTCAGCCCGACCGTCTGGACGCCGTCCTGCTGGACCGGATGATGGTTCGCTGCACCGACAAGCTGTCGCTGTTCGCGGCGCCCGCGACGCTGGACACCGACTGGGATATCAGCCCGGACGCCTTCGAAGAGGTCACCGCCCAGATCCGGGGCACCGCGCCCTTCGTGGTGCTGGACCTGCCGCACATCTGGACCGGCTGGATGAGGAAGACCCTGATCGCCGCCGACGAGGTGGTGGTCGTGGCCACGCCCGATCTCGCCTCGCTGCGCAACGCCAAGAACATGATCGACCTGATCCGTTCGGGCCGTCCAAATGATGCCCCGCCGCGTCTGGTGCTGAACCAGGTCGGCGTGCCGGGGCGTCCGGAGATCCCGGCCAAGGACTTCGGCGCGGCGCTGGGGATCCACCCCAGCCTGTCGATCCCGTTCGACGCCAAGCTGTTCGGCGCCGCCGCCAACAACGGCCAGATGATCCTGGACGCCAACGCCAAGTCCAAGGCCGCCGAGGCCTTCCAGACCCTGGCCCAGATCGTCTCGCGCCGCGAGCTGCCGGCCCTGTCGGCGCCGAAAGCCGGTAAAGGCGAGTCCAAGTCGATCTTCTCCGGCCTGTTCAAGAAGAAGACCTGATCCGTGTTCGGCAAACGCACAGGTCAGCCCGGAAGCGCGGCCCCGGAGCTTCGCCCCGCTCCAGCGCCTCAGCCACAGCCCCAGCCGCAAGGCGACGCGGGCTTCGCCGGCCAACCGGAGCAGGGTCACCAGACCCAGGCGTTCGCCTTTTCGGCCGAGGCCGCAGCGGCCCCCGACGCCTTCACTCACAGTTCGGGCAGACCCGCCGCTGCTCCGACGTCGCCCGCAGCCGATCGCCTCGATGCGCTCGCGGCCCGGCCCAAGCCCGCCGCAGCACCCCCGCTCAACGCCGGACCAGGTCCCAAGGCGACGGCAGGCTTCGAACAGCTGAAGAAGGCGCAGGCGGTCGCCGAGATTGTTCGCGAGCAGTCGGACTACTACCACGCCACGAAGACGACGATCTTCAACGCGCTGATGAACACCATCGACCTGGCCCAGCTGGCACAGCTGGACACCAAGGCCGCGTCCGAGGAAATCCGCGACATCGTCGCCGAGCTGGTGGCGATCAAGAACGTCTCCATGTCGGTGGCCGAGCAGGAGCACCTGGTCCAGGACATCGTCAACGACGTCCTCGGCTACGGCCCGCTGGAGCCCCTGCTGGGCCGCGACGACATCGCCGACATCATGGTCAACGGCGCCGGCCGGGTCTTCATCGAAGTGAACGGAAAGGTCCAGCTGACCAACGTCCGCTTCCGCGACAACACCCAGTTGATGAACATCTGCCAGCGGATCGTGTCGCAGGTCGGCCGCCGCGTGGACGAGAGCTCCCCGATCTGCGACGCGCGTTTGCCCGACGGCAGCCGCGTCAACGTCATCGCGCCGCCGCTGGCCATCGACGGCGCCACCCTGACGATCCGGAAATTCAAAAAAGACAAGCTGACGATGAAGAACCTGGTGGAGTACGCCTCCATCAGCCCGGAAGGGGCCCGCGTCCTGGGCGTCATCGGCGCCTGCCGCTGCAACATCGTCATCTCGGGCGGTACCGGCTCGGGCAAGACGACGCTGCTGAACACCCTGACCGCCTTTATCGACCCGACCGAGCGCGTCATCACCTGCGAGGACGCCGCCGAACTGCAGCTGCAGCAGCCGCACGTCGTCCGCCTGGAAACCCGCCCGCCGAACCTCGAGGGCCAGGGCACGATCACCATGCGGGATCTGGTCAAGAACTGCCTGC
>JAZKHL010000024.1:0-20391 GCA_040385365.1 Pseudomonadota bacterium | reverse complement strand
CTTCCATGAACTGGTTGTACTGCACTTCCGGCTGGGCGCGGACGAAGACGCGCTCTTCCTGACAGGCGGGCGAACCGCCACCGAGGGCCGCGCAGACATCGACGGCGAGGGTGTCGATCGAGGACTGCTTGTCGGCAATGAAGATCGAGCCGGTATCCTGGATGGTGATGTAGACCGGCTCTTTCGGCGGCGGCCCGGGGGGCGGCGGGGTCGCGGGCGGCAGGTCGAGGCGAATGGAGACGGTGGCCAGGGGAGCGGCGACCATGAAGATGATCAGCAGCACCAGCATGATATCGACGAACGGCGTCACGTTGATGTCCGCGTTCTGGGAGATGGTCTTGCCGCCCTGACCGGACGGACCTGCGAGCTTGGAGCCCATACGTTCAATCTCCATGGAGGCTCAGGCCAGAGAGGGCGTGAGCGACGCGTTACGGTTCGGACGGTTTCTGGCGTCTGGCGCCGGGCTTGTAAAGCGGTCTCGGGGGGAAGTCGGTTCCGGGAGGGCGGGATTTCTCGCGGCGGGCGAGAAATCCCGATCCCATCAGCCCTTGGCCAGCTTGAGGAAACGTTCGATCAGGGCCGGGTCGCTTTTGAAGGCCCCGGTGAAGCGGGTGGTGATGGTCGAGACGTGTCGGTGATGCACGCCGCGGGTCGTCATGCACTGGTGTTCGGCGTCGATCAGGACGGCGACGCCGGCGGGCAGAAGGTTGTCTTCCAGAGCCTTCGCGATCTCCTGGGTCAGGGTCTCCTGGGTCTGCAGGCGCTTGGAGAAGATCTCGACGACGCGGGCGATCTTAGAGATGCCGACGACCTTTTCAGTGGGCAGATAGGCGACATAGGCCTTGCCGAGGAAGGGGGCCATGTGGTGCTCGCAATGGCTCTCGACCTCGATGTCGCGCAGCAGCACCATGTCGTCGTAACCCTGGACGTCCTCGAAGGTGCGCGACAGTTCCTTGGCCGGGTCGGCGGAATAGCCTTCGAACCATTCGCCGTAGGCGTCGACGACGCGCCTTGGCGTATCCAGCAGGCCTTCGCGGTCCGGGTTGTCGCCCGACCAGGCGATCAGGGTGCGGACGGCGGCGAGAGCCTCCTCGCGGGACGGCTTGGTCGTCAGGTCGTTGCCGACGAGGGTCGGCCTGGAGGCGTGGGCGTCCATATTCAGATTTCAGCGACGAAGTAGCGCCGGAACGAAGGTCCCGGATTGACGCGCGTCGCTCTCCCTATTCGTGCCCACGGCTATTCGCCGGGCAGACACGGCTATATGGGACACGCGCACCGTCCTGCAAGAAAACGAACTGCACCGCTTCACAATGACGCTTTTTCTCCACGACACCCTGAAACGCGAGAAGCGGGCCTTCGTCCCGCGCGACCCCGATCGGGTTACGCTCTACGTTTGCGGACCCACCGTCTATGACTACGCGCACATCGGCAATGCGCGCCCGCCGGTGGTGTTCGACGTGCTGGTGCGGCTGCTGCGGCGCGAATACGGAGCCGAGAGCGTGGTCTATGCCCGCAACGTCACCGACGTGGACGACAAGATCAACCAGAAGGCCGCGCGCGAGGGCGTGCCGATCGGCGAGGTCACGGCGCGGTACGAGGCGGCCTATCTGGCCGACATGACGGCGCTGAACGTGACGGCGCCGGATATCGCGCCTCACGTCACCGACCATATGGATGCGATCATCCAGCAGATCGGCGAGATCGTGGACGCCGGCTGCGGCTATGCGGCCGAGGGGCATGTGCTGTTCGATGTGTCGAGCTATCCCTCCTATGGGGCCCTGTCGGGACGGAACCTGGATGACATGATCGCGGGGGCGCGGGTCGAGGTCGCGCCCTACAAGAAGAACCCGCACGACTTCGTCCTGTGGAAACCGTCCAAGCCCGACGAGCCGTCGTGGCCGTCGCCCTGGGGCGAGGGCCGTCCTGGGTGGCATATCGAATGCTCGGCGATGATCGAGAAGACGTTGGGCTTTCCCATCGACATCCACGGCGGCGGGATCGACCTGGTGTTTCCGCACCACGAGAACGAGATCGCGCAAGGCGTCTGCGCGCATGGGCACGCGCATGGCGAGGCGGCGCATGAGGAATACAGCCGCTACTGGATGCACAATGGCTTCCTGACCGTCGACGCGGAGAAGATGTCCAAGTCGGTGGGGAATGTGCTGTTGCTGCATGACCTGGTGCAGACGATCCCGGGCGAAGTGGTGCGGTGGGCGCTGCTCAGCGCGCACTATCGTCAGCCGCTGGACTGGAACCAGTCGCTGCTTGATCAGTCGAGGAAGAACCTGGACCGGCTGTATGGCGCGCTGCGCCGGGCGGCCGACGTCGCGCCTCTTGGGGACATGCCGTCGTCGGAGTTCCTGACCGCCATTTCCGATGACATCAACACGCCGGGCGCCATGGCGACACTGTTCGCACTGTCCAGCGAGATCGAGCGGGCGATGACGGCGGGGGACCACCATGCAGTGGGAATCGCCAAGGCGGAGCTGACCGCGTCGGGGCGCATCCTGGGTGTGCTGTTGTCGACCCCGGATCAGTGGTTCGAGGGCGGGGCTGACGATGCGTTGAAGGCCGAGGTCGAGGGGCTGCTGTCCGAGCGGGTCACCGCGCGGGCGGCGAAGGACTGGGGGGCCGCGGATCGGATTCGGGACCGGCTGACGGCCCTGAACGTCGTGGTGATGGACGGTCCGACCGGTGCGACCTGGCGGTTGAAAGAGTAGACCCGCTTCCTTCTCCCGCCAGGGGAGAAGGGAAGGGAATCACCGTCCCCGCATCAGCTCATCCGCCAACGCGGCGGTCAGATAGCCGTCGGCCGTCCGCCCCGTCGCGATCTGCCAGGCCCGCAGCGCCCGGCGCGTGCCCGAGCCGATGACGCCGTCGATGGCGCCGGGGTCGTAGCCGAGGCGGGACAGGGCGGTCTGGGCGCCGAAGCGCTGCTCGCGGGACATGGGACCGTCGTTGGGCCAGGTTCCGACCAGACCGGGTTTGCCCGAGATTCCGTCGGCGGTCAGGCCAATCGCGAGCGCGTAGCTGGCCGAGTTGTTGTAGCGGCGAATCACATAGTGGTTGGGCAGGGCCAGGAACGCCGGGCCGCGCGCACCTTGTGGCAACAGGATGACGCCGTTCTCGGCGGCCTCGTCGGATGAAGGGGCGCCGCCTCGGGCGAACGCGACCCCGCGATCGGCCCAATAGCGCCAAGGCCGGCCATCGGCCTCCGCCAGGGCGTAGTCGAAGTTCGGCGGCAGGGTGACCTCGTACGCCCAGCCCTGACCGCGCTTCCACCCGGCCTGAGCCAGAAGATTGGCGGCGGAGGCCAGGGCGTCGGCGTCGTCGCCCCAGATGTCGACCCGGCCGTCCTGATCCTGATCGACGCCGAGGCGCAGATAGTTGTCGGGCATGAACTGGGTCTGGCCCATGGCGCCGGCCCAGCTGCCCAGCAGGCCCGCCCGTGCGCGGCGGCCGTCGACCACGATGTCGAGCGCGTCCTTCAGCTGGCTCTCGGCCCAGTCACGGCGGCGGCCGTCGAAGGCCAGGGTCGCCAGCGACCGGATCACGTCCTTGTCGCCCTGGACCTGACCGAAACTGGATTCATTGCCCCAGATGGAGACGAGGATTTCGGCCGGAACGCCGAACCGTTGGGTTACCCCCCATGGCGCCGCGTCGATGCGGCGGCGCGCCTCGGCGATGCGGGCGGCGGAGGCGGCGCTGGCGATATAGGCGCCGGCCGGGCGGCTGAACTCGGGCTGGTTGCCGTCCAGGCGGATGACCTCGGGGTCAGGCGTCAGGTTGGCGAGCTGTTGTTCGTACGCGGCGCGCCGGGCGCCGCCCTTCCTGGCCAGGAAGCCCTGTTTCCAGCCTTCGAAGCCGGGCTGATCCCACTCGGCGGAGGGCGTGGAGGGCGCCGGCGCGGCGGGGCGTTCGGGCTCGGGCAGGCCGGGGGTCGCCCAGCCGGTCGCGCTGACCGGCACGGGCGGCGGCGGCAGCATCGGCGCGCAGGCGGAAACGCAGGCGATCAGGACAAGGCGATAGTCGAAGCGCATTCAGAAGGGTTTCCCGGAACCGAGTGACTCGATCAAGTCCTGCAATTATCGCGCGAGTATGGCTGGCGTTGCCGAAAGACGGTGAATGCGATCTCAACCGTGTTCGATGAGCCACTGTTAACGGGCGGCGGTTATGGTGGTCGGGCTCTCGGACACGGCCTGGTGGCGGAGGGGCGACGCAACGGGTGTGCAAACCCGTCAACCCTCCGTTCAACTCGGAGGCCAGGCCTCCAAGCGTTTTTTGAAGGGCGCTAACGCTCTGCTCGCGGAACCTCGCTGTTTGAGCGCGGCGACCCACTACCGCCGGCGCCGGTGCGGCGCTATCACGGCCGCGTGAACACCCCAGCGTCTCCGACACCCTCCGCGCCACGCCGTTTTGAGGCGCTCGATTCCCTGCGTGGCGTGTGCGCCGTCCTGGTCGTCATGTTCCACATGCCGGTGGCCAGCCATTGGCGGGATTGGGGCCTGGTCCAGCACGGCTATCTGTTCGTAGACTATTTCTTCGTGCTGTCGGGATTCGTCATCGCCCACGCCTATGGCGAACGCCTGAAGACGGGGCGTGACGCAGGGCGGTTCATGGTCCGGCGGCTGGGGCGTGTCTGGCCGCTGCATGTGCTGATGCTGGCGGCCTTCGTCGGGCTGGAGTTGGCGCGTCTGTGGTTCCAGATCGATTTCGCGACGCCGTTCACGCGGGATCGATCGGTAGAGGCGATCTTCGCCAACCTGCTGTTGATCCAAGCCTGGCATGTGCTGCCCTACCTGACTTGGAACGGGCCGGCATGGACGCTGAGCGCCGAGGTGGCCTGCTATCTGATCTTCGCCGCGCTGGTGCTGGCGGCCCCCAGGCGGTGGCGCTGGATCGGGGCCGTGCTGGCGGTGATTGGGGGCGTCGTGGTCGTCCTGTATGCGCGGCGTTGGATGAACACGACCTACGACTACGCCGTGCCGAGAGCCGTGTATGGCTTCTTCCTGGGGTGTCTGTTGCAGGGCGTGTGGACACGCATTCCCCGTCTGAACGGCATCGGGGCGACCGTGCTGGAAGTGGCGACGGTGCTGGCGATCTGCGTCTTCATCGGGTGGGCGCAAGGGCCGATCACCGTGGCGGTGACGCTTCTGTTCCTGGGCGTCGTGTGGGTCTTTGCTGGCGAAGACGGCGCCCTGTCGAGGGTTTTGGATCACCCGGCTCTGGTGACCTTGGGGCGGTGGTCGTTCGCGATCTACATGGTGCACATGTTCCTGTTGACGGTGATGCTGATCGTCGCGCGGAAACTGGATCTCATGCCGGGAGGGCGCAGGATCGACTTCGGCTCGGTCTGGATCAATGATCTGTTCGCGATCGGCATGTTCGGTTTGATCGTGATCGTGGCCGTGGCGGCGCATCGGCTGGTGGAAATGCCGGCCCAAAGGCTGATCGATCGCTGGACCGCGAAGGCGAGAGGCTGAGCCAAGGGAGGCGAAGGTGGCGGAGGCGAAAACCAAACCGACAGCGGTGTCGGTCGAGGATTTCATCGCGAAGGTCGAGCATCCCGGCCGACGCGAGGACGCCGGCAAGATGGTCACGCTGTTGTCGGAAGCGACCGGCGAACCCGCCGTGATGTGGGGACCGTCGATCGTCGGCTTCGGCCGCTACCACTACCGATACGACAGCGGCCATGAGGGCGATGCGCCCCTGGTCGGGTTCTCGCCGCGCAAGGCCAATCTGGTGCTCTATATGGCGGCCTACGAGGACGCGCGGGCGGACTTCCTGTCCCGATTGGGCAAGCACAAGTCCGGCAAGGGCTGCATCTACATCAACCGTCTGGCGGATGTGGATGAAGGCGTCGTCGCCGAGATGGCGCGCTGGAGCGTCGAGACCCTGAAGGCGCGCTATCCCGGCTGATCAGGCGGCCATGCGGAAATCGTCCCACATGGCGTCCTCATCGGAGTAGCGGGCGCTGGCGCGGGCGTCGATGACATCGACGACCTGTTCTTCCAGCCGGTCCCAGATGACGGCGAGGTCGCCGCAACCGTCGGCTTCGCACGGGACGATCAGGTAGCGGGTGGCGTGGACTGCAGCGTGGGGAGCGAAAGCGCGGGCCATGGGATGTCTCCGGGTTCGGCGTCTTGCCGTTGAGATATCTCTAGGAGGGTGATACGTCAGTTTCGGACGTATCATGTTCTGGCTTGGTTCTGGATTGAGGGTTCGCGATGCGGCACGACAAGGCGGTGATGGTCATCGAGCTGGCGCGGCGCATGGCGGCCTCGGCGGAGGGCCTGTCGCTGGACGAGATGGCGCGCGACATGGACGTCGGCCGGCGCACGGCCGAACGGATGCGGGACGCCGTTCTGATGCTGTTCCCGGCGACGGAGGAGGTGTCGGACCCGCCCGCCAAGCGATGGCGCATTCGGGGCGGGCTGTCGGCCTTTGAACAAGCCCCGACGACGACGGAGCTGGTCGAGCTGACCAAGGCGGCGCAGGGGCTGCGGGCGTCGGGCGAGGTCGGACGGGCGGCGGCGCTGGAGGGGCTGGAGCGCAAGCTGAAGTCGGCGATGCGGTCGACGACGCTGAACCGGCTGGCCCCCGATCTGGAGGCCTTGGTGCGGGCCGAGACCATCGCCGTGCAGGCGGGGCCGAGGCCGAACGCCGACGAGGCGATGCTGGCGACCATCCGTGGCGCGGTGCTGGCGCAGTCGCCGCTGGGCTTTGTCTATTCCCGACCGGGCGCGGAGGCGCGCAGGCGGTCCGTGGCGCCCTGCGGGGTCATGTTCGGCCGGGCCAACTATCTGGTCGCGGCGGACCGGGAGAGCGGGCGGGTGCAGACGTTCCGGCTGGACCGGATGAGCGCGGTGGAGGCGCAACCGGGGTTCGCGCCGCCGCCGGAGGATTTCGACCTGTCGGTCTTCGCCAGCCAGTCGTTCGGCATCTATCAGGACGAAATCGAGGACGTGGTCCTGAAGGTCTCGCCTGAAGGGGCAGGAGAGGCGCGGGGCTGGCGCTGGCATCCGACCCAGTCGCTGGAGGACCTGGCGGATGGGTCGGTCGTGGTGCGGTTTCGGGCCTCTGGGATGCGGGAGCTGGCCTGGCACCTGTTCACCTGGGGCGAGCAGGTGACGATCCTGGCGCCGCAACGTCTGAAGGCGGTGATGGCGGGCGAACTGGCGGCGGCGCAGAGGGCTTTGAAGAGTTAGACCCATTCTCTTCCGTCATCCTCGGGCTTGTCCCGAGGATCCATTCATCCGCCGCACCGGGGCATGACCGACCCGACGGATTGATCTGGTCAGTCCCACGGCGAGGTGGCCGAACCATGGATCCTCGGGACAAGCCCGAGGATGACGATTGTGATTGGGAATAGAGGCCTTTTCCGTCAGGAGGCCCTGATGTAGCGTCGTCTTGCGGGCCGACGCGGACGCCCGCTGTCAGACGGTTCGCCGTCCAAGATCCGCTCCTTTCGCCCGCGCCATGCCGCGCGGACATGGAGCGTGTGCATGTCGGACACCCCGGACCAGACCCATCCCCCCGCCCTGAGCCATGGTGCGCTGTTCGCCCGGTTCCTGAAGTTCGGCTGCCTGGCCTTCGGCGGACCTGTGGCGCAGATCGCCATGATCCGGCGCGAGCTGATCGAGCAAGAACGCTGGATGACGCCCGCGCATTTCAACCGGCTGCTGGCGGTAATGCAGGTGCTGCCGGGGCCGGAGGCGCACGAGTTGTGCGTGCATCTGGGCATCCGGGCTAAGGGGCGGCTGGGCGGGCTGCTGGCCGGTCTCGGTTTCATGCTGCCGGGGCTGATCCTGATGATGGGCCTGGCTTGGGCCTATGTGCGCTTCGGCATGGGCGACCCGGCGATCGCGGCGGCGTTCATGGGCGTTCAGGTCGCCGTAGTCGCGGTCATCGTCCGGGCGGTTCACCGGATCGGCGAGCACATGCTGGAAGACCGGCTGCTATGGGCGCTGGCGATCGGCGCGGGCGCGGCGACGCTGCTTGGCGTGTCGTTCTGGCTGGTGCTGGCGGCGACGGGCGGGGTCTACGCTTTGGCGGAGGCCGGGCGACGGGGGCTGGCCGGATCGGTCGCAGTCCTTACGGTGGCTGTGGCGGCGGCTCTGGCCATGCTGGACACCGAGAGCGGCGTCGGCTGGCCAGGGGTGGTCTCGTCTGACGAAGTCCAGGCGGTCGGCGTGCTGGCGCTTTTCATCGCAGGGCTGAAGGGCGGACTGCTGACATTCGGCGGGGCTTACGCGGCGATCCCCTATGTTCGCGCCGACACCGTGGGGCAGGGTTGGATCACGGATGCGCAGTTCCTGGACGGAGTCGCCCTGGGCGGAGTCCTGCCTGCGCCGCTGGTGATCTTCGCCACCTTCGTAGGTTTCGTCGCGGGCGGGCCGTTCGGGGCGCTGGCGATCACGGCCGGGATGTTCCTGCCGGCGTTCGCCTTCTCGATGATCTTCTACGAGCGGCTTGAGCGGATCATGGATATGGCCAGGCTTCAGACGTTGCTGGCGGGCGTCGCTGCGGGCGTGGTTGGGATCATCGCGGCGACGACGCTGCAACTGGGCGTGGCGACGGCAGGGCGGGTTCCAGATATCTGGCCGGCGGTGGCGATCTTCGCGGGGGCCCTGGTCATCGTCTATCTGTGGAAGAGTAAGTTTGCCGCCGCCGTCATCGTGGGACTGGCGGCGGTCGCCGGGTGGCTGGCGTTTGGGTGAACTTCTCCCTCCCCTTTATGGGGAGGGACGGCGGAGCGGAGCGCAGCCCGGGTGGGGCAGTGTGGTGCGAACTCACGATTCGAACCCCACCCGCGCTCGGCTTCGCCTCCCGGTCCCTCCCCATGAAGGGGAGGGAGAGATTTAGTATCTGGCCCGCAACGTCACGCCGACCGTCCGTTCGTCGCCCGGGTTGCCGATGACGAGGCCGGAGTTGCCGGTCTGGACGCTGACGAACTGGAGGTATTCCTCGTCCAGGGCGTTCTTGACGAAGACCGAGGCCTCCCAGCCGTCAGCCGAGCGGAAGCCGGCGCGCAGGTTCAGCAGGCTGTAGCCCTCGATCTCGGTGTAGCGCGAGACCGCCGCGTCGGAGTTGTAGGTCGAGCGGTAGCTGGCGTCCGCGCCGACGAAGAGTTCGCCGGACAGACCCAGCATCGAGCCGGGCCCGTGCAGTTCGCCGCCGAGGGCGATGGCCCAGGGCGAGACGCCGGGCAGGTCCTTGCCGCTGAGATCGCAGGCGGCTGTGGACGCCCCGACCCGCTCGAGCGGGCAGGGACCGTTCTTGAACGATGTGTATTCGCCATCGGTCCAGGCGACATTGGCGTAGAGGTCGATGGCGTCGGTCGGGCGGGCGTTCAGGTCCAGCTCGACGCCCTTGATCTCGACCAGCTCCACGTTGGCGAGATAGCCGCGCAAGGCGCCCGGACCGGCGTCGACGACGTTGGCCTGAAAGTCCGCGATGTCGGTAGAATAGGCGGCGAGGTTGGCGGTCACCCGGCGGTCGAAGAACTGGGTCTTCAGGCCCAGTTCCCAGGTGGTGACCTCCTCGGGCCGGACTTCGACGGTGGTGAGCGCCGGAAGGCCGGCGGCCGTTGTGGGCAGGCCCGCCATGTTGATGCCGCCCGATTTGAAGCCGCTCGCGTAGCTGACGTAGGTCAGGACGTCGGGGGCGAGTTCGTAGGAGACCGCGATCTGGCCCGACAGGCTGCCGTCGGAGATTTCGGCGGCGTATTGCTGGGGCCGGGCGATGCCCAGGCGGCGAGACAGGAGAGTCGGATCGGTGGTGACCAGACCGCCGGCCACGGTGGCCGTGTAGTCTCCCGACTTCTCTTCGTGGGTGTAGCGCAGGCCCGGCGTGATCTTCAGCCGGTCGGTGACGTTCCAGGTCGCCTGGCCGAAGGCGGCATAGCTGGTGGTCTCGATCGAGGAGACGTTGAAGATCTTGTAGCCGTCCAGCAGCGCGTCTGGCGTGCCGGCGGCGAGCAGCCAATAGGAGGCGTCGCGGCCGTATTCGGTGACGCCGTTGGTCGCGACCGTCTGGTTGAAATAATAGAGGCCGCCGACCCAATCGATACGGTTCGAGCCCACCGAAGAGAGGCGGAACTCCTGGGTCGTCTGGTCCTGGTGCGAGGGGTTTGCCGACTGGCGGATGATGTCCAGGCCGATGTAGTCGCGGTCGTTGGCCGGCTCCCAGTCCCACTCGCGGTAGGCGCTGATGGAGGTGAACAGGACGTTCCCGAAGTCGTAGTCGACGATCAGCGAGCCGCCCGCCTGCCACTGGTCGGCCTGGATGTCGGCGTCGACATCCGCGAGCCGGTCGTAGGGATTGGTGCTGGGGACCGCGTAGCCGCGGCCGGCGGACAGCGCCGCGTATTGCTGGGCGAGAGGCTTCAGCGTCGCGCCGGCGGTCACGAACACCTGGGTGCAGCACTCCAGGAGCTGGCGGTTCCAGTCGCCATAGGCGCGGATGGTGAGTTGTTCCGTGGGCTGCCACAGTAGCTGGCCTCGGACGGCGAAACTGTGCTGGTCGTTCTGGTTGCGGCCGACGCGGGCGTTCTCCAGCGTGCCGTCGCGGCGAGTGGAGACGATCGACAGGCGGCCGGCGAGCGTGTCGTCGATGATCGGGCCGGTGATCGTGGCCTTGGCCTGCAGGAAGTTCAGGCTGCCGACCGTAACCTCGGCCGTGCCGGACGGGGTGAACGACGCGTCGCGGGTGGTGATGTTCAGGGCGCCGGCCGTGGTGTTCTTGCCGAACAGAGTGCCCTGGGGTCCGCGCAGAATCTCGATCCGTTCAAGGTCGACAAAGTCCAGCGTCGCGGTGGCCGGGCGGGCGTAATAGACCTGATCGACATAGATGCCGACGCCCTGTTCCAATCCGTCGTTGGCGAGGCCGTAGCTGGCACCGATGCCGCGGATGGTGATGGCTGTGTTGCGGGGGTTGGACGACAGCAGCTGCACGCTGGGCGCCTGCTGGGTCAGCTGGCCGACGTTGTAGGTGTTCGTCTCCTCCAGCTGCTCGCCGCCGATGACGGTCAGGGCGATGGGCACTTCCTGCGCGCGTTCCTCGCGGCGGCGGGCCGTGACGACGATGTCGCCGAGTTGGGCGACGCTGGGGGTCACGGTCTGGGGCGCGCTGGGCTCTTCCGCGTGCACTACGGACGCGCCGCAGCCGAGGACGAGCGCCAGCGCGGCGGTTCGCAGCAGATGGTGTTTGGTCATGACGATCCCCAGTCATTTGCAGTGCGCCTGCAAGCTGGGCGATACGACGGTGAGCGCAAAACGGGATTTGCTGCGTGGGGGTGTTAGATATTCTGGGGGTGCGGGAGGTGTCAGGGTCGATCTTCGCGCATGTGGAAGATGCGGGCGATCACGACGACCTTCGCATCGAGACGATACTCGGCAACATAGCCGCTGTCGCCGAAACGGATCCGCAACAAACGCATGTCGTCTTCGATGGCCATGCCCAGCATCGGAAAATTTGACAGCTGCAGGATCGCTTCTCTGATGACTCGCGCAGCACGTACCGACGCACGGGGCGAGAGTGCATCGAGAAATTGGCTCAGCCGTCGCAGATCATTCTGTGCCGTATCTGATAGCTTTACAGGTCGGCTCAACCTCGCAACGCGGCGCGTGCCTCAACCTCGGCAACGAAGGCGTCCAGTGCCGTCTTTGCATCTACAGATTTGCCCGTATTGTCGTAATCGGCGAGCGCAATCAAAGACTGTTCGTGTTGAAACCGGCGAGCTGCTTCCGACATGCCCGGCCCGTCTGCCGCATCTTCGATCAGATCGACCACGAACGCCTCGGGGGCCACGCCGGCCTCGCGCGCGGCGGCGTCGAGACGCTTCGCCGTCGCGGCGTCTACAGTCACGTTATAGGTCACAGCGCCGTCGGCCATGAAACACCTTAGCAGCGAACTTGCGCCGACGCGAGATCACGCCGCCGCGAATGGATAGGGGCTGACGGACTTGGACCAGTCGTCGACCCGTAAGGCCCGGTCGGCCGGCGGGGCGGCGCGTTCGGCGCAGGGGTGGCGGTGGCACAGGCGGCAGGCGGGGCCGATGGGGGTGACGTCGGGGGCCTTCAGGTCGAGGCCTCGGGCGTAGATGAGGCGGTGGGCGTCCTTGAGTTCGCAGCCCAAGCCGATAGCGAGGTCGTAGCGTTCGCCGAAGCCGTCGTGACCCTGGCGATCTACGGTGCGGGCCAGGGTGAACCAGCGCCCCCCCTCTTGTCCCAGAATGCCGGGGGTCTCGATGATCTGGGTGACCAGCCGGCCAGGGGTGCGGAAGGCGGAATGCAGCCGCCAGCGCGGGCAGGCGCCGCCAAAGCGGGCGAAAGGGAAGGCGCCTGAGGCATAGCGTTTGGAGACGTTGCCGGCCTGATCGACGCGGATCAGGAAGAAGGGGACGCCGCGCGCGGTCGGGCGCGACAGGGTCGTCAGGCGGTGGGCGACCTGCTCGAACGAGACGGCGAACCGGGTCTGGAGCCGCGAGATATCGTAGCCGGTGGCCTCGGCCATGCGCTGGAAGGCGGCGTAGGGCATCAGGATGGCAGCGGCCAGGGTGTTGGTCAGGGAGACCTTGAGCAGGGCGCGCGCCGTGTCATCGGGCGGGCTGGCGGCGTCGGTCAGGGCGTTCAGCTCGGCATCGTGCTCGGCGAGCGCCAGCTGATAGGCGATGGCGAAGGCGCGCGACGAGTGGTCCAGGCTTTCGGACAGCAGCAGGCGCCGGCGATGCGGGTCGAAACGACGGGTCCATTCGACCATGACCTCGGCCGGCATGATCTTTACCGCAAGATTATGGCGTGCGGCGAGACGGGCGCGGGCCAGGGCCTCGCAGCCCTCGCCGGTCATATTGGGATCGAGGGAGGCGTGCAGCGTCTCGCCAAGACCGTCCAGTTGCGGGAAATAGTTGGCTCGGGACTGGATGTAGTCGCGGACCCAGTCGGAGGGGGAAGGGCCTGTGTCCCCGGCGGTGCCGTCGATCAGGGCGGCGCGGCTGCGGTCGCGTTGGTCGGCGAAGGCGCGGTACAGGCGCAGGATCCCCTCCGCGGCGCCGGGGGCCTCTTCGATCAGGTGCAACAGTTCGTGGCGGGGCACGTCGAGGCCCTGGAACAGGGGATCGGCGAGAACCTCGGACAGCTCGGCCTCGCCTGCCGCGCCGGCTTGCCCCAGTGTGCGGAGGTCGACGTCATACGTGTCGGCGAGGCGGAGGAGGAGCTGTGCCGAGACAGGGCGCTGGTTGCGCTCGATGTGATTCAGGTAACTGGGAGAGACGCCGAGGTCGCCGGCCATGGCGGTCTGGGTCAGGCCGCGCTCGCGCCGCAGCCGCTTGAGGCGCGCGCCGAGGAACAGTTTGCGATCGACAAGCGTGTCCATAAACGCAGAGTGTCACGATGTGACCGATCTGCCAAGGTCACGTTATGACAAGATGACATCAAACGTGGCCGCGTGACTGTATCAGAAATGACAAGGGTGTGTTCTCTGTCCTGACCGACGCCGCGTTGGCCTCGGTCGAAAACGAAGCAGAGCCGCCATGACCACCTTCGCCGACCTCGTCCCATCGCCCGCCGGCCGTTTCGACGGCATCGAGCGCCCCTACACGCCGGAAGACGTGGTCAAGCTGCGCGGGTCTGTGCCGATCACCCACACCCTGGCCGAACGCGGTGCCAATCGGCTTTGGGAGCTGCTTCACACCGAGCCCTTCATCAACGCTCTGGGCGCCGTCACGGGCAACCAGGCGATGCAGATGGTCCGCGCCGGCCTGAAGGCCATCTATCTGTCGGGCTGGCAGGTCGCGGCCGACGCCAACACGGCCGGGGCCATGTATCCGGACCAGTCGCTGTACCCGGCCAACGCCGCGCCGGAGCTGTGCCGCCGCATCAACCGCACCCTGCAGCGCGCCGACCAGATCGAGCACGCCGAGGGCGGCGCCAAGCGCGACTGGTTCGCCCCCATCGTCGCCGACGCCGAGGCCGGCTTCGGCGGGCCGCTGAACAGCTTCGAGATCATGAAGGCCTTCATCGAGGCGGGCGCCGCCGGCGTTCATTTCGAGGACCAGCTGGCCTCGGAGAAGAAGTGCGGCCACCTGGGCGGCAAGGTGCTGATCCCGACGCAGGCGCATGAGCGCAACCTGGTCGCGGCGCGTCTGGCGGCCGATGTCATGGGCACGCCAACCATCACGGTGGCCCGCACCGACGCCGAGAGCGCCCAGTTGATCACGTCGGACGTCGACGAGCGGGACCGTCCCTTCATCGACCGCGAGAACCGCACGCCGGAGGGCTTCTTCCGCCTGAAGGAAGGCACGGGCCTGGATCACTGCATCGCGCGGGGTCTGTCCTACGCCAGCATCGCCGACCTGCTGTGGTGGGAGACCAGCCATCCTTCGCTGGAGGACGCCAAGAAGTTCGCCGAGGCCGTTCAGAAGGAACATCCCGGCAAGCTGATGGCCTACAACTGCTCGCCGTCCTTCAACTGGAAAGCCAAGCTGGACGACGCCACGATCGCCAAATTCCAGCGCGAGTTGGGGGCCATGGGCTACAAGTTCCAGTTCGTGACCCTGGCCGGCTTCCACGCCCTGAACAACTCGATGTTCGAGCTGGCCGACGGCTACCGCGATCGCGGCATGGCGGCCTATTCCGAGCTGCAGCAGCGCGAGTTCGCCAACGAGGCCGCTGGCTACACCGCCACCCGCCACCAGCGCGAGGTCGGCACCGGCTACTTCGACCAGGTCGCCACCGTCATTTCCAACGGGCAGTCCTCGACGACCGCCATGAAGGAATCCACCGAGACCGCGCAATTCGTCGCGGCCGAATAAGGAGAGACACTATGGAACCCCTGAGCCGCCCCCAGGCCATCATCGACTTCTGCCTAGCCCCGCTGAACCTGGACGCCAGTTCTGAATCGGAAAAGGAAGTCCGTCGCCGGCTGGAGCACGTCATCAAGACGTTCCAGGCCAAGGCCGCCACGGCCAACGCGCCGATCGCCGTCGATTTCTCGAAGATGCCGAGCCAGGTGATCAACGAAGCCGCGCACGGCTACGAATAGGCTGGGTCAGGCCGCCATCGACCGTGAGACGCCGCCGAGTTCCGCCACCAGGCTGAGCAACTCGGCGGCGTCGAACGGTTTGGCCAGGTGACGATCGGCGCCGGCCGCCTGACCGGCCGCGATGTGGTCGGGCAGGGCGTTGGCGGTCAGCATGACGATGGGCGTCGGCGTCAGACCCATTGCGGCCTCGTGCAGCCGGATCTCACGCACGGCGGTCAGTCCGTCCATGACCGGCATCTGCATGTCCATCAAAACCAGGTCGAAGGTCTGGGCGCGACAGGCGGCGAGGGCCTGGGCGCCGTCTTCGACCGAGATCAGATCGACGGGGGCCTGCGCCAGGATCAGTTCGACGACCTTGCGGTTGGTGGGATGATCGTCGGCGATCAGGACACGACGACGCTGAGCCAGGGGATCGACCGGCGCTGCGACCAGGGTCGGGATCTCGGCCGGCGCTTCGGCGAGCATCAGGGGCACGGTCAGGATGAAAGCCGAGCCGCCGTCGGGTTCGCTCTCGCAGTCCAGCGCACCGTCCATCATGTCGGCTAGCTGGCGACAGATCGCCAGGCCCAGGCCGGTGCCGCCGAAGCGACGGGTGATCGTGCCGTCTGCCTGTTCGAAGCGCGTGAACAGCCGGGCCTTGGCCTCCGCATCGAAGCCAACGCCGGTGTCCTCGACGGTGAAGCGGACGATGGGTGCGCCGGAGGCGTCCTTGCCGACGCAGGCTGTCAGGCTGACGAACCCCTTGGTCGTGAACTTGACCGCGTTGGAGACCAGATTGGTCAGAACCTGTTTGACGCGCACGACATCGCCGCGGACCCAGACATGGGCTTCGGGCTCGATCTCGACGAAGAACTGCAGGCCTTTGTCGGCGGCGGGCGAGGCATAGAGCTGGGCTGCGTCGTTGACGGCCCGGGCCAGGTCGAAAACCTCGTCGGCGATCTCCAAACGGCCGGATTCGACGCGGGCGAGATCAAGGATGTCGCTCAGCAAAGCCTGGAGGGTGTGGCCAGAAGATTGGATCAGGTCCAGCATCTCGCGCTGGTCGGCCTTCAGGTCGGTGCGGGCCAGCGCCTGAGTCAGGCCGATGACGCCGTTGAGCGGCGTGCGGATCTCGTGGCTCATATTGGCCAAGAACTCGGACTTCGCGCGGTTGGCGGCCTCGGCGGCGTCGCGGGCCTGGGCAAAAGCCTCGGCGTCGCGCTTCAGGTCGGTGATGTCGTTGACGACGGTGACGATGCCGCCTTGGGATGTTCGGCGATCTTGAACCCGCAGCCAGCGGCCACCGTCGATCTGCTGCTCCATGGTGTTGGACAGGGACCGGCGAGCCGCAAGACGTTCCTCGATCCACTCCTGCTCGCGCCCGACCGCCTCTGCATAGAGGCCGCGGTCCACGCCTAGCTGAAGAAGATCGCGGAAACGGACGCCGACCGCGATTGCGGAGCCGACCTCGGGGTTCACCTCGGCGTAGCGGGCGTTCCAGATCAGCAGACGGTCGTCGGCATCGTAGAATCCCAGGCCATCCGGCATGGTGTCGATGGCTTCGCGAAGCTGGCTCAGCGCGGTGTTGCGTCCCCAGATTCCCAGGCCGGTGACGAAGGCGGCGACGACCACGACGAGCGTGGCGCCGACGACGACCCAGAGCAGCAAGCCGGATTGAGAGATGGTGGATGCGGACAGGATGGCAGAGGGATCGGGTACGATCGACAGCGCGGACATGCCGCCGAAATGCAGAATGCAGACGCTCAGGACGGCGAAAGCGGTGTTGCCTGGGATGCGCCACCATCCGTCGCGCTTGACCCAAATGGCCGTGCAAAGCGCACTGGCCAAGCTCAGCGTTATCGCCACGGCGACCGGCGCCGTTTCCCAGACGACAATGCCGCCCTCGATGCGGATCGCCGACATGCCGGTGAAATGCATGGCCGCGACGCTGGATGCGGCCAACAACGCGACGAGCATTCGAGTCAGTCTGGAGCCGCTGTTCAGCGCCACGGCGATACCCAAGCATAACCCGATGATGACGATGCCCAAGGAGGCAAGTGTCTCGATCGGAGCGTAATGGATCGCAGCATCCGACCGGTAGCCGAGCATGGCCAGGAAATGTGTGGCCCAGACCGCCAGACCGCCGACCATGCCGGCCGCGCCGCCATAGACGACGCGGCTGCGCTGATCGCTGTGCCGGGCCATGCCGATCAGAGTGATGCAGGTGGCCAAACCCACCACGCAGACAACCGCCGCCAGCAGCGTCAGCCGCCAGTCATGCTGGACCACTAGGCAGTTCAAGATCGCGGACAACGGCGTTGTCTTCCCCCACTTCAACGTCAAGGTGACGCGGAGAGGTGAAAAACCGGTGCATGGCCAAGTTGAAATCTCTCCGGCCTGATGACGGGTCGCGAAATCCGGGCCTTTCGCGACGCGCGGTCTAGGGTAACAGTCATAGCGCCGGCGGACCATCCGGCGCAGGGAGCCGCCCGCCTCATGCCCCTCGACGCGTCGCCATCGCCCGTCGCCCCGCTCGCGTCGTCCAGATTGTGGACCGCCGGCACGACCGGTGGCGTCGCCGTGATCATCATGTTGATCCTGGCGGCGGCGCGGCCTGAGATGGCGCCTTGGCTGGGCGGCGGTGCGGCGATCGTCGCTCTGGTCACCTGGCTGGGCAGCCGGCGGTCGGTCTCGATGGAGGGCGGTGAAGGCGCCGCACGCGCGTCGGACGAAGGCCTGTCCGTCCCCCAGCACCCCGCGCTGCTGGACAGTGTGTTCGAGGCGTTGGACGACCCCGTCTTGATCGTGAGCGGCGGCGAGGCCGACGATATCGCGGGACGGCGGGTCGTCCTGGCCAACCGCGCCGCGCGCGACCTTCTGCGCATCCAACGGGAAGGGACGCTTCTGGTGTCGGCGATCCGCGATCCGAATGTGCTCGAAGCCGTGGACGAGGCCCTGTTCGGCGGGATCAGCCGCACGACGGACTACGCGGGCGCCGGGGCGCGCTCGCGGCACTGGAAGGCGTGGGTCAGGCCGCTACCCGCCCCCGATGGATCGGCGATGGCGCTGCTGACGCTGCGCGACGAAACCGACGTGCGGCGTATGGAAATGATGCGGGTCGATTTCCTGGCCAACGCCAGCCACGAACTGCGCACCCCGCTCGCGTCGCTGAGCGGGTTCATCGAGACGCTGAAGGGCCATGCCCGCGACGACCCCAAGGCGCGTGATCGGTTTCTGGATATCATGGCGGCCCAGGCCGACCGGATGAGCCGCCTGGTCGCGGACCTGCTGTCGCTTAGCCGGATCGAGTTGAACGAGCACATTCCGCCGTCGGGCCGGGTCGATCCGGCGCGGGCCGCCTCCGACGTCGTCGATGCGCTCAGCGTGCTGTCTCAGGAACGAGGCGTGACAATCGCCCTCGATGCCGAGCCTGGCGCGGCCCGTGTCACCGGCGACCGCGACGAGATCCTCCAGGTGATTCAGAACCTGACGGACAACGGAATCAAATATTCCAGCGTCGGCGCCACGGTCGAACTGACGGTGCGCAGCGGTCTGGATGCCGAGACCGCCGCAGGGCCGCGCATGCCCGGGGCGACGCGGCTCTCGCTTTTGACGCCCGATCGCGAAGCGGGGGCGCGCTACGTCGTGATCTCGGTGCGAGACTATGGGCCCGGGATGGCGAGAGAGCATCTGCCGCGTCTTACGGAGCGGTTCTACCGCGTCGAGGGCCAAAAGAGCGGGGGAGAGCGGCCGGGGACCGGGCTGGGGCTCGCCATCGTCAAGCATATCGTCAACCGGCACAGGGGCGGGATGATGGTCGAAAGTCTTCCCGGCGAAGGTTCGCTGTTCAGCGTCTATCTTCCTATGCTGGGCGATCGAGGGCCGATCCGCGCAGACGGGTAGGGCTCGACCGACGCCTTTGCAGAACTGTCACGGAACCGTCCTAATCCGCTGACCATCCGAGGGCAGTTTCCGCGCCGAAACGCGCCGGGCTTCCGAGCGCGGTGATTCCGTCGCGTGGTCGCCAAGGGCCTGATGATCTGGTTGCTGATTCCTGTCGTGGCGGTCTTCGCCGTGCTCGCCTACTGGGCCGGGCGCAGGCTTGCCGTGCGCCGCGCGGCGGGCGCGCCGACGGCCCATTCGCGACCGGAACAACACGGCTACTACGCCCTGATCTGGGTCGCGGCTCCGGCCATCGCCGTGACGATCCTGGCTGGCGTATTTGCGGGGCCGTTGGCGCACAATCTGCTGACGGCGGGTGCGCCGGCTGCGGTGAGCGAGCTGGAGCCTATCCGGCAGGAGGCGTTCTGGAACGACGCGCGTCTGGTCGGTGCGGGCGAGAAGGCGTTTCAGACCTGGCCGGGCGATCTGGGCGAGGCCCTGACGCTGGAGGCCGCACGATCGGCGCGGATCACCCAGACCCTGACCTGGGGCAGCATCTCGGCGGCGATCCTGGGCGCGCTGATGGGCGGCCTGTTCGCCTGGAGCCAGATTCGGCCGACGATGCGGGCGCGCAACCGCGTCGAGGGGTGGATCGGCGGCCTGCTGTTCGCCTGTTCGGCGGTGGCCATCCTGACGACCGTGGGGATCGTGTTCTCGCTGCTGTGGGACAGTCTGCGGTTCTTCCAGGCCGTGCCGGTGTTCGACTTCCTGTTCGGGACCCAGTGGAGCCCGCAGATCGCCATCCGCGCCGATCAGGTCGGGTCGTCGGGCGCCTTCGGGGCCGTGCCGCTGTTCGCCGGGACCTTCCTGATCATGCTGATCGCCATGTGCGTGGCCGCGCCGGTGGGCCTGTTCTCGGCCATCTATCTGTCGGAATACGCCAGCCCGCTGTCGCGCGGTGTGGTCAAGCCGGTGCTGGAGATCCTCGCCGGGGTGCCGACCGTCGTCTACGGCTTCTTCGCCGCCCTGACCGTGGGGCCGGCGTTCCGGGAGTTCTTCAACGGTCTGGGCGCGATGCTGGTCGGTGGGCCGCTGGACGGCCTCGGGCAGTATCTGATGCTGGTTCAGAACCAGATGGCGCTGGTGGCGGGCGCGGTCATGGGCATCATGCTGATCCCGTTCGTGTCGTCGCTGTCCGACGACATCATCAATGCGGTGCCGCAGTCTCTTCGCGACGGCTCCTACGCCATGGGCGCTACCAAGTCCGAGACGGTCAAGCGCGTCCTGCTGCCCGCTGCTCTGCCGGGGATCGCGGGCGCCCTGTTGCTGGCCATGTCGCGAGCCATTGGCGAGACCATGATCGTGACCATGGCGGCGGGTCTGGCGGCGAACCTGACGCTCAACCCGCTGGATACTGTGACCACCGTGACGGTCCAGATCGTCACCCTGCTGACCGGCGACCAGGAGTTCGACAGTCCCAAGACCCTG
>JAZKHL010000023.1:0-35677 GCA_040385365.1 Pseudomonadota bacterium | reverse complement strand
TGAACGGCGGGGCGCTTCCGGCCCCGCTGACGGTCGAGGAACGCCGCACGGTGACGGCCGAACTGGGGGCCGACGCGGTCAAGGCCGGCGCTCTGTCCACCCTGATCGGCTTCGTCATCATCGTGCTGTTCATGCTGCTGGCCTACGGTTTCCTGTTCGGCGGCATCTCGGTGATCGGGCTGGTGCTGAACGGGATCCTGATCGTCGCGGCCATGTCCCTGACCCAGGCGACGCTGACGCTTCCGGGCATCGCGGGTCTGATCCTGACCTTCGCCGTGGCCGTCGACGCCAATGTGCTGATCTACGAGCGGATGCGTGACGAAGCGCGGGCGGGACGGTCCGTCATTGCGTCCATGGACGCCGGCTTCAACAAGGCCATGGGCACGATCATCGACGCGAACATCACCACGCTGGTGGCGGCCGCGATCATGTTCATCTTCGGCGCCGGGCCCGTTCGGGGCTTCGCCTGGACCTTGTCGATCGGGGTGTTCACCTCGGTCTTCTCGTCGGTCCTGGTCGCCCAGGTGTTCCTCGCCTACTGGCTGAAGACCGCCAAACCCAAGACACTGCCGATCGCGGAGAGCGCCCGATGACCTGGTGGCCCCTCATCAAGATTCTGCCGCAAAAGACGAACTTCCACTTCGTCAAATACGCGCGCTATGCGGCGGTGCTGTCGGTCGTGCTGTGCACGGCGTCTCTGATCGCCTGCTTCTATCCTGGCCTGAACATGGGCATCGACTTCCGGGGCGGCGCCTCGATGGAAGTGTCCAAGCCGGCCGGCCAGACGATCGACCTGGAAGCGGTCCGCAGTTCGGTCAGCAACCTGGAGCTCGGCGATGTCGGGGTGCAGGGCATCGCGCGGCGTGACACGAACGTCGAGGACGGCTCGACCGCCGTGCTTCGCTTTCAGATTCCGTCAGGTCGCGACCAGTCCCAGGTCGTCGATCAGGTCGAAAGCGCCATCACCGGCTCGGTCGGCGCCGTAACCTATTCCGGCGTCAGCGTCGTGGGCTCCAAGGTGTCCGGCGAGCTGTTCACCTCGGGCCTGCTGGCCCTGGGATCGGCCATCGTGCTGATGTTCGCCTATATCTGGTTCCGGTTTGAACCTCAGTTCGGCTTCGGCGCCGTCGCCGGCCTGCTGCACGACGTGATCCTGACGTTCGGGTTGATCGTGCTGTTCAAGCTGGAGTTCAGCCTGAACATGGTCGCCGCCATCCTGACCGTGATCGGCTATTCGATGAACGATACGGTCGTGGTGTTCGACCGCCTTCGCGAGAACCTGCGCAAGTACAAGACCATGCCTCTGGGCGAGGTCATCGACCTGTCGCTGAACGAGACCCTGTCGCGGACCGTCATCACGGGCATCACGGCGGTCATGGTGCTAGCCGCCCTGGCCCTCTTCGGGGGCGAGGCGCTGTTTGGCTTCTCGATCGCCCTGATGTTCGGGATCATCGTCGGGACGTATTCGTCGATCTACGTCGGTGCGCCGATCATCCTGCTGTGGGGCGTGAAGCGCGGCGAGATCGCCGAGGATGCCAAGCCGGTCAAGCTGGGGATGGCGAGCCGGCCGTAGCCGCCCTATAGGGAGCGCTTACGCGATTCCCTGGGGAGGGCTGACCATGGCCAATTTGCTTTCGAACTTCAGAAACACGCTGATCCTCAGCCTGGCGCTGGCGGCGGTGATGATCTTCTCGTTCGGCCGCGTGGCGCCCGGCGGGTTCGATCTCAGCTTCTGGCAGGCCGTGGCGCGCTGGAGCCATGTCGGCTTCGGCATCCTGTGGATCGGGCTGCTGTACTATTTCAACTTCGTCCAGATCCGGGTCATGCCTAGCGTCCCGGCCGAGCTGAAGCCGGCGGTGTCGAAATATATCGCGCCCGAGGCCCTGTTCTGGTTCCGCTGGTCGGCCCTGCTGACCGTGGTCGCCGGCCTGGCCGTCATGGGTCTGCGCGGTCACGCCTATGCCGCCGAGGTGCTGAGCTTCGGCTTCGCCAAGGAGCTGGTTCAGGGCGACCAGGGCTATACGCTGATGGGCGTCGGCGTCTGGCTGGCGATCGTCATGTTCCTCAACGTCTGGGGCATCATCTGGCCGAACCAGAAGCGGGCGCTGGGGATCGTCGTGGTGGACGATGACAAGAAGGCCAAGGCCGCGCGCGTCGCCATGCTGGCCAGCCGCACCAACCTGCTGCTCAGCCTGCCGATGCTGACCTCGATGGCGATGTACCAGACTCTGTTTGGCTGACGTCTTGCCGGAAAGCGGGCCCGACAGTCTGGACGAACGGGTCAGCGCCGCCGATCCGGATCGATGGCTATCCAGCCGTTTCGTGGGCGACCCGCAGGCCCGCGCCGACCTGATCGCGCTCTATGCGTTTGAGGCCGAACTGCTGAGCATTCCCACACGGGTGACCCAGCCGCTTCTGGCCGAGATGCGCTACGCCTGGTGGCGCGAGCAGATGGACGGGGTGTTCACAGGAACCGCTCGCAAGGGCCATCCGGTGCTGGAGGCGCTGACCGATGTCGTGACGCGGCATGGGCTGAACCGTGAACCGTTCGACACGCTGATCGAGGCGCACATTGACCGGGTGAACGGCGAGCCGCACGACCTTGACGCCTTCTACTTGGGTCCAATGCAGGCCGCCGTGCAGTTGCTGGCGGGTCCTGGACACGACGGCAAGGTGGTCG
The DNA here is from genome assembly GCA_040385365.1 of Pseudomonadota bacterium. Taxonomy (GTDB): domain Bacteria; phylum Pseudomonadota; class Alphaproteobacteria; order Caulobacterales; family Caulobacteraceae; genus Brevundimonas. Next base: position 32,997 of record JAZKHL010000023.1, on the reverse strand, counting down.
AGGCTGGGCGTGTGTGGGGTCTCACCCAGGTCGGCCGCGCCGACGAGGCGAACGCGCTGAAACCCCATGCGAACCGGCAACTCAGGTCGCTGCCCGCCGCCGCTTTTCCGGCCGTGGCCCATGCGACGCTGAAAGCTGATACCCCCGAGCCTCTGAAGCGGCTGAAGCTGGTCTGGGCCAGTTTGCGCGGCCGCATCTGATGGCCCTGAGCGAGACCGATGTCGTCATCCTGGGCGGAGGCCACAACGGGCTGGTCTGCGCCTTCTATCTGGCGCGGGCGGGATTGAAGGTCACCGTTCTGGAGCGACGCGGCGTCGTCGGCGGCGCGGCGGTGACGGAGGAGTTTCATCCCGGCTTTCGCAACTCAACGGCTAGCTACACGGTCAGCCTGCTGAACCCCAGGGTCATCGCCGACATGGATCTGGCGGGGCATGGGCTGCGGGTCGTCGAGCGGCGGATGTCCAACTTCCTGCCGCTGGACGGCACCTTCTTCACAGCCGGTGAGGGGCGAACCCAGGCCGAGGTCGCGCGCTTTTCCACGCGAGACGCGGAGCGCCTGCCGGCCTATGAGGCGCGGCTCGAGACGGTGGCGGCGGTGCTGCGGGCGCTGGTGCTGGAGACGCCGCCGAACCTGCCGTCGGGTGGATGGTTGGATGCCCTGCCCGAGATGCTGAAGTCCGCGTCGCTGGCCAAGCGCTTGGGCGGGCTGGACCTGACCGGACGGCGCGACGTGCTGGACCTGTTCGCCAAGTCGGCGGGCGATTGGCTGGACGGCTGGTTCGAGAGCGATCCGATCAAGGCCCTGTTCGGTTTCGACAGCGTCGTCGGCAACTATGCGTCGCCCTATACGCCGGGGTCGGCCTACGTCCTGCTGCACCACGTCTTTGGCGAGGTGAATGGGCGCAAGGGCGTCTGGGGCCATGCGATCGGCGGGATGGGCGCGATCACCCAGGCGATGGCCGCCGCCTGCGTCGGCGAGGGCGTCGATATCCGGCTGGATGCCGATGTCGCCGAGGTGGTGAGCGAAAAGGGCAGGGCGGTCGGGGCGGTGACGGCGGCGGGCGACACGATCCGGGCGCGGGCCGTGGTGTCGAATCTGCATCCGCGCCTGCTGTTCGATCGGCTGGTCGATCCGGCCATCGTGCCCGCCGACTTTACCGAGCGGATGAGCCGGTATGCCTCCGGGTCGGGCACCTTCCGCATGAACGTGGCGCTGTCGGAGCTGCCGAGGTTCACCGTCCTGCCCCAGCCCGGCGACCATCACACTGCAGGCATCATCATCGCGCCGAGCCTGGCCTACATGGACAGGGCCCACGCCGAGGCGCGGCTGAACGGCTGGTCATCCAAGCCGATCGTCGAGATGCTGATCCCCTCGACACTGGACGACAGTCTGGCTCCGACCGGGCAGCACGTCGCCAGCCTGTTCTGCCAGCATGTCGATCCGACGCTGGGCGACGAACACCGCGAGACGGTGGCGGACTTGATGATCGAGACGGTCGACGCCCATGCGCCGGGCTTCAAAGCCTCGGTCCTGGGTCGTTTGGCGCTGGGGCCGCGCGATCTGGAGCGGCGGTTCGGTCTGGTCGGCGGCGACATCTTTCACGGACGACTGACGCTGGATCAGCTGTTCAGCGCCCGGCCGGTCCTGGGCCACGCAGACCACCGGATGCCGGTCCCAGGCCTGTATCTGTGCGGATCAGGGGCGCATCCGGGCGGCGGGGTGACCGGGGCGCCGGGGCACAACGCTGCGAAGACGGTCCTGAAGGACCTGGGGCGGCCCAGGCCGTTCTAAAAAATCTCAGACGTCGGCGATGCCCATCGCCTTGAACAGGGCGTCGCGGATTGTGCTTTCGGTGAAGGGTTTCTGGATCGTCGCCTGACCGCGCCACTCGTCCGGTAGTCCGCCCTCGCCGTAGCCGGTCGAGAAAACGAAGGGCACGCCCTTCGCCTTCAGCGCCGCGGCGACCGGAAACACCTCATGGCCGGCGACGTTCACGTCCAGCAGCGCGGCGTCCAGAAGGGAATCGTCGGCCACCACAGTCAGCGCCTCGGCCACCGTGGAGATCGCCCCGACCGGCACGCAGCCCATGTCTTCCAGGATCGTTTCCAGCAGCATCGCCACCAGAGCTTCGTCCTCGACCAACAGGATGCGGCGACCCGCGAGACCTTCAGCCATTGCTTTTGATAATCCCTATCAGGCGGAAGGATATTCCCGCTTAAAAACCGTCGCTTGCGTAGCGCAGTTTGTCTTCCGCCACCATAGCACAGCTGTGACGCCCGGCGTGCTTTGCGAGCCGTGCTGTCGTCGCTAGGATCGTGGAATGTCGATTGTCAGCATGATCATGGCCGCCCTTGTAACCACCACGCCGGTGCAGTCTTCCGGCCCTGAAATCCAGACTCTCCAAGGACGACTGATCGGTCAGACCGTGGACGATGTCACGGCGTTCAAGAACATCCCGTTTGCAGCACCGCCCGTCGGTCCCCTGCGCTGGAGACCGCCGGGTCCGGCGCCAATCTGGAGCAACGTGCGAGATGCGAGCGCCGTTGGATCGATCTGTGTCCAGGCCCCATCGAACGGCGACCCCGGCGTAGGGCCGCTGCCCATGGATGAGGACTGTCTGACGCTGAACGTCTGGCGACCGGCGACAATGGCGACCGCCTTGCCCGTCATGGTTTGGATCCATGGGGGCGGCTACAACAACGGCTCGGGCACGCCGGCGTTGTATGACGGGACGAACCTGGCGCGACGCGGCGTGGTCCTGGTCACGATCAATTACCGGCTGGGGCGGCTCGGCTTCTTCGACCATCCGTCGCTGGCGACTGAGCGGACCCTGGACGAGCCGGCCGGCAACTACGGCGTCATGGACCAGATCGCGGCCCTGCAATGGGTGCGCGACAACATCGCCGCCTTCGGCGGTGATCCGAACCAGGTGACGATCTTCGGCGAGTCGGCCGGCGGCGTTGCGGTGACCCAGCTGATGGTCGCCCCCCAGGCGCGCGGATTGTTCCAGAAGGCGATCGTGCAGTCGGGTCTGGGACGACAGCGGTCGGCTCTGCTGGCGGAGGATCGGCCCGGACGTCCGTCGGCCCAGTCGCTGGGCGTGGCCTTTTCCCGCGCGGCAGGGCTTGGCCCCTATCCGACGGCCGAGGCGCTGCGGTCCCTGCCGGCCGAGGCCCTGCTGGCGCCGATGCCCGCCTTCTACACCGACAACCTCATCGTCGATGGAAAGGTCGTGCCGGAGGACGTTGTGGAGGCGTTCCAGGGCGGTCGCCAGGCCCCCGTGCCCCTGATGCTGGGAACCAATAGCGCCGAGTTCTGGTGGATCCGCCCCAGCGACGCCGGCGCCTATGGCCGCACCGACGATGCGATGACCGATGGCGAATACGACGCCCTGGTCTCGGCCTATGGGGGGTCGGCCGGCTATGACGCCCACGTCGTCAGCGACCTGATCTTCAACGAACCGGCCCGGCATCTGACCCGGCTGCACGCGGCGACGGGCGCGCCGACCTATCACTATCGGTTCGACGTGGTGCCCGATTCGAATCCGGAGCCGAGCGGCGGTGCCACCCACGCGTCGGAGCGTCCTTACGTCTTCGACAACCTGCACACGGTCGGGCGTCCGATGGGCGAACGGGACGCCTGGGCGGCCACGGCCATGGCTGACTACTGGACGGCGTTCGCAAAGACGGGCGATCCGAACGGCGGCGCCAGGCCCGTCTGGCCCACCGTCGAAGGCGGCCAGCTTCTGGAGTTCACCAATGACGGGCCGGTGGCGAACGCCGTGCCGTTTGCGGATCGGCTGGACGTCATCGAGGGCTTCTACGCCCGCACCCGCCCCTAGAGGCAGGCCCCGTTCGACCGGATCACCTCGGCGTACAGCAGGCCGGAATCCTTGATCGTCCGCTCCTGGGTCGCGAAGTTGACGTGGGTGATGCCGAACCGCTTCGAATAGCCCAGCGACCATTCCAGATTGTCGAGCAGCGACCAGGCCATATAGCCCTCCAGCTTGACGCCCTTACTGATGGCGTCGTGCGCGGCCTTGAGGTGGTTCTTCAGATACTCGACCCGCATCGGATCGTGGATCCGGCCGTCGATCGCATGGGGCGGATCGTACCAGGCCGAGCCGTTCTCGGTGATCATCAGCGGCAGGCCGCCCGTCTGCTCATGCAGCCAGACCAGGGTGTCGGTGAGGGCCGGGGGATAGACTTCCCATCCGGTCGCTGTGTGGGCGTGCTGAATCTGTTTCACTGGGCGTGACCGCGTGGGCCAGGCGTCAGGTGCGTCCTCGGGCACGGCGCGGGTATACCAGTTCAGGCCCATCCAGTCGGTCGGGGTCGCGATCAGGTCGAAGTCCTCGTCCGGGAAGTCGCGCATCGCCTCGCCGTAAACGTCATGCAGCTCGGCCGGATAGCCGCGACCCATCAGCGGGTCCAGGAACCAGCGGTTCATCTGGGTCTCGGCCCGCAGGCGGGCGGCCTCGTCCTCGGGCTTGTCGCTGGCCGGGTATTTCGGCTCGATGTTCAGGACGATGCCGATGCGGCCTTCACCGACCTCGCGGAACCGTTTCACAGCCGCGCCGTGGGCCCGCAGCACATTGTGGCCAGCGATGACCGCCTCAAACGCCGAGCGGTGGCCGGGGGCGAGCACGCCGTGCAGATAGCCGCCGTCGACGATGACCCAAGGCTCGTTGATCGTGCCCCAGGTCTTCACCCGCCCCTTGAAGCGCTCGAACAGCACCTGGCCGTAGTCGGCGAACCAATCGGCGATCTCGGGGTTCAGCCAGCCGCCCCGGTCGTCCAACGCTGCGGGCAGGTCCCAGTGGTACAGGGTGCACAGCGGCTCGATCCCCGCCTCGATCAGGGCGTCGATCAGATCGTCGTAGAACTTCAGACCCGCCTCGTTCAGCCGCCCGGTCCCGTCCGGCATGACCCGGCTCCAGCTGACGGAGAATCGATAGGCGGTCAGGCCCAGCCGTTTCATGATCGCGACGTCCTCGCGCCATCGGTTGTAGTGGTCGCAGGCGACGTCGCCGGTGTCGCCGTCAGCCATATTTCCAGGCGTGTGACTGAACCGATCCCAGATGGATTCGCCCGCGCCGTCGGCCGTGGACGAGCCCTCGATCTGGTAGGCGGCTGTCGCAGCGCCCCAGAGAAAACCGTCGGGAAACTGATAGTTGGCGGTCATAATCGCGCTTTCGTCAGAGGTCGGGTCGAACGCAGCATCTGCGCTTTGGCGGGGTCGTCGGAGGGATCGGCAGAGGGGTCACGGCCGCACTTTTTCGTCCTGTGGCCAAACTACGGCACTTGCGGGGCGCATTGCCAGTGTGTCATGTAACCGATTACAGATATTTGTCGACGGACCTTCGATAAAGAGGGCCGGCACGGCTTGGGACGTTCAGGACACCGCGTGCACACCATCCGCCACCCCCGCGCTATCGGCTCTGCGCCGACCGGAGACCCGTCGTGAAGGCGGCGACGATCCGTGACGTGGCCGAGCGGGCACAGGTCTCGGTGGCTTCGGTCTCTCGCGTCCTGACGGGCGCCGGAGCGGTGACCGAGCCGACGCGGCTGAAGGTGATGGAGGCTGTCGAGGCCCTGTCCTACGTCCCGCACTCGGGGGCACGTAGCCTGTCGACCAGCCGCACGGACACGGTCGGCGTCATCCTGCCGGACCTGTTCGGCGAGTTCTTCTCGGAGTTGATCCGGGGCATGGACCTGGCCGCGCGCGCCAGCGGCCTGCACCTGATCGTGTCCAGTTCGCACGATGACGCGTCGGAGGCTGCGGCGGCGATCCGCTCGATGCGCGGGCGCGTCGATGGACTGATCGTCCTGTCGCCCCACCTGGATTCCGCCAACCTGGCGGCCAATCTCGCGGGACGCCTGCCGGTTCTGCTGATGAACGGCGGAGCCAACGACGCGGGTCGCCCGTCCATGGTCGTCGACAACGTCGGTGGCGGCGTCGCGGCGGTCGAGCATCTGCTGAGCCTGGGCCACCGTCGCATCGTGCACATCGGCGGCCCCACCGGAAACCTTGAGGCGCGCGAGCGTCAGCAGGGCTACGTCCAGGCGATGGTCGCGGCGGGTCAGACGCCCCAGGTCGTGGCCGGCGACTTCACTCAGGGGTCCGGCCATGCGGCCGCCTTGACCCTGCTGCACGAAGGGGTTCGGCCCCAGGCCGTGTTCGCCGGCAACGACATGATGGCGATCGGCGCCCTGCTGGCGATGCAGGACGCCGGGGTCCGCTGTCCCGAGGACGTCGCCGTCGTCGGCTTCGACGACGTGCCGATCGCCGCGCTCGTCCGGCCCGCCCTGACCACCCTTCGCATCGACATCGCAGAGACCGGCCGCCGCGCCATGGAGCGTCTGGTCGGCCTGATCGCCGCCCCCGCCGAAGCCGCGCCCGACGAGGCCTGCGAGATCGTCCGCCCTCACCTCGTCGTCCGCCAGTCCACCGGCGGCGCCCAATCCAGTGTCAGCGACGCCGCGTATCGGCCCGCTCCCAGTATCGCAACAATCGGAGAGACCTCATGACCCGGAAGACCTTGCGTAACCGCGCCCTCTGCGCCGCCTCGGCCCTCGCCGTCGCCTCCATGATGGTGGCGGGCAACGCTTCGGCGCAGACATCGACGGCAACTCTGCGTGGTGTGGTGACCGAAAACGGGGCTGCAGAGAGCGGGGCTCAGATCGTCGCCCGCGACACCAGCACTGGGTTCACCTCTCGCGCGACTGCGACCGCAGATGGCGGCTACGCTTTGCCGAACCTGCGGCCAGGCACATACGAGATCACAGTGACCTCGACCGATGGTCAATCATCGACGCAGATCATCACACTGCAAGTCGGCCAACAGGCCTACATCCCGCTCGAGATTGCCGGAGCTACGGGCTCAATCGCGGGTGCGACAACCGTCGATGACATTGTGGTCACGGGATCGCGCACTGCCGTTGAAGTCCGCACCTCAGAAGTCGCCACCCAGGTGACCCGTCAGCAGATCGAAGTCCTGCCGCAGAGCAACCGCAACTTCCTGAACTTTGCGGCCCTTGCCCCCGGCATCCGCCTGAACTCCGACGAGTTCCGCCGTGACTTCGCCGCCGGCGGCAATACGGGCGGCGGGCTAGGCTCAAACCAGGTCAACGTCTTCATCGACGGCGTCAGCCTGAAGTCGAACGTCAACCAGGGCGGCATCATCGGTCAGGACGCCAGCCGGGGTAACCCTTTTAGCCAGCTGGCCGTTCAAGAGTTTCGCGTCGCCACATCGAACTTCAAGGCGGAGTACGAGCAGGCTGGATCGGCCATTATCACCGCGATCACCCGCTCGGGCGGCAACGAGTTCACGGGCGAGGTCTTCGGCTTCTACCAGGACGAAAGCCTGACCCGCCGCAATTACTTCCAGCGTCTTCGCAACCAGCCCAAGCCGGATTTGCAGCGTCTCCAGTATGGTGCGTCCCTAGGTGGGCCGATCATCGAGGACCGGCTGAACTTCTTCTTGGCATATGAGGTTAACGATCAGGTCCGGAACGCCGACGTCGTCGCAGGTGGTAGCGCGGCACAGCGGGTGACGCTGCCGGCACGCATCAATCTGGCGAACTATGAAGGGAGCTTCGAGAGCCCTTTCCGCCAGGACATCTATTTCGGAAAGCTTCAGTTCCGACCGTCCGACAACCAGACCTTCGATCTGTCGGTCAGCTATCGCACCGAGGACGACCAGCGCGGCTTTGGTGGCCAGAACTCGTTCGAACGGTTCGAAAACGTCGTCAACGACGTACTTAGCGTCAAGGGTCAGTGGGACTTCCAGGGCGCAGGCTGGTTCAACGAGTTCACCGTCGATTTCCGCGACTCCTCATTCCGGCCCGAGATCGGCAATGCCGATCTCGTTGGCGAGACGTTCGCCGGAATTATCAATATCGGTGGACGTGGCACTGCGCAGGAGGTGCAGGAAACGATCACAACCATTCGGAACAACGTGACGTTCGATCCCGTCGAGATGGGCGGGTCGCACCTGTTCAAAATGGGGGCCAAGGTCTCGTTTCAGGAATTCACCGTCTTCAGCGGCCAGAACGTCAACCCGACCTTCACCTACAATCTGAACCCATCACAGAACCTGGACTACAGCTTCCCCAGCACGGCCGTGTATGGGGTAGGCCAACCGACGGTGACGGCCGACAACATCCAGTTCGGCCTGTTCATCCAGGACGACTGGGAGGTGAACGACAAGCTGACTCTGAACCTCGGCATTCGCTGGGACCTGGAAACGAACGCCAACAACGAGGACTACGTCACCCCAGCCGATGCAGCGACGGCCTTGCGGTTTGCCCAGACGACACTCGCCGCTCAGGGCGGCAGCTTCGATGCCGACCGTTACATTTCAACCGGATCTAACCGCGAACCGTTCAAGAGTGCGTTCGGCCCGCGCGTAGGCTTCTCCTACGATTTGTTCGCCGATCAGCGCACCGTCTTCTTCGGCGGCGCCGGCCGCTTTTACGACCGCACCCTGTTCCGAAACGCGGCCGAAGAAAGCCTCTTCAGGCAGTTCGTGAACCGGACCTTCAACTTCTCCCGCGATGGCCTGCCGCGAAATGGTCAGCCGACGATCCTGTGGCAGGAATCCTATCGCAGCCGGGCTGGTCTGGATGGTCTGATCGCATCGGGTCTTGCACCGAACGGAGAACTGCGGGTCATTCCCAACGATCTGGAGCCGCCCTACACGGACCAGTTCAGCCTCGGCCTGCGTCAGAAGCTGGGCGACTGGAACACCTCGGTCTCGGTGATCCGCCAGAACGGCTACAACGAGATCGCCTATTTCCCGATCAATCGGAATGTGGCGCTGAACGCCCAAGGTCGTCTGGTCGCATTTACGGTGCCCGGATTCGGAACGATCGTGGCGGCGGACAACACCCGCGAGACGGAATACACCGCCCTCTATGTCACCGCAGAGAAGCCCTACACATCCGACAGCGGCTGGGGCGTCACGTTCAGCTACACCGGCGCCGACTCCAAGCAAAAATTGAATGAGTTCAACTTCGACTTCCCCCGCACTTCCGACCGGCCGTTCGTTCCGAACGGCGGCGACATCGAACATCAGATCGTCGCTACGGGCATTGTCGATTTGCCATGGGGGCTGCAAGGGTCGGCCTTCCTAACCCTGACTTCGGGCAACCCGTTCAATGTGAACGACAACAGCCGCATCGACGAAGGTCCGGGCTTCTTCCAAAACTTCCGTCAGGGATTCTTCGGCCAGCCGGAGGGCGAGCAGTTCCTCATCCCGAACGCCTTCGCCTATCGCCAACTGGATCTGCGCCTAACCAAGTCCATCGACGTCGGGGTGGGTGAACTGCAGTTGATCGCGGAGGTCTTTAACGTCTTCGACTACGCAAACTTCGGTGGCTATGACGGGTTCATCCCGGAAACCGGTGTGAATGCAAACTTTGGCAACCCCGGTACGACGGTCGGGACGCCGCGCTCGTTCCAGTTCGGCGCCCGCTACAAGTTTTAGTCCGTTGCTCCTGAGACTGGCCGTCCCTGCGACGCGGGGGCGGCCATTTTTTTACTGACGCGGGGGCGTTTGCGTAGGATTGGACGGGCATGGATCGTCGCCGCTTTCTGATGGGTACGACTGTCGCCGGTCTGGTTGCGGGCTTCGCCTCGCCGAGTCTGGCCCAGGCGTCGCGACGTTCGCGGATCGTGCCCCTGGACCCCGAGGTGGATGAGCTTCAGCGGCGCACCTTCGACTGGTTCGTCCATGTCACCGACCGCGGGACCGGCCTGACGCCGGACCGCTGGCCGGCTGAGAGCTTCTGCTCCGTCGCGGCCGTCGGCTTTGCCCTGACCTGCTGGCCCGTGGGGGTCGAGCGCGGCTGGATGACGCGGGCCGAGGCGCGCGAGCGGACCCTGATCACGCTGCGCTTCTTCGCCGACCTGCCGCAGGGGCCGGAGGCGACGGGCGTGGGCGGCTACAAGGGCTTCTTCTACCACTTCCTGGACATGAAGACGGGCCACCGGTTCGGGACCACAGAACTGTCGACCGTCGATACCTCGCTGTTGCTCGGCGGCATGCTGTTCGCGGCGCGGTTCTTCGACGGGCGAAACGCGGACGAGGTCGAAATCCGGCGGATCGCTCAGGCCCTGTACGAGCGGGTCGAGTGGGACTGGGCCGTCGTGCGGACGAACCGGATCTCGATGGGCTGGCACCCGGAGACGGGTCACATTCCGCACGACTGGAACGTCTACAACGAGGGGATGCTGGTCCTGCTGCTCGCAATCGGCAGCCCGACGCATCCGGTTTCGACCGGCGTGTGGGACGAGTGGGTCTATGCCTATGAACAGAGCTGGACCGACCGCTGGGGCGAGTTCCACCTGCAGTTCGCACCGATCTTCGGCCACCAGTACAGCCACATGTACATCGACTTCCGCGGCATCCGGGATCCGTGGATGCGCGGCAAGTCGGCCATGACGGGCGAGGCGCTCGACTATTTCGAGAACAGCCGCCGCGCGGTTCATGCTCAGCGCAAATACGCCGTCGACAACCCCGGCGGCTGGGATGGCTATTCGGCCGACATCTGGGGTCTGACGGCCTGCGACGGGCCGGGCGACTTCAAACAGGTCATCGACGGGCGCGAGCGGGAGTTCTTCAGCTATTCCGCACGTGGACCGGGCGAGCGCGACGACGGCACGATCGCGCCGACCGCCGCCATGGCCAGCTATGCCTTTGCGCCTGTCGAGGTGACCGCCTGTCTCAAGGCGATGAAGGCGCGATACGGAACCGGCATCTACACCCAGTGGGGCTTCCTGGACTCTTTCAACCCGACCTTGACGGAGCGGGAAGGACGGCTGCAGCACGGCCGGATCATCCCCGGCATCGGCTGGGTCGACGGCGACTACCTCGGCATCGATCAGGGTCCGATCGTGGTGATGATCGAGAACGGTCGATCCGAGCTGGTCTGGCGTCACATGCACGGCGAGCCGAACCTGAGGCGCGGGCTGCAACGGGCCGGCTTTACCGGCGGATGGCTGGACGCATGATCGATCGCCGCGCCGCGCTGGGGTTGATGGCCGGCGCGGGCGCGTCGCTGGCCGGATGCGGGCGGAACGACGGGGTCACCCGGCTGACCTTCTGGGCCATGGGCAACGAGGGGACGAACGTTCCCGCCCTGCTCCCGGCCTTCGAGGCGGCGAATCCGGGCATAAAGGTGATCGTCCAGCCCCAGCCCTGGACCGCCGCGCACCAGAAGCTTCTGACCGCATACGCCGGCGCGTCGCTGCCCGACGTCAGCCAGATCGGCAACACCTGGGTGGCGGAATTGGCCGCGATCGGCGCCCTGTCGCCCACGCCGACCGCCGCCGCCGACCTGCTGACCGACCAGTTCCCGGCGGTGCTGGAGACCAACGAGATCGCCGGCCGGGCCATGACCACGCCCTGGTATGTCGATACTCGCCTGCTGTTCATCCGCACCGATTTGCTGAACCGTGCGGGTTTCGCCGCCATGCCGACCGACTGGGTCGAGTGGAAGCGGGCCATGCACGCGGTCAAGCGAGTCGCAGGCGATGGCAACTATGCGATCCTGTTGCCGGTCAATGAGTTCGAGCAGCTTCTGACCTTCGGACTTCAAGGCGATGAGGCCCTCCTCCGGGACCAGGATACGCGAGGAAACTTCTCCAGCGCCTCGTTCCAGGCGGCGCTCGGCTTCTACAAGAGCCTGTTCGACGAGGGGCTGGCCCCATTGGCCTCCTCGACGCAGATTTCCAATGTCTGGAACGAGTTCGCCAAGGGCTATTTCAGCTTCTACTTCTCCGGTCCCTGGACCATCGGGGACATGAAGACCCGGCTGCCGGCCGCGATCCAGCCGCACTGGACTACGGTGGGCGTGCCAGGGCCGACCGGCCCCGGGGCCTCCGCGCCCGGCGGATCGTCTCTGGCGGTGTTCCGGTCTTCGCCGCATCAGGAAGCGGCCTGGAAACTGGTGCGCTACCTGTCCGATCCTGTGGTGCAGGCCGAGTTCAACGTCATCTCGGGCGACCTGCCCGCGCGCCGCTCCGCCTGGGCCGCGCCCAAGGTCGCCTCCGACCCCTATGTCGCCGCCTTCAACGGCCAGCTCGCCCGCGCCAAGGCCGTGCCCAAGGTGCCCGAGTGGGAGCGGATCGTGACGGAGATGCAGATCGTCGCCGAGCGCATGGTGCGCGGCGAGTTCACGGTCCAGGAGGCCGGCGCCGAGATCAACCGCCGCGCCGATCGTTTGCTGGAGAAGCGCCGCTGGATGATCGAACAGGGGCGGGCGGCATGATCGCCGCGCGTGAGAGAGCCGCCTGGGGTTTCGTCGCTCCCGCGCTGATCGCCATCGTGGTCTTCTTCGCGACCCCGGTGATCGGGTCGCTGATGCTCAGCGTCACCGATTTCGACATCTACGCCCTGGCCGACCTCGGCAACATGCGGTTCGTGGGCCTGCAGAACTACGAGCGGCTGCTCACCAATCCGCTGTTCTGGCAGGCGATGAAGAACACAGTCTGGTTCAGCGTGCTGGGGGTGCCGCTGACCATCGGCGCATCGCTGGCCGCCGCCGTCATCCTGAACGCCCGGACGGTGAAGTGGCGGCCGGTCTGGCGGGTGATGTTCTTTGCACCGTTCGTGACGACGTTGGTGGCCACGGCCGTGCTGTGGAACTACCTGCTGCACACCAAATACGGCGTCATCAACTGGGTGCTGACCAGCGTCGGCCTGCCCGCCGTGGATTGGCTGGGCAGCCCGACCACCTCGATCCCGGCCATCCTGCTTTTCATCGTGTGGAAGACGTTCGGCTACAACATGCTGATCTTTCTGGCCGTGCTGCAGACCGTGCCCGACGACCTGTACGAGGCCGCCCGCATCGACGGCGCCGGGCCTTGGAGCCGGTTCCGACATGTGACCCTGCCGGCCATCTCGCCGACGCTGCTGCTGGTGTCGATCATCTCGGTCGCCGGCTTCTTCCAGCTGTTCGCCGAGCCCTATGTGATGACCCAAGGGGGGCCCGCGCAGTCGACCGTGACGGTGCTCTACTTCATGTACGAAGAGGGCTTCAAATGGTGGAACCTGGGGTCCGCATCGGCCGTCGCCTTCATCCTGTTCCTGTGCATCTTCGCGGTGACGATGGTTCAGCTGGCCGTGTCACGCCGGCTGGGCGGGGATCACACATGACCCACCCCACCCCCGTCATCCTCGGGCTTGTCCCGAGGATCCATTTGAAGACAACGCAACGGCGCGGCGGGATGGCGTCCGCAACATGCGTCACGACCATTCGTTCTTGCGGAGGACGAATGGATCCTCGGGACAAGCCCGAGGATGACGGACGTTGGGGAGGGGCCGGATGAAACTGAAACCCCTTCTTCTCAACCTCGGCGTCGCCGCGATCGGCCTGATCGTGCTGTTTCCGTTGCTGTGGATGCTGTCGGTCAGCTTCATGGCCACTGGCGAGGCCGCGGCTTTCCCGCCGCCACTGCTGCCCAGCCGCCCGACGCTGGAACACTACCGCGACCTGTTCGTGAACCAGGGCATGGGCCGATACATGTGGAACAGCTTCGCCCTGGCGACCCTGGCCACGATCCTGGCGCTGGGGTTCACGGTGCCGGCCGGATACGCCTTCGCCAAACTGACCTTCAAGGGGCGCGATCGCCTGTTTCAGGTGCTGATCGGCGCTCTGGTCATCCCCGCCCAGATCGGCACATTGCCGTTGTTTCTGATGCTGAAATCGGTCGGGCTGGTGAACACCTATGCCGGGGCGCTGGTGCCGTGGCTGGCGTCGATCTTCGGCCTGTTCCTGGTGCGTCAGTATGCTTTCTCGATCCCGGACGAGATGCTGGAGGCCGCGCGCGTCGATGGCGCGTCCGAGGGCCAGATCTTCCGCCGCATCGTCCTGCCGACCCTGTCGCCCATCCTGGTGACGCTGGGTCTCTTCGTGTTCCTGGGCAGTTGGAACGACTTCCTGTGGCCGCTGATCATCCTGACCGACCAGACCAACTATACGCTGCCGGTCGCGCTGGCGGCCCTGTCGCGCGAGCATGTGCAGGACGTCGAACTGATGATGGCGGGGGCGGTGATCACCGTCGCGCCGGTGCTGATCCTGTTCCTGGCCCTGCAGCGGTTCTACATCCGGGGCATGCTGGCGGGCAGCGTGAAGGGCTAAAGTATGCGTCTGCTTCTCGCGCTTCTCGCCGCGGTCCTGTTCGCAGCGCCGGTTCAGGCTCAGTCCAGCCGGACGCTCGACACGTTCGAGGCCCTGACGCCCTGGACCGCCGACGCCTCGACCGACGTGGACGCCGTCCTGGCGAGCGTGCCCGGACATCGCGGCGAGGCGATGCGGCTGACCTACGATTTCAACGGCCGCTCCGGCTATGCCTTCGCCGCGCGCGACCTGTCGTTCGAGGCCCCCGAGAACTACGAGATCCGGTTCTGGGTGCGCGGCGAGGGGCCGACCAACACCTTTGAGGTCAAGTTCACCGATGCGTCGGGCGAGAACGTCCATTGGCGTCAGACGACCCGATACGACTTCCCCGGCGGCTGGACCGAGTTCGTCATCAAGAAGCGTCAGGTGGCCTGGGCCTGGGGACCGAACCCCGACCGCACCTTCCGGGGGGCCGAGAGGGTCGAGTTCGTGGTCACAGCCGGGGAGGGCGGTCGCGGCTTCATCGAGATCGACGACCTGACCCTCCGCACCCTGCCGCCTGAACCGTCCGTGCCGCCCCGCCCGGTTACGGAAGCGACGAGTGAGGATGGAAACTCGGTCGCATCGCTGGCTGTGGATGACGACGCTCTCAGCGCATGGAAATCGGAGGCGGCGGGCGATCAGAGCCTGATGCTCGACCTCGGCTACGAGCGCGAGTTCGGCGGGCTGACGCTGCGCTGGCTGGAGGGACATGCCGCGACAGCCTATCGGGTCAGCGTCTCCAACGATCGACGGCAATGGCGCGAGATCGCCTCGGTCGGGGCCGGGAACGGCGGGACCGACTGGCTGCGGACGCCGGAGGCCTCCGGCCGCTGGTTGCGACTGGACCTGATCGCCCCAGAAGCGCCCATCCGGTCGGGGCAATCCGGTGCGGGCTTCGGCACGACCGGAACCGAGGCCGCCTTCTATGGCCTGACCGACCTGCGAATCGAACCCCTGGCTTTCGGAGCCAACGAGACGGCCTTCCTGACGGCCATCGCTGGCCAGAGCCGACGCGGCCTCTATCCGCGCGGGTTCCGGGGCGAGCAGCCTTACTGGACCCTGGTCGGCGTCGACGGTGGCGGCGAGAGCGGTCTGATCTCCGAGGACGGCGCGATCGAGCTGAAGCGCGGCGGGCCGTCGATTGAGCCCTTCGTGCTGGACAACGGGCGGCTGGTGACCTGGGCCGACGTGCAGGTCGCGCAGGCCCTGGTCGAGGACGACCTTCCCATCCCGACCGTGACCTGGACCCATGACGACTGGACGCTGAAGGTCACGGCGATGGCGGAGGGCACGCCGGACGCCGCCGCACTGTATGGCCGCTACGACCTGACCAACACCTCGGCCCAGACCCGGACGCTGACGCTCGCGCTGGCGGCGCGGCCGATGCAGGTCAACGGCCCGGTGCAGTTCCTGGCCGTGCCGGGGGGCGCCGCGCCGATCCGACGGATGCAATGGATCGGGGGGGAAGTGGTGTTGGACGACGCCCTGAGGATCCACCCGCTGGTCGCGCCCGACAGCGTGCGCACGGCCGTCTTCGATGCGGGCTCGGACCCGCAAAGCCTGCTGGCGCGATCCGCAGACCCGCTGGGAGAGGGCGCCGTGGCCGCCGACGCGACCGGCCTGATGTCGGGCGCGATGCTTTACTCGGTGACCCTCCGACCGGGCGAGACGCGCAGCTTCGGTTGGGTCTCGGCGTTGGATGGACCACGACCGGCCCTGCCGGCGACCGCCTCGGTCGAGGCGGCGCTCGACACAATCCAGTCCCGCATCGCCGCCGGCTGGCACGAGAAGCTGGACCGGTTCGACCTGATCACGCCGCCCCAGGGCCAGCGGATCGAGGACACGATGAAGACCTCGCTGGCGCACATGCTGATGTCGCGTCAGGGGCCAGCGCTCCAGCCCGGCACCCGCAGCTACAACCGCTCCTGGATCCGCGACGGTGCCATGATGGCCGAGGGCCTGAACCGGCTGGGCCACGCCGATCTCAGCCAGGATTATCTGCGCTGGTATGCGCCCTATGTCTTCGAAAACGGCAAGGTGCCGTGCTGCGTCGACAGCCGGGGCGCCGATCCGGTGCCGGAGAACGACAGCCACGGCGAGTTCGTTTTCCTGGCCGCCGAGACCTGGCGATACACAGGCGACCTGACCCAGCTTCGCGCCGTCTGGCCTCAGGTCCAGGCTGCGATTGGATACATGGACACGCTGCGCGCCTCGACCCGGATCGCAGCGAACCAGACGCCGGAGACGCGCCACCTCTACGGCCTGTTGCCCCCATCGATCAGCCACGAGGGCTATTCCGACCGGCCGGCCTATTCGAACTGGGACAATTTCTGGGGTCTGCTCGGCTATCGCGACGCCATCGAGATCGCCACGGTGTTGGGCGAAACCGAGGCTGCCGAACGCTTCACGGCGGCGCGGGCGGAGTTCCTGGCCGACGTCGTCGCCTCGATCGCTGGCACGGCCATCCATCACCGGATCGACTGGATCGCGGGCGCGGCCGACCGGGGTGACTTCGACGCCACCTCCACGACCATCGGCCTGTCGCCGGGCGGGCTGCAGGCCGAGTTGCCGCAGGGGCTGCTGATCCGCACGTTCGAGAAATACTGGGAGAACTTCACCGCGCGACAAGCGAACCGCACGGCCTGGAAAGATTACACGCCCTACGAACTTCGCAACGTCGGGGCGATGCTGAGGCTGGGTCACCCGGTTCGGGCCATGGCGGCGATGGACTTCTTCTTCGCCGATCGCCGGCCCCAGGCGTGGAACGGCTGGGCCGAGGTCGTGGGTCGCGACCTGCGCGAGCCCCGCTTCATCGGCGACATGCCCCACGCCTGGATCAGCTCGGACTACATCCGTTCGGCGCTGGACCTGTTCGTCTATGAGCGTGACGCTGACCATGCGCTGGTGCTGGCGGCGGGCCTGCCGATGAGCTGGATCGACTCAGCGACGGGTGTCGGCGTGCGTGAGGTGCGGACGCCTTACGGTTCGCTGACCTATGCGCTTCGTCGTCGGGCTGGACTAACGACCCTGACCCTGTCGCCGGGTGTGACGCCGCCGGGCGGGTTCGTGCTGCAATGGCCTGAGGGCGAGACCCTGCCGGCGCGCCTTCGCATCGACGGACGGGTGGGGGCATGGGCGGGTCGCGAACTGATCATTCCAGCGGGCGCACGGCGCGTCGAACTGCGCTGAGACTTTGCGGCAAGCCGGTGAGGGGATAGACGGTCGCCATGACCCAAGCTCTCCGTCGCCTGATCGATCTGCCCGGCGTCGCCGACCTCGAGGCCAAGGCCCTGATGAAGCCCGGCTATGCCGACCCCTCGCGCCGCGACGAATTCCCCGAGGTGGACGAGGTCATGGTCGCCGTCTTCAGCCTGACCGCCGAGCAGGCGGAGGACGCCGTCCGCCCCGACGACTGGGATGGGATCGAACGCCTGTCGCCAGTGGAGCAGGCCGATGCCTTCGAGGCCGAAGGCTGGGACGTCCGTGACGCCAAAAAGAAGCCGTTGCGCATGCTGGCCGTGTTCGCCGAACCCCTGGCGCTCGCCATGCGCGGCGTGGCGGGATCGCTGCCCGAGGCCCCCTTCGTCCCCGAACCCGCCGAGGAGAAGAGCGACTGGGGCTCCGGCATGGCCGCGGAGGCGGCGCGGTTCAGGAAGCGGTAGCTCGCAACAGTCCTTCCCCCATTCTTCATGGGGGAAGTGTCGCGTCGTGAAGCGAAGCGACACGCGTGACGATGGGGGAAGTGTCGCGCATCACGCGTGATCGGGAAGTTCCCCCATCGGTCCTGGCTTCGCTTCGCTCACCGCCGGACCGCTTTCCCCCGCGAAGGGCGGGGGAAGGGCTCTAACTCAGACGCCGGAACGCCGTGCCGTCCGCATCGAACAGATGCGCCCGCGTTGGATCGATATGCAGGGTCAGCGCCTCTCCGACGGACGGCCGAACGTCGCCCGGCAGCTGCACCGTCAGTGTGTCCTTGGACCCCGCGTGGGCGACGTAGGCATAGGTCGCGTTGCCCAGGGTCTCAACGAAGGCGGCCTTGGCCTGGATCGCGTCACCGGGGCCGGTCAAGGTCAGCTGCTCGGGGCGGACGCCCAGCATCATGGCTTGGCCCACCTTGGCGGTGGCGGCGTCGACGCCGATATCCACGGTTTCGCCGGCGGCCGTTCGCACCACGGCGCCTGTGGCGGACGCTTCGACCACTTCGGCGGAGATCAGGTTCATCTTGGGGCTGCCGATGAATTCCGCGACGAAGCGGGTGCGGGGATGTTCGTAGAGCTCCATCGGCGCGCCGACCTGTTCGATCACACCGCCGTTCAGCACCACGATCCGGTCGGCCAAAGTCATCGCCTCGACCTGGTCGTGGGTGACGTAGATCATCGTCGTCTGCAGCCGCCCATGCAGCGATGCGAACTCGTAGCGCATGCGGACGCGCAGGGCGGCGTCCAGGTTCGACAGGGGCTCGTCGAACAGAAACACCTCGGGCTCACGCACGATGGCGCGGCCGATGGCGACACGCTGGCGCTGGCCGCCTGACAGGGCCTTGGGCTTGCGGTCGAGGTAGTCGGTGATGTTCAGGGTCTCGGCCGCGGCCATGACGCGACGCTCGACCTCGGCCTTGTCGGTCTTGGCCAGGGTCAGTCCGAAGGCCATGTTCTGGCGCACGCTCATATGCGGATAGAGAGCGTAGGACTGGAACACCATGGCGATGCCCCGGTCGGACGGGCTCAGCGCATTGACCACGCGGCCGCCGATGGCGACCTCGCCCGCGTCGGCGTCTTCAAGTCCGGCGATGACGCGCAGCAGGGTGGACTTGCCGCAGCCGGACGGCCCGACGAAAACCACGAACTCGCCGTCGCCGATGGTCAGATCGACGCCCTTCAGAACCTCGGTCGCGCCGAAGGATTTGCGAATGCCGCTAAGGGCGACGTCGGCCATGCGTGTTTCCAGTCCCGGGTCGTATTCTTTTGCAGGGACTGTAAGCGGTTACAGATGAGGGGCAAGGTCAAAGCCCTTCCCCCGTTCTTCACGGGGGTAAGTGTCACGTCGTCGAGCGAAGCGAGACGCGTGACGATGGGGGAAGTGCTGTGCTGGCTCGTCGCCAGGAAAGTCCCCCCATCGGTCCTGGATCGCTGCGCGATCGACGGACCGCTTTCCCCCGCAAGCGCGGGGGAAGGGCTTCCCGAGGCTACCCGTTCGGTTTCTTCTTGCCCTTGAAGGGTTTGCCGGCGCCCTTGGGCTTTCCGGCCCAGGCCTTCTCGCCCGCAGGGGCTGCGTCCGCGCGGGGCGCCCAGGGCTTCTTCGCACCGTGAGGCTTGGCGACCCAGGGCTTTTTGCCTTCGGGGACGGGGCCGTCGGCCGTGCGCTTGACCCAGGGCTTCTTGGCCGGAGCCGCACCGGTGTCGACCTTGCCAGCCCACGGTGTGCGCTCAGGCGGTGCGTCGCGCTTCACCCACGGCTTCTTGTCGCTCTCCGGCTTGTCCTCGCGCGGTTTCCAGGCGGGCTTGTCAGCGCCGTCGCGAGATTTCCAGGCCGGTTTGTCGGCGCGCGGGGCGCGGTCGCCTTCGGTCTTGTTGGCCCACGGCTTGCGCTCTGGACGTTCATGGGAAGAGGGGGCGGCCCCGACCGGCGTCTTGTCCCAGCGGCTCGCGGGCTTTTCCTTGGGGCCAGGCGCGACGGCCTCTGACACGGTGACGCCGTCCTCGGTCGAGGCGGCGACGGCGGCCTTGAACTTGGCCTCGGCCTCCCTGGTGATCTCGAACTTGGTCTCGCGGTCGAAGATCTTGATCGAGCCGATGTCGCGCTTGGTCACATGGCCGATGCGGCAGATGGTCGGCAGCAGCCATTTCGGATCGGCGTTCTTGTCGCGACCGATGTTGATGCGGAACCAGGCCATGTCGCCGCCGCGGGCGAAATCTTGGAATGGCGCATCGGTCTGGCCCCGGTCGTTCTTTCCGGTCTCCTGCTGCCGCTTCATCCGGTCGTCGTCGTAGACGTCCTCGGGGCTCGGCAGCTTCTGGCGATAGAGCCGGATCAGCGAGGCCGCGACCTGTTCCGGCGTCGTCCGCTCCAGCAGCAGACGGCCCAGCTCCAATGCCTCCTCGTCCTCGACCGGCGCGGTCAGGGCGGGATCGGCCAGCAGCCGTTCACGATCCTTCTCCAGGATCATCTCGGCGCTCGGAGGTCCCGACCATTCGGCCGTGATCGACGCCGACTGCAGCATCAGCTCGACCTTGCGACGGCGCGTATAGCTGACCAGAAGGACCGACACGCCCTTCTTGCCAGCCCGCCCGGTGCGGCCCGAGCGGTGCAGCAGGCCGGCCTTGTTGACCGGGATCTCGGCGTGGATGACCAGGCCCAGGTCGGGCAGGTCGAGGCCCCGCGCGGCGACGTCGGTGGCGACGCAGACGCGGGCGTGGCCGTCACGCAGCGCCTGAAGCGCCTCGGACCGCGCGCCTTGCGTCAGCTCTCCCGACAGGCCGACCACCGAGAAGCCGCGTTCACGCAGGGACGCGGTCAGATGCTTCACCCGCTCGCGCGTGTTGGCGAACACCAGGGCGCCGGGGGCCTCGAAATATCGCAGCACGTTGACGACCGCGAGTTCGATCTCGTTCGGCGCGCAGCGGATCGCCTTGTACTCGATGTCGGCGTGCGACTTGGTGCCCGACACGGTGTCGATGCGCAGGGCGTCGCGCTGATAGGTCTTGGCCAGCTGGACGATGTCGCGGGCCAGGGTCGCCGAGAACATCAGGGTCCGGCGCTCGGGCGGAGCGGCGTCGAGGATGAAGGTCAGGTCTTCCTGGAAACCCATGTCGAGCATCTCGTCGGCCTCATCCAGCACGACGGCGCGGGCTTCTGACAGGTCCAGCGCGCCGCGTTCCAGATGATCGCGCAGACGGCCCGGCGTGCCGACGACGATGTGGGCTCCGCGTTCCAGCGCACGACGCTCCACCTTGGGATCCATGCCGCCGACGCAACTGACGATCCGTGCGCCGGTCTGGGCGTAGAGCCAGGTCAGCTCGCTGGCGACCTGTTGGGCCAGCTCGCGGGTCGGAGCGATGACGAGCGCCAGCGGGTTGCCGAAATCGGTGAATTTCTCCGCTTCGCCGAGCAGGGTGGGGGCCAGGGCCAGGCCAAAGGCGACGGTCTTGCCCGATCCGGTCTGGGCCGAGACGAGCAGGTCGCGAGGATCGCCGTCGTCGGCGAGCGACGCCTCCAGCACCTGGGCCTGGACAGGCGTGGGCTCGGCATAGCCGCGTTCGGACAGGGCGCGGTCGAGCGCGGGATGACTGGCGGGGAAGGGCATGGCGGTTCCGTAAGGCGCCGGGCCCGAATTGGCGAGCGGCGCGGGTCTTCTGAGCAGCGGAAATCAGGCACGGGCGAGATTTCGCGGGGCGCGGTCAATGACCCGCGATCAAGGCCGAATGAGGGTGGCGAGGCGGGATCATGTCGAAATCTGACCGACGTTCTACCAGTTAGTGACTTCGCCGCCGTCGGGGGCCACTGTGATTTCGTCATCCGGGGGGAAGAGTCGTATGCGCAATGTCCTGTTTTCGACCGCGCTTTCATTGTCGTTGGCCGTGGGTCCGATCCTCGCAGGACCCGCCATGGCGCAACAGCGATTGAGGCCGGGCGCGACGGTCCAGGGGGATCTGGCGCGTGGAGACGACCAGCTCGATTCGGGCGAGTTCATCGACACCTACGAGGTCGAGGGTCGCGCCGGCGACTCGGTGTCGGTGACCATGCGGTCCGAAGCCTTCGACGCCTATCTCATGATGACCGGTCCCGGCGATTTCCAACAGGACAACGACGACGCGGGCAACGACGGCACCAATGCGCGCCTTGACGTGCGGCTGCCGGCCAACGGCGTCTATCGCCTGACGGCGACCAGCTATGCGGCGGGCGAAAGCGGTCGCTACAGTCTAAACCTGGGCAATGGCGGCGGCCTGCCTCAGGCGATCGGAAATGATCAGGGCCAAGCCAACTCAGGCGGCGGCGGACTGCAACCCGGTCGCGCCGCGTCGGGGGCCCTGGCGCAGGGCGATCGTCGGCTGCAATCGGGCGAGTTCGCCGATGACTGGTCCGTATCGGTCCGGCGCGGCGAGACCTATACCGTCAGTCTGGATGCGAGCAATTTCGACCCCTATCTGATGGTGCGGGGGCCTGGCGGTCTCAGCGAGGACAACGACGACGACCCAGGCCAGCGCGGATCGCGCAACAGCCGCCTGACCTTCACCGCCGCCGCCGACGGCGTGGTCAACATCGCGGCCACGAGTTTCAGCTCCAACGAGACGGGCGCGTACCAGATCGCGGTCGAATCCGGCGCGCGAGCCCCTTCGGCGGGTCGCGGGGCTCAGCCGGTCTATACGCCGACGGATCGCCCGGTGGATGGGCCGATCACCGTAGGCCAGACCCTGACGGGAGACCTGGGGGCCCAAGACCGGCAGCTGGCCAGCGGTGAGTTCATCGACACCTACACCTTACGCGGGCGTCAGGGTCAGCAGCTGGATCTGCGGCTGTCGTCGTCTGACTTCGATCCCTATGTCGCGATCACGGGACCGGGCGGTCTGTCCGGCTTCAACGACGATGACCCCGACGGCGGCGGCGCCTTCGACAGCCGATTGTTCGTGACCTTGCCGGCCGACGGCGAATACCGGATCACCGCCACCAGCTATGAGGCCGGAGAGGCGGGCCAGTACCGGCTGACCGTGAACACGGCCGACGGCCGTCCCTCTCAGAACCGACCCAGCCAGGCGTCCTACGTCGACGACAGCGGCGCTCGCGAAAGCGTTCAGGGCGGCGTCATCCAGATCGGTGATACGGTCGGCGGCACGCTGCAGTCGGGTGACGAAACCCTGGGCACCGGCGAATTCGTCGATACCTTCTCCTTCCGGGGTACGCGGGGACAGCGTGTCGCCGCCGAGCTGACGTCCTCCGCCTTCGACGCCTACATCATCCTGACAACCCCATCCGGCGAGCGGTTGTCCAATGACGACGGCGAGGACGGCACCAACAGTCGCCTGGATACGGTGCTGGCGGAGGAGGGCGAGTACCAGGTCATGGTCACGTCCTACGCTGCGGGAGAGACCGGCTCCTATCGCTTCAGCGTGGCCCCGAGCCAGGGGTCGGCGCGCCAGGCGGCGGTCCAGGGCGGTGCGCGGGTGTTCGCGGTCATGGTCGGGATCTCCGAATACGGCGCCGCCGCCAACGACCTTCCGTATACGGACGAAGATGCCGAGAAGTTGGCCGAAACTCTGCAGCGCGGGGGTGTGCTGAGCGATACCAGCGTTGTCCTGACCAATGCCGAGGCGACGGTCGCGGGCGTTCGGCGTGCTTTTGAGGACGTGTCGCGCCAGGCCGGCCCCGACGACATGTTCCTGTTCTTCTTTTCGGGCCATGGCAGTCAGGAAACCTCGCCCCCCAGTGGCTTGGAACCGGACGGGCGGACGGAATCGATCGTCCTGACCGACGGTGAGATCACCGATCAGGACATGGCTCAGCTGTTCGACGGCCTGAACACGCGCCTGTCTCTGCTGGTGCTCGACAGCTGCTTTTCGGGCGGCTTTGCGCGCAACGTGGTGGATCGACCGGGCGTGATGGGTCTGTTCAGCTCCGAGGAAGACCTGACCAGCGCCGTCGCCAACAAGTTTGAGGCGGGGGGATACCTGTCCCACTTCCTGCGAGCGGGCCTGGCGGGCGCGGGCGACGGCGACGGCGACGGCATGGTGACGGCGGGCGAGCTGGCGACCTATCTGCGCGCCCAGTTCGTGGCGGAGGTTCAGGGCGTCGAGTCCGAGACCATGGAAGGTCAGCGCAACTACCAGAACCTGGTCATCGACCGGGGCGGGGTGCAGGTCGACGATGTGGTCCTGCGGCTGGCGTCGAACGGGACGTCGGCGGGGTCGCACTGACCGGTCACGGCTCGATCAAGCCAGGCTCGCATCCCTGGCCCCGGATGGTGCATGAAGGGCCATGAGCGCGACCGACGGCCACTATTCGGAGCTGGAATACACGTCCGGCTACTATCACGAGATCAGCCCAGCCCATCTGCGTTTTTGCGGCCTGATCGCCGGGCTTGACTGCCACCTTCCGGCCGAACCGACATATCTCGAGCTGGGCATGGGGCAGGGCGTGTCTCTGGCAGTCCATGCCGCCGCCGGCGCCGGCGCGTTCTGGGGCGTCGACATCAACCCGGCTCATGTCGCCAATGCCCGTGAGCTCGCCGGGGCGTTTGACGATCGGGTGCAGCTGTCGACCGAATCCTTTGCCGGCTTCGCCGCTCGGGACGATCTGCCGGTGTTCGACATCATTGTCCTGCACGGGGTCTGGAGCTGGGTTTCGCAGGACAACCGCAAGATCATCATCGATCTCATCCGGCGGCGATTGGCGCCCGGCGGCGTGGTCTATCTCAGCTACAACTGCCAACCCGGATGGGCCTCCCGCAGCCCTGTCCGCCATCTGCTGAAGCTGGGTCACGCAGCCGAGACGACGGACAACCCCGAGGCGCGGATCGAGAGCGCCCGGGCTTTCGCAGAAGAGGTCGCCGCCGCCGATGGCCGCTTCTTCGCCGAGAACCGACCTTCCGCCAGCCATCTAGCTTCGCTGAGGAAGACCACCGCGCAGTATCTCGGGCACGAGTATCTGAACGCTGATTGGTACGTCCCGTATTTCTCGGAGGTGGCGGCGGATCTCGCCGACGCTGATCTCCAGTTCATGAGCTCCGCCCGGCTGATCGATCGGGTGCACGCCGTGCAGCTGAAGCCTGCGGGCCTGGCCCTGCTGGATCGCCAGAAGGATCCGATCCTGCGGGAATCCATTCGCGATTTTCTGGTCAATCAGCAGTTCCGGCCCGACGTCTTCACCCGAGGCGTAGCGCCCCTGTCGACGGGAGAACAGGCGGCGCGGATCGATGCGCAGGCCTTCGTCCTCGTCTGCGGTCTGGACGAAATCGACTTCACCCTGACCGGCGCGCAGGGGGAGCAGACCCTGCCTGAGACCGTCTACCGGCCTCTCGCCCTGGCCCTGGCCGACGATGGATTTCGACCGAAGACGCTGCTTCAGCTGATGACGAGGCCTGGCATGGTCGGTCTCAGGCGGTCGGAGGTCGTGACCGCGCTGGTCAATCTGGTCGGAATGGGCGTTCTGCGCCCGGCCCAACCGGGCGCGCCGGGTGCGCAGGCACGGTGCAAGGCCTACAACCGCCTGGTGCTCGACCGCGCGGTGACCGGGCCGCACCTGAAGCATCTGGCCTCGCCCGTGACCGGCGGGGGCGTTCTGACGCCCCGCTCGGCCCAGCTGTTCCTCAGGGCATGGCTGGCGGGGGCCCGATCCGTCGAGACGATAGCCTCGGAAACCTGGGACGTATTTCGTCAGACCAGCGAGCGCGCCGTTCGCAAGGGCGAGACCATGACGACGCGCGAGGACAATCTGTCGGCCCTCGGCGACATGGCTGAGCGGTTCATCGACCAGACCGTGCCGTTGTACCGGACTCTGGCGATCCTGGAGCCTGAGGCGATCTAGGAGGAGATGGTGGATGCTGCAGGGATTGAACCTGCGACCCCCTCGGTGTGAACGAGGTGCTCTCCCGCTGAGCTAAGCATCCATCTCGGGCCCCGCTAAACGGGGAGGCGGGGACATAGCCCGGTCCCCCGGCCTAGGCAAGTGGATCAGATGCCGGCCGCCTTCATCGTCTCGGGCGTGTCCGCATCCGGGTCGCCGGGCAGCCAGGCGACATGGCCGTCATAGATGCCTTGGTTCAGGATGCGCTCTTCCTTGGCGACGAGAACGGGGACCAGCATCTGGCCCGTGACGTTGGTGGCGGTGCGCATCATGTCGATGATCCGGTCGATGGCGACGATGTAGCCGATGCCCTCCAGCGGCAGGCCGGCCGTGGAGAGGGTCAGGGTCAGCATGACGATCGAGGTGCCCGGGACACCCGCCGTGCCCAGCGAACCCAGAACGGCGGTCAGCCCGATCAGGATGTATTGGGTCAAGGTCAGGTCGATCGAGAAATACTGGGCGATGAAAATGGCCGCGATGGCCGGATATATGGCTCCGCACCCATCCATCTTGACGTTAGCACCCAGGGGCACGGCGAAGGCGGCATAGGCCTGGGGTACGCCCAGCCGCTCGACGGTCTGGCGCAGGGTGATCGGCAGTGTGCCGAGCGACGAGGATGTGGCGAAGGCGGTCTGCTGCGCCGCGAATGCGCCCCTGAAGAAGGCCGTAACCTTCAATCCATGCAGCTTCAGCAGGCCGGAATAGACGATCAGGATATGGAAGAGGCAGGCCGCATAGATGGCGAATATGAACTTGCCCAGCGGCAGCAGCGCCTCCCAGCCATAACCCCCGACCACCGACCCGATCAGGCCGAACACGCCGATGGGCGTCAGTTGGATCACCCAGCGGGTGATGCGGAAGATGATCGCGGCACCTTCGTCGACCAGCCGTCGCGCGTTCGCCGCCCGGTCGCCCAGCGCCACCAGTGCGGCCCCGACCAGGGCCGAGAAGAAGATGATCTGAAGCACCTTGCCTTCGCTCAGCGCCGCGAACGGATTGGTCGGGACGATGCCGATTAGCACTTCCAGCGGCGTCGGGATGACCCGATCCTTGACCTCGCCCAGAGGCAGGTTGGCCAGGCCCAGCCCCGGATTGATCAAATGCCCGAAGGCGAACCCGACCAGCACCGCCAGCAGCGAGGTGATGGCGAACCACATAATGGTCCGGACCCCCAGCCGGATCGCGCCTGCGCCTTCGCCCAGCTTGGCGATCGACGACGCTATGGTGAACAGCACCAACGGCGCCACCACCATCCGGATCAGGTTCAGATAGATGTCGCCGATCGGCTGCAGCCAGACCTCGGCCTGCTCGCGCAGGACCAGGCCGGCGATGATGCCGAGCGCGAACCCTGCGGCGGTGCGCTGCCACAAGGGGATAGCGAAGAAGCGAGCGAGCATGATGGACTTTCCGGGGAGAAGCCAAGTGTGGGCGCCGCGTCCGAAAACCGCAACTGTCGGAGTGTCGAAAGACTCTGCGCCAACCGTTTAGAAATGATCGCGCGACCGGCCGCCTGCCGGATCAGGGAAAGCGCGATTGCATCCCGTTCATCCGGGCGAACACCTGATCATAGGTTCCGTTCGCCAAGGCGCCGTGCAGCATCTTGACCCGCTCCACCAGGATTTCGTCATGACCGGCCTCGAACAGCGCGACGCTCTCGGCGATGAAGTCGGCGAGCGGCATGGAGTTGGGGTTCTGCGCCTGACCCGGCATCAGGTCGGTGGCCACGGCTGGCGGAGCCCACTCGATCACCTTGACCGATGTGTCCTTCAGTTGCGCCCTTAGCGACTGGGTCCAGGAATGGATCGCCGCCTTGGTCGCCGAATAGGTCGGCGTCGCCGCCATCGGCACGAAGGCCAGACCCGACGAAACGGTCACGAGGGTCGCGGCGGGCTTGGACAACAGATGCGGCATGAAGGCCGCCGCCAGATGGATCGTGCCCAGCAGGTTGGTCGCCACGATATCGTCGACGATCGACAGGTCGAACGCGTCCGAAAGGCTTTCTCGCTTCATGATGCCGGCGTTGGAGATCACCGCGTTCAGGTCCGGGTGGTCGGCGATCACCTTGGCGGCGAAGGCCGAGATCGCGGCCGGGTCGGCCACGTCCAGCGCTTCGAACGCCATGCCGGGACTGGCGGCGGCGACCTCGGCCAAAGCGTCGCGGCGACGCCCCGCGATGATGACCTTGGCGCCCTTGGCGTGGACGGCCTCGGCGAAAGCCCGCCCGATGCCGGAACCGCCGCCGGTAATTAGGATGGTGTCGGTTGCGAAGTTCATCAGCAGGCTCCGGTCGGTGAAGGCGCGTCAGGCGTTCGACAGCGCTCTGGCCACATAGTGATCGACGACGATCATATCGATGGCTTCCTCGATGTCTTCGAAGGCATCGACGATCACGCTGGGGTTCAGGTCCTCGATCGGCACTGGAGTATAGCCGTAGCTGACGCCGATCGACGGGATACCGGCATCCTCGGCCGTGCCCATGTCGGGGGCTGCGTCGCCGACCATGATGGCCCGGGCCGGATCGCCGCCGACCAGCCTGATCGCCTCGATCAGATGGGCGCCCGAAGGTTTCCGTGCGCTGACCCGATCAGGTCCGACAATGGCGGCGAAATGGCGGGCCAAGTCGATCTTGTTCAGCAAAAGCTCCGACAGGTCGGTCTTCTTGTTGGTGACGACGACAAGAATCGCGCCACGCGCCGTCAGCGTCTCCAGGGTCTCGACGCAGCCTTCGAAGGGGCGAGAGTGGTCGGCGATGTGCTCGATGTAGTCGGCGATGAAGGCGTCGAACAGCTCGGGATCGTGGGCCTGCTCAACCGGCGCCCCGGCCAGTTCGAAGCCATGCGCCAGCAAGGCCCGCGCCCCGCCGCCGATCAGCTCGCGCGCGCTGTCCATCGGCGCGGGCGGCAAACCCTTCAGCACCAGCATCCTGTTCAGCGTGCCGACCAGATCCTCGTGCGTTTCGACCAGGGTGCCGTCCAGGTCGAAGGCGATGGTCCAGCCCTCCAGGTCGCGTTCGATCATTGGTTCTCTCCCGTCGGCCGTCCTGATGGGTTAGACCTCGCGCCGTGACTAGCCGCCGGACCGATTCATGACCACACCTCATCCCCGAGCCGCCATCATCCTCGCCGCCGGCCAGGGCACGCGGATGAAGTCGCCGCTGCCCAAGGTGCTGCACCCCGTCGGCCACCGCGCCATGCTGGATCATGCCATCGACGCGGCTGAGGCTCTGCACTGCGAGCGGATCGTCGTCGTCGTCGGCGCGCACTCGCCGGAGGTCCGCGCCCATGTGGTCAAGCGGCTGGGCGAGGATGCGATCGCGGTGCAGGACCCGCCCATGGGCACCGGCCACGCCGTCCGCGCCGCCGAGGCGGTGCTCGGCGATTTCGTCGGTCAGGTCGTGGTGACCTATGGCGATGTGCCTCTGCTGCGCGCCGCCGATATCGAGGCGGTGTTCGACGCTCATGAAGGCGTCACCGTGATCGGCTTCGAGGCCGCCGATCCTGGGGCCTATGGGCGGCTGGTCATGGACGGCGACACCCTGACCGCCATCACCGAGGCCAAGGAGGCTTCCGACGAGGTTCTGGCCCTGACCACCTGCAACTCCGGCGTCATGGCCGCGCCGGTCGGCCTGTTGTTCTCGCTGCTGGCCGAGGTGACCAACGCAAACGCCAAGGGCGAATACTATCTGACCGACGTGGTCGAACTGGCCAGGAAGCGCGGCGCCCCGACGCGGGTGACGATGGCGACCGAGGACTCGGTCATGGGGGTCAACGCCCAGTCTGAACTAGCCACCGCCGAGGCCCTGTTCCAGAAGGTCCAGCGCGAGACCTTTCTCGCCGCCGGGGTCACGATGAGCGCGCCGGAGACCGTCCATTTCGCCTGGGACACTCAGGTCGGCGCAGGGACGGTGGTCGAACCGTTCGTGGTCTTCGGGCCGGGCGCGAAGATCGCCGAACGGGCCCGCATCCGCAGTTTCAGTCACATTGAGGGTGCGACGGTCGCATCGGGCGCAGAGGTCGGCCCCTACGCGCGGCTGCGCCCCGGCGCGGACCTGGGTGAAGGCGTCCGGGTCGGAAACTTCGTCGAGGTCAAGAACGTGCGTATGGAGGCCGGGGCCAAGGCCAACCACCTGTCCTATCTGGGCGACGGCTCGGTCGGGGCGGGGGCGAACATCGGCGCGGGCACGATCTTCTGCAACTACGACGGCTTCAACAAGGCGCGCACCGAGGTGGGGGCGGGGGCCTTCGTCGGGTCGAATTCGGCGCTGGTCGCGCCGGTCAGTATCGGGGCGGGGGCGATCGTGGGATCGGGCTCGGTAATCGTCGAGGACGTGCCCGCCGACGCCTTGGCGCTGGGGCGTGGGCGTCAGGTGAACAAGGTCGGGGCCGGCAAGGCTTTCCGCGAGAAGGCCAAGGCGAAGAAGGCCGCCAAATGAGCGACCTCCAGAAACGCCTCTCCGGCGAGGCGGCCGCCCTGCGTGTCGAGGCCGGCATGATCGTCGGTCTCGGCACCGGCTCCACCGCCGCCTGGTTCGTCAAGGCTCTGGCGGCGCGCAACCTGACGGGCCTTCGCTGCGTGCCGACGTCCGAGAAGACCGCCGACCTGGCCCGCGAACTGGGCCTGTCCCTGACCACGCTGGAGGATGTATCCCGCATCGACCTGACCGTAGACGGCGCGGATGAGGTCGGGCCGGGCCTCGCCCTGATCAAGGGCGGCGGCGCGGCACTGCTGCGCGAGAAGCTGGTGTGGGAGGCGTCGGACCGCTGCATCGTCATCGCCGACGCGGCCAAGGTCGTGCCGGTGCTGGGGGCCTTCCCCCTCCCGATCGAGGTCGTCGCCTTTGGCCACAAGGCGACGGCGAACCGGATCATGGACGTGCTGATCGACCACGACGTCGCCATGCCCGCCCGCCTGCGTCAGGCCGATCGCGGCGTTGTCCGCACCGACGGCGGCAATGTCATCTATGACGCGAAATGCGCCGCCATCCATGATCCGGTGCGGTTGGCCGACGATCTGAAGCTGATCACCGGCGTGGTCGAACATGGCCTGTTCCTGGACCTCGCGGACGAGGCGATCGTCGGCCGGGACGACGGCGTCGAGGTTCTGCTGCCCTAGTCATCCCTCAACTCCGTCATCCTCGGGCTCGTCCCGAGGATCCATCTGTCCGCCTGCGTGGTCGCGCCTTCAGCCAGGGCTCTTTCGGCAGGAATCGAGCCTGATGACCCATGGATCCTCGGGACAAGCCCGAGGATGACGGAGAGGGTCAGGTCAATGCCAGCTTGGCCGATGCGATCAGCAGCACGACGCCCAGCAACTGAAGCAGCCGTCCGTTCGGCACCTTGCTGATGCCGATCCGCGTCCCGATGAGCGCGCCGATCGCCACCGCGACGACAAACCACGGCAGCTCCGCCGGCAATCGCCCCACCGTCGACAGACTGCCCAGCAGCCCCGAGAGCGACACGCACAGAATGAACGCCGCCGACACGCCCGAGGTGTTCCGGGGCGTCTCCCATCCCAGCAACAGGATCAGCGGACTGAGGAAGATGCCGCCGCCCGTTCCGGTCAGGCCCGACAACGTGCCGATCCCGGCCCCGGCCGCCACGCGGATCGCCGGGTGCGGCGCGACGGGGTTTTCCAGCGCCTTGATCGGACGCGGCCACAGCAGCCGCAGACCCGCCAGCAGCAGCACGAACGCCACGATCGGCTTGTAGATTTCGGGCGCCAGAGGGAACCGCCCGGCCAGAAACGCGCAGGGCACGGCGCCGATGACAAATGGCACGAGCAGACCCAGATTGAACTGTCCGGCCCGAACGAACCGCCAGGTCGCGAAACTGGCGACCAGCACGTTCAGCACCAGGGCCGTGGGCCGCATCACCTCCGGCTCGACCGCGAACAACGCCATGATCGCCAGATAGGCCGACGCCCCCGCATGCCCCACCGAGGTATAGAGCATGGCCCCCAACGCAATCAGCACGGCGATCATGATGATCGTTGTCGGTTCCATCTTGGCCTTCTGTCACCTCTCACAGCGCGTTGCGTCTACGCTGATCCGAGCCGGACGGTCACATCCGTCCGCGATTTCATTCCTTGTCGAGGGCCGCGACGGGCGCCGCTTCGTCTTGCCGCCAAGGCTCTGCGTGCCTAAATCCCGCGTCCGCGCCCAGGCCGGGAACGCGGATTCCGAACAAACCGAACAGTCCGCACGCTGTTTTCAGATGAGGTGTCCGGCATGGCCGACTACGACTACGACCTGTTCGTCATCGGCGCCGGGTCGGGCGGCGTGCGGGCGGCGCGCCTGACGGCGCTGGGCGGCAAGCGGGTCGCCATCGCTGAGGAGTTCCGCGTCGGCGGCACCTGTGTGATCCGCGGCTGCGTGCCCAAGAAGTTCATGGTGATGGCATCGGACTTCGCCCACCAGTTCGAAACGGCCGAAGGCTATGGCTGGACGGTCGAGGCCTCCTTCGACTGGCCGAAATTCATCCAGGCCAAGGATGTCGAGATCGCGCGGCTGTCCGGCATCTACGCCGCCAACCTGGGCAAGGCGGGCGTCGATCTGCTGCACGGCCGGGCGGTTTTGACCGATGCGCACACGGTCGCCGTAACCCACCGGGACGGGGGCGAGACCCAGACCGTCACGGCGAAAAAAATCCTCATCGCCACCGGCGGCCGGCCCTGGATGCCGGAAGACCTTCCGGGTGTCGAACATGCGATCAGTTCCGAGGAAGCCTTCCACCTGCCGGAACTGCCCAAACGCATCCTGATCGCGGGCGGCGGTTATATCGCCGTGGAGTTCGCCGGCATCTTCGCGGGCCTCGGCGTCGAGACGACCCTGATCTATCGCGGCCCCAACATACTGCGCGGGTTCGACGACGACGTGCGTGCGCATCTGGCCGGCGAGATCGAGAAGCGCGGCATCAAGGTCATCCTCGGCTGCCAGCACAAAGAAATCAGGAAGACCGACAGCGGACTGGTCAATGTGCTGGAGAACGGCATGGAGCTGGAGACCGACGTCGTCATGTTCGCCACCGGCCGCGTTCCGCACGTGAAGGCGTTGGGACTGGAGACAGCCGGCGTCCAGCTGAACGACAAGGGCGCGATCCAGGTCGATACCCTGTCCAGTACTACCGCGGACAACATCTGGGCCATCGGGGACGTCACTGACCGGATGAACCTGACTCCCGTCGCCATCCGGGAGGCGGTGGCCTTCCATGAGACCGTCTACAACGACAACCCCCAGCATTTCGACTACGAGGCCGTCGCCACGGCGGTGTTCAG
>JAZKHL010000022.1:0-42638 GCA_040385365.1 Pseudomonadota bacterium | reverse complement strand
ACCGCTTCCTGGAGCCCGGCCTGATCGCCATCCACGACGACCGCTGGTTCACCTACCCCTGGGGCGTCAACGGCGGCGCTCCCGGCCAGCGGGCCAAGAAGATCCTGCGCCGCGCTGACGGATCGGAGACCATCGTCGGCAACAAGCGCGAGGACATCCCGGTCGACGCCGGCGACGAACTGGACTTCATCACCTGGGGCGGCGGCGGCTGGGGCGACCCCTACGCCCGCGACCCCGCCCTCGTCGCCAAGGAGGTCGTCCAGGGACTGGTCACCGTCCAGGGCGCCCTCGCCTATGGCGTCGTCATCGACGAGTCCGGCGCGGCCGACACGGCGGGAACGGACGCACTCCGCACCAAGCTCCGCGCCGAACGCGGCTCCGAGATCGCCACCTTCAACTACGGACCCTCCATCGAAGACCTCCGCGCCAACAACGATACCGGCCTGCCGGCGCCGAAACAGCCGAAATGGGTTCACGCCCTGGCGGCGGAATAGGCGAGAATGGCGGACCTCGACGACGACTACGCCAAGGCCGGCTTCGATGGGCGGCTGGCGTTCGGCCGGTCCCCTGCCCTGCTCGTCGTCGATGTGGTGAAGGCCTATGTCGAACCGACGTCCTCCCTCTACGCGGGGGTCGAGGACGCGCTGGCCAGCAATGTCCGGCTGATCGCCGCGTGTCGCGCGGCCAGCGTGCCCGTCGTCTTCACCCGCGTCGTCTATGGCGCCAACGGCCTGGACGGCGGGATTTTCTACCGCAAGGTTCCGGCGTTGAAGGCCTATCTGCCCAGCTCGCCACTGGGCGAGTTCTGCGAAGGCATCGAACCCGCCCCGGACGACGTCATCGTGACGAAGCAGTATGCCTCCGCCTTCTTCGGTACCAGTCTGGCGGCGACGCTGAACGGGATGGGAGTGGACACAGTGATCATCGGCGGCTTCTCGACGTCGGGCTGCGTGCGGGCGACCGCGCTGGACGCCTTGCAGAACGGCTTCATTCCCTATGTCGTGCGCGAGGCCTGTGGCGACCGCGACCCGCGCCCCCACGAAGCCAGCCTGTTCGACCTGCAGGCCAAATACGCCGAGGTCGTCTCTGAGGCCGACATCCTCGAGTTGATCGCCCGATGATCCGCTCCGCCATCCAGCCTGCGGACGCTACCCGTCGCTTCCTCGACGGCTCGCACGGCCTGTTGATCGACGGCCGGTGGGTGCAAGGCGAAGGCCGCTCCATACTGGTCGAGAACCCCGCCCGCGAGGAAGGCCTCGCCGAAATCCGCGCCGCATCTCTCGATCAACTGGACATGGCGGTGGCCGCCGCCCGCGCCGCGCTGTCGGGCGACTGGGGCCAGATGGGCGGGCGGGATCGCGGCGTGATCCTGAACCGGTTCGCCGACCTGCTGGACGCCAACGTCGATCTGCTGAGCGAGGTGATGACGCTAGACAACGGTTCGCCGCTGACGTCGTCCAGGATGGTGGTGCGGTTCCTGGCCGCCGAGCTGTTCCGCTACTACGCCGGCTGGGCCTCCAAGATCAGCGGCGAAAGCTTCGAGCCCAATATCGGCGCGCGCCCCGGCCAGGACTTCCTGGTCGCGACCATGCGCCAGCCGATTGGCGTCGTTGGGGCCATCGTGCCCTGGAACGCGCCCCCCGGCATGATGGCCATGAAGATGGCGCCCGCCCTCGCGGCCGGCTGCACCATGGTGATGAAGACCGCCGAACTGGCCCCGCTGGTCGGCGAGATCTTCGGCCGTCTGTGGGGCGAGGCGGGCGGTACGCCGGGCGCCTTCAACATCATCCATGGCCATGGTGAAGACATCGGCGCGGCCATGGCGGCGCACATGGACATCGACAAGATCGCCTTCACCGGCTCGACCGAGGTGGGCCGCAAGATCGTCCATGCCGCCACCGGCAACCTAAAGAAGGTCTCGCTGGAGCTGGGCGGCAAGTCGCCGGTCGTCATCTTCCCCGATGCCGACCTGAAGGTCGCAATCCCGGCCGCCGCCATGGCCTGTTACCTGTCGACCGGCCAGCAGTGCATGGCCGGCTCACGCCTGTTCGTCCACGCCGACGTCCACGACCAGGTCGCCGAGGGCGTCGCCGCCTTCGCCCAGACCCTGAAGGTCGGCGACGGCATGGAACCCGACACTATCCTGGGGCCCGCCATCTCGGCCCGCCAGAAAGCCCGCATCGAGACCTATATCGACGTCGCCAAATCCGAAGGCGCGACAGTCGCTCTGGAGACCGCGCCCATCGACGGCCCCGGCCATTTCATCGGCCCGGCCCTGTTCACCGGCGTCACCGCCGGCATGCGGATCGAGCAGGAAGAGGTGTTCGGCCCCGTCCTCAGCCTGATCGAGTTCGACGACGAGCAGGCGCTGATCGCCGCCATCAACGGCACCCGCTACGGCCTGTCCGGCTCGGTCTGGACGTCGAACATCACGACCGCCCTGCGCCTCGCCAAACAGATCGATTCCGGTCAGGTCGGCGTCAACATCCACGCGGCGATGAGCCCGGAGACACCGTTCGGCGGCAACCGCGAGTCCGGCTGGGGCCGCGAGCTCGGCCGCGAGGGGCTGGACGCCTATCTGAAGACCAAGGCCGTCAGCATCGCCCTGGGGCCCAAGATCTGATGCGCATCCTGATCATCGGGGCGGGTCTGGGCGGCATGGTCGCAGCGCTGGCGCTGCGCGACGCCGGCCACGACGTCGAGGTGCATGAGGCCGCACCCAGTCTGGGCGAGGTCGGCGCCGGCCTGACCCTCAGCCGCGGCGCCCAGCATGTGTTCCGGGCCCTGGGCATTCAGGACTGTGTCGCCAGGTCCGCCTGCCGCAGCTCGGCCTTTCCCTTTCTGCACTACAGGACCGGTCGCCTGCTGAACGGCGCCCACGATCACGGCGACGGCGGATCGGACGACGGCGTCGACGACGTCGCCCGTCAGATCCACCGCGCCGACCTGCATTCCGTCCTTGTCGAGGCCTTCGCCGAGCGGGGACCGCCCGTCATCACCGGGCACCGCTTGACCGGCTTCGATCAGGATGAAACCGGCGTCACCTCTCGCTTCGCCGACGGCTCGACCGCGCGTGGCGACGCCCTGATCGGGGCCGACGGAGTCAAGTCGGTCGTCCGCGCCCTGCTGTGGGGTGACGGCGAGCCGCGTTTCACAGGCCAGATCGCCTATCGTTTCCTCGTCCCGACGGAGATCGCCAAGCCCTACATGGGTTTCGGACGCGGCGCGGTCTTCCTCGGCCCCGGCCTGACCTTCAACCGCTACACCTTGCGCGGCGGCCGGATCGTCAACGGCGTCGGCATTGTCCGGACCGAGACCTGGACCGGCGAAGGCTGGTCCACCCCCGCCAGCCGCGAGGAAATCCTGGACGCCTTCGAGGGCTGGCACCCGGACGTCACGGGCCTGATCGGTCAGGCGGAGCACGCCATCAAATGGGGCATCTTCGACCGCGCCCCCCTGCCCGGCTGGACGCAAGGACGGGTGACCCTGCTGGGCGACGCGGCCCACGCCATGCTGCCCTTCCTCGGCATGGGCGCTGCGATGGCGATCGAGGACGGGATGATCTTGGCCCGATCCTTCGCCGCCGAGCCCAACGTCGCTTCCGCCTTCGCCCGCTACGAGGCCGCCCGCCTTCCGCGCACGACCCTGGTGCACCACAAGTCGGTCGAACAGGGCCTGCTGACCCAGGCGCGCGACCCGGACACCTATGACGGCAAGTCGGCGCCCTCCAGTGACCCGTCGCTGACCGCCTACGATCCCGTTACGGCGCCGATCTGATGGGTGCCCAAACCGGTGCGCTGCCCGCATGGGCTTATGACCAAATGCCCGTTCTCGCACGATCAGCGGGCCGATACGGCTGGTCACTCACATCCCACGGAGCGACGACATGACGACGCCATTGCGATCGCCCGGCGCCGGTTTCGACCCGCTCGCCGCCTATCGCACCATGTTCGGGACGGCCCAGGATGGCGTCGCCGCCTACTGGTATTTCGGCACGGCCTTCGTCGAGATCGAGGGCTTTCCCGTCACCCCGGCCATCCAGGCCGAGACGCTGATGGTGTACAAGACCACCACCGTGTCGCCCGACGCCTTCCGCATGGACTGGTGGGAGATCGGCTATATGCGCGACATCGCGACCGGCGAGATCTCGAAAAGCTGGGTCAACCCGATCACCGGCGCCGTCCGCACCTCGCCGCAGAAGTTCGAGGAAGGCCCGGCCCACTTCATCATCCAGCGCGACGGCGACGGCCTGAAGCTAGAACTCGAACAGGCCCACGCCCGCATCGACCGCGTCGACGTCGTCTTTACCGAGGAAGACGGCCGCATCCTGCTGACACAG
Organism: Pseudomonadota bacterium; assembly: GCA_040385365.1. Lineage (GTDB taxonomy): Bacteria > Pseudomonadota > Alphaproteobacteria > Caulobacterales > Caulobacteraceae > Brevundimonas. Next base: position 38,299 of record JAZKHL010000022.1, on the reverse strand, counting down.
ACCGAGCGCAAGACGCGCGGCTTCCCCCTGCCCGACGGCACCATGGTCGGCCCGGACCATCCCGACGCCAGCGCGGCGGTCACCACCCTGTCCATCCTGTCGTCCCGCGCCGATCTGGACAGCGACAACGCGCCCAGCTCCGGCGCCTATGATTTCGTGCTGCAGAAGCTGCCCAGCTGGATGGGCTTCGGCGACCGCAAGGGCACGCTGCTGACGCGCGGCGCCATGGTCAAGGCGGACATGAACCATGCGCTGAACCCCATCGCCTGGCAGCGACTCAAAACCCTCTTCCCCGAGTGTTTCGACGGCGACGTCGTCCTTCCCAAATGGCCGGAGCCCGCCGCATGACCCAGCCCCTGACTACAGACGTCCAGAACCTGCTGATCGACGGTCCGATCGGCAAACTCGCCGTCCGCACCAAGGGCCTGTCCGCCAAGCCGACGCAGGTCGTCGTCATGGTCCAGGGCTCGAACCTGACCGGCCAGGCGATCTTCGACCTCTCTTTCCCCGGCGGTCAGGACTACTCCCTGATGGACGGCATCGTCGGCAGCGGCTTCGGCGCGATCACCTTCTCGATCCGGGGCTATGGCGCGTCCGAGCCCCCCGAGGACGGTTTCAGCGTCACCACCGAGGCCGCCATGGACGACCTGGACGCCGTCATGGACTGGGTCGCGGCCCAAGGCTGGACCCGCCCTCACCTGCTGGGCTTCTCCTGGGGCGGGCGCATCGCCGGCCGCTATGTCGAGACCCATGCCGAGCGGGTCGATCGCCTGATCATGTACGACCCGGCGCGCGGCGGCGGAAACCTGGTCCTGCCCGCGCCGACTGAGCCGTGGTGGACCAACACCTACGCCCACTATAACGAGAAGCTTGAGCCGGAATTCACCGACGCGGCGGTGCGTCACGCCATCGGCGAACTGGTCGCCTCGACCGAGGCCCGCTCGCCAAACGGCATCCGGCTGGAGAACGCCAGCCCCTACACCGCCATTGACCCGACGGCGATCACACGCCCCACCCTGCTGATCTATGGCGTCGAGGCGGCCAAGGCTAATTACATGCAGGGCGGCACCCCGCGCGGCGTCTTCTTCGAAGATCTGGCCACCGACGACAAGGCCTTCGTCATCATCCCCGAAGGCGGCGACTTCGCCCATTTCCAGAAGTCCCGCTACCGGCTCTACAAGGCCATCGGCGACTTCCTGTAACGCCATCCGTCACCGCATACCGGTGAAGAACATGCGGGTCGGCTTGATGGGCCCGGGGGGTTGGAGGACCGTCTGGATATCCTGAGGAAGCGCGCGACCATGGCCCAGACCCAGCAACTTGCCCGCAAGCCCGTCGTCAACGACATCGTCGCCGAACTGACCGCCATCGTCGGCGACGCGGCGATCACGACACTGGCCGAACGCACCTTCTTCTCGACCGACATCGCCTCGCGCGGCGCGGTCGCCGACATCGTCGTCCGCCCGGCGGACACCGACAGTCTGTCGCGCGTGGTGGCGACCGCCAGCGGCCACGGCTGGGTCGTCGTGCCGCGCGGCGGCGGCTTCTCCTACACCGGCGGCTACACGCCCGAGACGACCCGCTCCGTCATCGTCGATATGCGCGGCATGGATCGGGTGGTCGAGATCAACACCATCGACATGTATGTCGTCGTCGAGACTGGCTGCACCTGGCAGAAGCTCTACGAGGCGCTTAAGGAAAAGGGCGTCCGCACCCCCTATTTCGGCCCCATGTCGGGCGCCCGCGCCAGTGTCGGCGGCGCCCTGTCGCAGGGCAGCTTCTTCCTCGGCTCGACCCAGTATGGCGCGGTGTCGGACTCGGTCCTTGCGCTCGAGGTCGTGTTGGCCGACGGCACGACCCTGAAGACCGGATCCTGGGCCGCCGAGGGGACCGCACCCTTCATGCGTCAGTTCGGCCCGGACCTGACCGGCCTCTTCCTGAACGACACCGGCGCGATGGGCTTCAAGACCCGCGCGGTGCTGCGCTTGATTTCGCTGCCGCCGCGCCAGGCCTACGCCAGCTTCGCCTTCACCTCGTTCCAGCAGGCCACGGACGCGGTGTCCGTCATCGGCCGCTCGGGCCTGGCTGCGGAATGCTACTGCTGGGATCCCTTCTTCGTCAGGCTGATGGCGGCGCACGCGACGACCAGCTTCAAGGAAGACGTGGGCGTTCTGTTGAACGTGATCAAGGCGGGGTCAAATCCGCTGGACGGATTTATCGCCGCCGCCCGCATCGCCCTGGCCGGTCGCGGCGTGTTCAAGGGCGACACCTGGCTGATGCACGTCACCACCGACGACGCCTCGGCCGCCGGCGCTGCGGCCCGGATCAAACAGCTGCGCGCCATGGCCAAGAAGGCCGGAGGCAAGGAGGTCTCGCCGACCGCGCCGCGCGCCATGCGGGCCCAGCCCTTCATCGATTTCAACACGGCCGAGCGACGCATGCTCCGTCGCAACCTTCCGATCCATGGCCTGATGCCCCATTCGCGCAGCCAGGCCGTGGCCGCCGACATCTACGCCTATCTCGCCGACAACAAGACCGAGATGGGCCGGCTGGGTCTCGACTGCGGGGTCATCATGATCGCCGTCGGCCCCCAGGCCGTGACCATCGAGCCCCTGCTGTCCTGGGAAGACCCCGAGCATTTCCTGCATGACCGAGTGACCGAGACCAGCGACCTGGACGCCCTCGCCGCCTACGACGACCGGCCCGAGGCGACGCGAATGGCCATGCGGATGAAGGACGGTTTCAAGGCCATCTTCCGCAGGCACGGCTGCACCCATGTCCAGATCGCGCGCAGCTATCCGTGGGCCGAAACGCTGGAGCCGGCCACGCTAAACCTGCTCACCGCGATCAAGGACGCGGTCGATCCCAGACGCCTGGTCAACCGGGGCTCCCTGGGACTTGGCGGCCCCGGGACGTGAGCGACCCCGTCCGCATCCGCCGACGGTTCATTCAGGTCGGCGAACGACGCGTCCATTATCTGCGCGCCGGCGAAGGCCCGCCGGCGGTGCTGATCCATTCTTCCCCCGCCAACGCCTGGTTCTTAAAGCCTGAGATCGAGCATCTGGCGACGGACTGGACCGTCTTCGCCTTCGACACGCCGGGCTTCGGCCTGTCCCAGCCTTTGCCGCTGGAAACGATGAGCGTCGCCGATCTGGCCGACGCGATGGCCGAGACACTCGATGCCATGGCCATGCCGCCCTGCCCCGTGTTCGGCAGCCACAGCGGCGCCGCCATCGCGCTGGAACTGGCTGTCCGCCATCCGGAGCGCGTCACCGGCGTCGTGCTCGACGGCGTCCCCGCCTTCACCGACGAGGAATGCGCTGCCTTCTTCGGCGACTATTTCCGCAAGCTGCCCGTTAGCGACCTGGGCGGCCACTATTCGGAGGTCTGGACCCGCTTTCGGGACCAGTCGACCTGGTTCCCTTGGAGCCATCGCCACCCCGACCACCTGAACGGCTACGACCTCTCCGCGCCCGAAAGCACCCACCTTTGGGCCTCGATGTATTTCGAGGCGGCGGACACCTATACGCCCGCCTATCACGCCACCAGCCACTATGGCGCACGGGCCATCGCCGCCGTGGCCGAGCTGGACCGGCCGGCCATCTTCACCGCCACAACTACCGACATGCTGTATCCGCACATGGCGCGCTTCGGACCGCTGAAGCCCGGTCAGGCCATCCGCGAGATCGGCACGTCGCATGCCGCCAAATACGCCCTGATCGCCGAAGGTTTCACGCGCTTCGGCAGCCCCGATCCGACCCCGACTGACCGCGACGCCCTCAAGGCTGGCTCGACCGTCTCGCGCCAGTTCATCGACGCGCCGAGTGGCGGCCAGATCCATCTGCGCCACGCCGGCAATCCTGCCCATCCCCTTCTGCTCCTGATCCACGACGCTCCGGGCTCGGCGAGTGCGGTTGACCCCTTGATGCTGGCCCTGGCCGCCGACCGCTTCGTCGTCGCCCCCGACCTTCCGGGCCATGGCGAATCCGATCCGTTCGCAGAGGACCGCCCCGCGCTCAACCGGTTCGTCGAGGCGACCCTTGCAGTGCTCGACCACGTCAGCGCGCCGTCCTGGGAAGTTCTCGGTCTGGGCTTCGGCGCCTCCATCGCCGTCCAACTGGCCCATGACCATTCCCACCAGGTGTCCCGGGTCGTCATGGCCGGCCTGCTCGCCGCGTCGGCCGAAGAGCGCGCCGCACTGAGCCGGAACTACACTCCGCCGATCACCATCGAAGCCGACGGCGCGCACTGGTATCGGACCTGGCTGATGCTGCGCGACAGCCTGATCTGGTGGCCCTGGTACGATCGGTCGAAGGCCGCCCAACGGAACACCCCGCAAGATTTCAGCGCCGCCCGTCTCCATCGCTGGACCCTTGAGGTCATGCGACGGCGCGAGTCCTACGGCGACCTGGTCCAGGCCGCGCTCGGCCACGACGCCCCAACCATGATCGATGCGCTTGTCGTGCCCGTCTGCCTGATCGCGGGCACGACCTCGCCCCTGTCGATCTACGACGCGGACCTGGTCGCGCGACATCCCGGTCTGAGGGTCGTCAACGTCGATGATCGCGGTGAAGCGGACGCGATCCGCGCGGCCCTGCGAACCCAAGAGGACGCTTCCACGCCCTAAACCTTCCCACCTCAACAAGGAGACTTTCATGATCGTCCGCTACCTTTTGACCGCCCTGCTCTGTTCGGCCGCCGGCGCCGCCTTCGCCCAGACCCCCGCGTCCGGTGAACGATTTTCCGACTGCGAGACCGACTGTCCGGTCCTGATCGTCGTCCCGGCTGGCCAGGCCCTGCTGGGCTCGACCGAAGGCGACACCACGCGAGAGGGCGTCACCGGCGACAAATGGATCAACCGGGACAAGCCGCAATACACGGTGACGATCGCCGAGCCCTTCGCCATCGGGGCCTATGAGATCACCGTCGGTCAGTATCGCCGCTTCGCCGAGGAGACCGCGCGGCCCGCCGGGACCAGCTGCTGGATCTACAATCCCGCCTCCGCCACGCCCTACACATTCGAGGACACGCCAGGGATCGTCGGCCAGGACTTCTCCGTCCTCAATCACACGACGCGCGACGACGAGCCGGTGTCCTGCGTGACCTGGGACGACGCGGTCGCCTACACCGCGTGGCTGTCAGCCAAGACCGGCCACCTCTACCGCCTGCCCGGCGAGGGCGAGTGGGAATACGCCGCGCGCGCCGGCAGCACGACGTCACGATTCTGGGGCGACGACCGCGACCGCGCCTGCGAGTATTCCAACATCGGCGACATGACGGCGGCCGAGCGATTCAACTGGCGCGACGACCCCCAGTATCATTTCATGTGCACCGACGGTTTCGCCATGTATGCGCCGGTCGGCAGCTTCAAGCCCAACGCGTTTGGCCTCTACGACACTCAGGGCAATGTCTACGAATGGACCCAAGACTGTTTCGGCGAGACCAACGACGGCGCCCCGGCCGACGGCTCCGCCCGGGTGCTGACCGAATGCCCGCAGCGCAGCCTGCGTGGCGGCGGCTTCGGCTACTATCCTCACTACGAGCGGACCAGCTTCCGCATCGGCGTCCAGCCCGCCTATCGCAGCTTCCTGCTGGGCTTCCGGGTCGTGCGCGACCTCTGAACGCGTTGACGGCCGCCCTGCATCAGGGCGGCCGTCATGCCTCGCGACCGGGTGAGCGTCAGGCCCGCTCGGTCTTATCCAGCTTGGCCTCGTCGAGGTTGTAGAACAGCAGCGCCGCGATCCCCAGCCCTGTGATGATGGTCGGGATCCAGGCCATGATGAACCGGATCATCGCCAAGGCGCTCTCGGGCTGAACAACGCCCGCGCCGCGTGACTGCAGGTAGCCCGCGCTGCCCAACAGGGCCCCGACCAGGGCCACGCCGATGGCGCCCGACAGTTTCTCGACGGTCGTATAGAGCGCCGCGAAGATGCCCTCGCGACGCAGGCCCGTGCGACGGAAATCGTATTCCATCGTGTCGGGCAGCATCGACTGGCCCATCAGGATGACGCCCGCCCCGCTGATGCCGATGATCACGCCGCGCAGATAGATAAGCCACGTCGCCTCGCCAAAGCCGGCGTAATACCAGCTGGCCCAGGCCGGCAGGCTCAGGGTCAGGGCGATCAGGAAGGCGTTCTTCTTGCCGATCCGGCGGCTCAACATCAGCCACAGGCTGGGCGTCAGCAGCAGCATCGACGACTGACACAGGAAATAGATCCCCAGCACGCCATCGGGCGCGCCGATGATGCGCTGGAAGAAGAAGGGGAAGATCGACTGGATGCCCAGGCTCATCAGGGTGATGAACTTGACCAGCACCAGGATCACGAACGGCCGGTTCGACGCGCCCGACCGGATCTGTTCGATCAGCGAATGCCGGGTTCGCTCCCGCACCGTGCTCGGCGCCTTGGCCGTGCCGTAAAAGGTGATGATGCCGGCGCCGATGACCACGGGCGTGAACAGCAGCGCCATATTGGTATAGGCCTGCGCTCCGCCGCCGAAATACTGCAGCAGCAGCGGCCCGACGAAGGTGGCGATCATGATGGCCAGACCGACGCCGTAGACACGCCAGCTCATCAGCACCGTGCGCTCGTGATAGGTCTTCGTCATCTCCCCCGGCATGGCCATGTAGGGAATGTTGAAGATGCTGTAGGCGGTCGCATAGAAGACCAGGATCGCCCCCATATACCAGGTGCGCGTCTCGGCGCTGGCGAAGCTCGGCGCCGAAAAGATCGCCACGATCGACACCGCCAGCAGCACCGCCCCGATGATCAGAAAGGGCCGACGCCGGCCCCACCGCGTGTTCGTCCGATCGCTGATCACCCCCATGCCGACGTCGGCGAAGATGTCATAAAGCTTGGACACGGCGATCAGCGACGCCGCCAGCCCCGCCGCCAGCCCGTAGACATCGGTCAGATATCTCAGCAGCAGGGCGTTGGTCGCTGTCAGCACCGTGACCGGGCCGAGCGTGCCGATGCCCCAGGCGATCATCATGCCCCGGGTCAGCCGCTTTTCGGTCGGCGCCCCGATTTCCGCGTTTGTCGAAACGTCCGTCATCTTCGCCCCCGGCTTCCGCGATCAGCGACGCTAGGGTCGGAGCCGGGCCATGACCAATGTGGTCTGGTCGTTGTCCTATGCGTCGCGGGTAGAGCGCTCAGTGGACGAAATGCTTGCGGATGCGGGTCAGCAGGTCGTCGCGGTGCCGGGTGGCGAAGCCGAACTTGCGCGTGACGATGCCGATGTCGGTCTGTTCGGCCGGCGCTTCGCAATCCAGGAACACCGCCTCCCCGCTGTCGATCGCGGCCAGGGCGACGTCGGGCGGCAGGACGGCCAGTAGGTCCGACGCCAGGATCGATCGCTGGATCAGCGGCATCGAGTCCGTCTTGATCACCTGCACCGGGCAATCGAGACCCTTCGAATAGAAATACCCGGCGAAACTACGCTGGAAACCCGCGCTGGCCAGCGTCGCCCAGCGCGCCTGCGACAGTTCGACGGGCGTCACCTCTCCCTCGTGGTTAGCCAGCGGATGCGTCGCCCTGGCGACGACACGCGAATGATGCTCGCGCATCCGCTCGATCGACAGGTCCGCGTCCTCGTCGACCTGACCCAGCAGGCCGAACACGAAGTCGATCGAGCCCTCCTTCAAGTCGTTGACCAGGTCCAGATATCCGCCGGTCTTCACCGTCAACCGCACGCCCGGATAGGCCTCGATCAGATCGGCGATGACCTGGGGGATGAAATAGTAGCTGTAGTTCTGGGTGACGCCGAAGGTGATGTCGCCGACCCGCCCCGCGCCGATCGCCTTGATCTCGTCGGAACATCGCGACAGCTCGTTCATGACGATGCGAGCGTGCTGCAGAACCGTCAGGCCGAACACGGTCGGCTCCACGCCCTTGGGCTTTCTCAGCAGCAGCTGCACGCCCAGCCGCTCTTCCAGGGCGCTGATGCTGCGGCTGAGGCCGGACTGGGAGATGTTGCACTCGTCCGCCGCCTTCAACAGGTTCCCGCATTCCACGGCGGCGATCAGATGCTTGAGCTGCTGGACTTCCAAAGCGCGTTCCCCGAGGGCGATGTTCGATCGTCGATGACGACGCCGCCGCTACCGTCACGATACCGTCTCATGGAACCGTGGCAACCTGCTGAATGGATCAACGCGGCGACCCTGTCGGTCAGGCCCGGCTCTGCGCCCGCGCCGCCGCGGCCTCGCCCAGGAACGCATCGATCACGTCCGCGATTTCCTCCGCGGCGACATCGAAGATGCCGTTGGACAGATGCGGCATCTCTACGATTCGGGAGTCGCGAAGCGCAGCCGCCGCATGGCGCGAGGCGGCGGCCAGATGATTGTGCGGATTGATGATCAAGGCGGGTTGGTCGATCTCGGCGAAGCAGCGCTCGACGTCGAACCGAAACGCAGCGTCATGCGCCCACCACCCGTTCGGCCACGCGCGCAATTCGTCGACGAAGTTCTCGAAGCCCTTCGCCAGGTCGACCTCCGGAGGCCGATCACTGATGAAGAACTCCCACCGCTCCCGAAACTGCTCCAGGTCTGGCCCCAAAAACGTCGGCTGGGCCAGCCTGCGGCGCCAGGCATTCTGCTCGTCGCCGCTGAAAAACGGCACGCCGATCAAAACCAGCCGCCGGACCCGGTCCGGATGGCGTCGCGCCAATTCCGCCGCGATCAGGGCTCCGGTGTGATAGCCGAACAGATCCACCGGGCCTTCGCCAGCGGCGCGCAAAGCCGCCTCGACGGCATCGACATATCCCGCCAGATCCATGCGCTCGGCCGGCGGGTCGGACGCGCCATAGCCGGGCGTGTCGAGCGCCGCCACCCTCCGCGAGGGCGCGAGCGCACGCAGCAACGGAGCCAGGCTGAGACCCGAATAGGCCGTCGCATGCAGGCAGTAGAGGGGCGGCTCATCCCGATCCACGCCGCCCTCGAGCAGATGAACCTGCTGACCAGGCGCCCCGACATAGCGGCGGCTGAGCGCAGATCGGCTCGACGACCGCGCCGCGCGATCTCGCGGGGCCGTCACATCGGCGCCCAACTGAACCAGATCTGTCATCAGGCGGAGCTAACAGCGCAGCATCGAGCTTCGCACGCGCTTTAAGTCATACGGGACTGCTCAAAGATCATATACGAGGTCAGGCCTGCCTGATCGCCGCTCAGATCGTACCGGCGGTTTCGAGCGCGGCGATCTCCGCCGCGCTCAGCCCGAGCAGGTCGCCGTACACCGCTGCGTTGTCCTGTCCCACCGTCGAGGGCGCGGCTGAGCGGACCGAGCCCGGAGTGTCCGACAGGCGGGGGAAGCTGTTCTGCATGGTGACCTTGCCCCATCTCAGCGTATCAACCTCGACCAAGGCGTCGCGGGCCTTGAAGTGCGGGTCGGCCATCATTTCGGGTGCGCGATAGATCGGGCCGGCGGGGACGCTGTGGGTCTCCATAAGGGCCTCGACCTCGGCCATCGTCAGGGTGCGCGTCCAGGCGTCGATCAGGTCGTCCAGCTCGGCCTGGCGATGGCCCCGCTCGACGTGGGTGGCGTAGGCCGGGTCGCGGGCCAGCTCGGGGCGGCCCATGGCCTCGCACAGCCGGGCAAAGATGCCGTCCTGGTTGGCCCCGATCAGGATGTCGCCATCCTTGCAGGCGTAGACGTTTGACGGCGCGATGCCGGGCAGGATGGCGCCCGACCGCTCGCGGATCTCGCCGGAGACCTGATACTCGGGGATCGTGCTCTCCATGATCTGGAGCACCGCCTCGTAGATGGCGCTGTCGACGACCTGGCCCCGGCCGGTGCGTTCACGCGCATGCAGCGCGGCCAGCGCCCCCATGCAGCCGTAGGTCGCCGCCAGGCTGTCGCCGATCGACACCCCCATGCGCGACGGCGGCCGGTCGGGCTCGCCGACGATGTGACGCCAGCCCCCCATCGCCTCGCCGATCGAGCCGAACCCGGCGCGGGCCGCATAGGGACCGGTCTGGCCATAGCCCGACACCCGCACGATGATCAGCCGGGGGTTCAGGGCATGAAGCACGTCCGGCCCCAGACCCCACTTCTCCAGTGTGCCGGGCTTGAAGTTCTCGACCAGGATGTCGGCGGTGGCGGCCAGCTTGCGCAACAGGTTCTGCCCCTCGGGCGTGCGCAGGTTGATCGAGACGGCCTTCTTGTTGCGCGACACCACCTCCCACCACAGCTTGTGCTCGCCCCGGCCCCAGACGCGCATCGGATCGCCGGCCCCGGGGGCCTCGACCTTGATCACCTCGGCGCCCATGTCGCCGAGCAGCTGGCCGCAGAAGGGGCCGGCGATCAGCTGGCCCATCTCGATCACGCGGATGCCCGACAGGGCGCCGTTGGTCGGGGTCGTGGAAGGCTCGGTCATGTCTGTGCTTGCTGGGTTGCGGGAAAGGGCGGCGCGCGGCCGACCATGGACGGCAGGGTCTTGCCCATGACGCCAGCGAGCCAGCCACTGGAGGCGACCAGCCGATCCAGCGAGACGCCGGTCTCCGTTCCCGACCGGTTCAGCATGTAGATCACGTCCTCGGTCGCGACATTGCCGCTGGCGCCTGGCGCGAAAGGGCAACCGCCCAGGCCGCCGAGCGACGCATCGACGACGGTCGCTCCGGCCTGAACCGCCGCCCAGACGTTGGCGACGCCCGTGCCGCGCGTGTTGTGGAAATGGACCCGAACCGGGATTGGCCCGATCGCCTCGCGCACGCGGGTCACCAGCCGCGTCACCTGAGCGGGCACAGCGACGCCGATGGTGTCGGCGAGCGCGATTTCTCGCGGCCCGGCCTCGGCGGCGCGAACGGCCATGGCGACGACCACGTCGGGATCGATCTCGCTCTCAAACGGACAGCCGAAGGATGCGCCGATGGTGATCTGGGCCGAGCGTCCGCCTGCCTTGGCCATCGCCACGATCTCGCGCGCGATCTCGACCGAACCGTCGCGGGTCTGGCCCTGATTGCGCTGGGCGAAGGTCTCGCTGGCGACGCAGACCGCGCCCAGTTCGTCGATCCGGGTCGCCAAGGCGCGATCAGCGCCTCGCTGGTTCAGCACCAGGCCGATGACGGTCACGTCCGGTCGATCCGGCAGGCCAGCGATCACGGCCTCCGCATCCGCCATCTGCGGGACCTTGAGCGGATTGACGAAGCTGGCGACCTCGATGCGGCGAACGCCGGCGTCGATCGACCGCTGGATCAGACCGATCTTGTCGGCGGTCGAGACCAAGACCGACTCGTTCTGCAACCCGTCGCGCGGGCCGACCTCGACGATCTCGATCTGGGTCACGACGCCTGGACCGGCCAGGGTCGGATGATCTGACGGATGGCGCGGCCGTCGGCCAGCGCGTCGAGAAGGCTGTTCAACTCCGACATCGGCCCGACCGAGGTCAGCAACATCTCGACCGGCAGCCGCCCGACCCGCCACAGCGCGATGTAGCGCGGAATGTCCCGGCTCGGGATCGACGATCCCATGTAGGAGCCGATCAGTGTCTTGCCCTCCGCCACCAGTGACACCGCCGGGATGTCCAGCCGCTCGGCCGGATTGGGCAGGCCGACGGTGACGATCCGCCCGCCCCGTCGGGCTGAGCGATAGGCCTCGCCCAGCACCACGGCCTTTCCGACCGTCTCGACGACCACATCAGCCCCGCCGGGGATCAGCCTGGCCAGGACGGCCTGGGCATCGGCGGGATCGGCGGCGGTCGCGCCCAAACTCTCGGCGATGGCGCGCTTCTCCGGCGACGGGTCGATGGCCAGGATGGGAGTGGCCCCCGCCGCGATCGCCCCCAGCAGCGCCGCCAGCCCGACGCCGCCCAATCCATACAGGACCAGGCTCTCGCCCGGCCGCAGGGCGGCCGAGTTCATCACCGCGCCGACCCCGGTCAGCACGGCGCAGCCGAACAGGGCGGCGATCTCCGACGGGATGTCGGCGTCGATCTTCACCGCCGAGCGACGATCCACCACCGCGTGGGTGGCAAAGGCCGAGGCGCCCAGATGATGGTGCACATCGACGCCGTCTTCGTGCAGGCGGAAGCCCCCACGCAACAGCCTCCCCTCGCCGTTCGCCGCCGCGCCGTTGGGACACATATAGCCTTCGCCCGAGCGGCAGCGGACGCATTCGCCACACGCCGGCAGGAAGGACAGCACCACCCGGTCGCCGACGGAGAACTCGGCGTCGTCCGGCGAGCCCAACGCCTCCACGATGCCGCTGGCCTCGTGACCGATGACCATGGGCATCGGCCGCGGCCGGTCGCCGTTGACCACTGACAGGTCAGAGTGACACAGGCCCGCCGCGTCGATGCGGATCAGAAGCTCGCCCGGACCCGGATCGTCCAGCGTCACCTGGGCCAGGCGGAACGGCATGTTGGACCCATAGGGCCGGGCATGGCCGCCGCAACAGTCCAGCACCGCCGCCGTGATCGTCCGTGTCACTTGTTAGACCTCCGGATCAGTTGAATTTCTGGGGCCTGGGAAGAAGTTGCATGGTCTTCCGCGGATGACCGAGGCGGGATGATAAGGAAACCAGACGTCATGACCTCCTTGGACGAGAAAGGATCGCCCTGCACCATCCGGGTTGCGATGCGAGTCCCACAGTTTGTCATAGGCGGTCCGGGGCATCCAGTTTGCGCTGTTCAACTCAGCGGGTTGTAGGTTCGAACCTCCATCACCCACCATCGTCCGCCGCCCACATCACGGATCGCGGATCAGTCCAGCGACACGCGGCGCTCGGCCAGAGCGCGATAGCATTCGCAGGCAGCCTGCTCGAGAAGCTTGCGATCCTGTATGCGGACCTTACCCCGCGTTGAGCCGATCGCGCCCAGCTTGCGCAGCTCCTGCCACGACGCGTTGACCGTCGTACGGCGCACGCTCAGGGTGCTGGCCAGATCGTCCTGGGTCAGCTGGAACTCCGACGCTCCCGTGCGGTCCTGAAGGGTCAGAAGCCAGCGCGCCAGTCGCGGCGTCACCGTATGCAGCGCGTTGCAGACTGCGTTCTGAGCCGCCTCGACCTGGTTGTTATGGGTCAGACGAAGGAGGAGCTTCAGCAGGTCCGGGCTGTCGTCGATGCGTCGCCTCAGTACGTCGGCGGGCAATGCCCACGCTTCGCCGGCCACCTGGGTTTCGACATCCCATCCGCAGGGCTCCTCGGCGAGAAAAGCCGCCAGGCCGGTGACGCCCTCGCGCCCCACATTGGTCGCCATGCCAGAGCGTCCGTCCTCGAACCGAACGACATTGGCCAGATCTGCGCTCACGGGCAGATAGACCGTCTTCACCTCCTCATCGGCGCGCGTGACAATGTCGCCGTGCGGAAGGTGGCGCAGTGTCATATGCGGGCGCAGCGCGTCCTTGTCGGCGGCGCACATGGCCGCCCACAGGCGGTTGCCGTCTGGGCTATCGGACTGTGTCATCGGTGTCGTTGCTCATCCGTCGAATCGGCGACCCTGAGCCGTGATGCTATAGACTTGGCGATCGTCGGCGTCAGTGACCATCACCTCATAGGCCTCGCCTTCATTGAGGTGTTGCCGTCTGGAGACGAGGGTCTCGGCAAGCACCTCGATCGCGACATCGCGGGCGGCATTGTCGTCCCGCAGGTCTTCACCCTCGCCGTCGTGCAGCGTTCCGCCGTTGCTGAGACGAAAGAAGAAGCGTGGCATGGTCGATCCGGACGCCAAGTTGAACGGTTGGCTTGATCAATCCGGTGTGCGCTTGACGGTTCCCGGCCATTCGCTGTCGCGGGCCTGTTCATAGGCGTCCCGGATCGTCTGCCGGGGTCGGTCGGCCCCCAGCTGGGCGATCTGTTCGGCCCAGACGTCCGACAGGCTTCGTACGGTCGTCGTGACCCAGCCCGGCGCCTGCTGGCGCGACCAGTTCTGGATCGACGCCGCGTTGAAGATCAGCAGGAAGGTCGCCGCCACCACGATGGCGCGGCTGGTCCAGCGCCGATCCCGTGCGGCCACGCCCTGGTCGTCCGGCGGTTCCCCCGGCGGAAAGGCGAACCGGCCCAGCGCGACCAGCGGATTGATCGGCTCCGGCGCGGTCGGCAGGTCATGCGCATCGGCTGTCTCGATCCAGTCGCCTCGCGCTTCGGTCACGTCCTCTTCGGGATCGTCCAGATAGGGCTCGGCCGCTTGCCCTTCCAGCGGCGGGAACGGATTGGCCGGCATCGTCGTCGGGAACGGGGCCAGGGGAATGTCGGGATCGTCGGGACGGTCGTTCATCTGCCCGCCCTCAGAACTGGAAATAGATGAAGGGGGCCACGCCGTCCGGCCGCACGGCCTCGACCAGCAGCACCGCCGCCCCGATCAGCAGACCCAGCGTCAATGACGGCGCAGGCTTCAGCCACGTCGCCACGCCCTCGATCGCGCGGGGCGGCAGCCAATGCATCGCCAACCCGCCGAGGATCAGCGTCAGAATGAAGGGCGTGACCAGTGTCGCCGCCTCGAACCGGCCGAGGCCCGTCAGTACCTCCATCGCCATCGGGAAGGTCTCGGCCCGGAACAGGATCCAGCCCAGGCAAACGATGTGGAAGGTCACCAGAACGCCCAGCCAGGCCGGCGGTCCCTTGCGGTCGCCCAACACCGACCGACCGAGCCGCTCCACCACCTGGACCCCGCCGTGCAGCGCCCCCCAGGCGACGAACGTCCACGCCGCCCCGTGCCACAGACCGCCCAGCAGCATGGTGATGAAGACGTTCAGGCATGATCGGATCAGTCCCTTCTTGCCGCCTCCCAGCGGCACATAGAGATAGTCCCGCAGCCAGCTGGACAGGCTGATATGCCAGCGCCGCCAGAAATCCTGCATCGACGATGCGCGATACGGCTGGTCGAAATTCCTCGGGAACGAATACCCCAGCAGGGCCGCGATCCCGATCGCCATGTCCGAATAGGCCGAGAAATCGCAGTAGATCTGCACCGCGTAGCCATAGACCGCCGCCATCAGGTCCAGCGTCCCATAGGCTCCGGGATCGAAGAACACCGGATCGACCAGCCGGATCGACAGCTCCGAGGCGATCACCGTCTTCTTGAACAACCCCCAGCAGATCAGCAGCAGCCCGTGCGCCGCCATCTCACGCGTCATACGCGGAACCCGATCGAACTGCGGCAACAGGTCCGACGCCCGCACGATGGGCCCGGCCACCAGATGCGGGAAGAAGCTCATCAGCAGCATGACGTCGAGCAGCGATTTCGCCACCGGCGTCTTCCCCCGATGCACATCCACGACATACGAAATGCCCTGAAAGGTGAAGAACGAAATCCCCACCGGCAGCACGATCTGCAACAGCGGCAGGTCGCGCTCCCACCCGAACCGCGCCAGCAGATCGCCCGCCTGTTCGACGAAGAAGCCGTAGTATTTGAAGAAGCCCAGGATCAGCAGGTTGGCCGCGACACCGACGCCCGCCAGCAGCTTTCGCCGCCCTTGCGCATCCGACCGATCGATCGCCGCCGCCACGCCCCAGTTCAGCACCGCCGAGCCGATCAGCAGGGCGACGAACCGCCAGTCCCACTGGGCGTAGAAGAACCAGCTGGCCAGCAACAGGAACAGCTTTCGCCGCCCGTTCTCGCGGTCCAGCGACCAGGCGGTGAAATAGACGAACAGAAAGAACACGCCGAAGGCGAGCGTCGGGAACAGCACCTACCAGCCCCCCCGCCGGCGGTCGTAGGCCGCGATCAGATCGGCCGCCAGCAGGCCGCCGATCCAGTCTCCGCCGGCATAGGTGAAATGCACGTGGTCGCGGCGCATCAGCGGCGCGTCGCCCAGGGTCAGGGCGAAGGCCGAACAGTCTCCCCCCATGCGGCCCCTCCAGTCCCAGAACGCGACGCCCGTCGACGCCGCGACCCGGTGCTGCACGTCCCGCACCACCGACAGCATGGCCGGCGCCTTCCAGCGTTGCTCCAGATCGCCCGCGCACCGTCCGCCCCCGTCGCCGCGCATCGCCTCGGGCGCGCCGAGGACCAGGATCGACGCCGCCGGGGCCGCCCGCCGCACCCGTTCGATCTGTCCCCGCAGCATCGCCTCATACGCGCGGGGGTCGAGCAATTCGTCGAACCCCTCATTGGTGCCATAGGCGATGATGACCAGATCGGCCGCCGCCTCCCCGTCGTCGAACAGGGGCTCGCGCTCGGCCATGCCATGCAGCGTCGCCCCCACCACGCCGTGCGGGAAAAGGCTGATCGGCACGCCCTCGAACCGTCCCTGAAGCCGCCACAGCAGCGAGGCGGTGATGTCCCCGCCTGCGGTGTGGCTGTCTCCGAACTGCACGATCCGCACCGGGCGACCTTGCCTGAAGGCCGCAAAGACCTCGACCAGCCCCTCCGGCTGGCAAAGGCCCCCCGGACAGGTTGCGCTGACCGGCGATGGCAAGGGTGTGTAGGGTCGTTCCTGCGCCGCGACCGGGTCCGCCAGCGCCAGGGCGGCGATCAGTGCGGCTGCCCGGATCACGCCCCGGCGGCGGGCGTCGCCGCTGGCGCAGGCGCGATCAACCCCGCGTCCCGCTTCAGGCGCGCCGCCACCGGCTCGGTGATCCGCAGATAGCCGGCCATCGACATGTGGATCCCGTCATTCGCCCGCATCAGCCTCCGACGCCCGGTGCCCGTCTCCGGCAGATAGGCGTCGTATTCGCCCTCCGCGTTCTGGGTCAGTGTCTCGGTCTCCAGATACGGCACGCCCAGGGCCTGCATCCGGGCCGAAACCACCTGGTTGATCAGCATCATCTTGGCGTCGAAGCTCGCCCGCTTCATCGCCGGCAGGCCGACCCAGTAGACCACCACGTTCTGCCCCCGCAGCATCGCCACCAGGTCGTCGACTCGCTTGGCGTAGGCGACCTTCCAGCCGTCCGTGCCGAAGTCGTGAACCACCCCGTCCAGGCTGATCCCCTGGGCGTCGTTGGTGCCGAACAGGATCACCGCCACATCGACCGGATCCTCGGCGATCTGGCGCGTCGTCTTGGCCTGGATGTCGACGTAGTCGTAGCGGCTCAGACCCGTGGAGACTTCGCTGAACTTGGTCACGGTGACGCCCGGCTGGTCGCGCATCTCGCGATAGAGGCCGGTCCACAGGCCGTCGGCCATCGAGTCGCCGAACACTCCGATCCGCAACCGCCCGCTCGCCGCCCGCTGGGCCAGCGGCGTCAGCGTCGGCGCCAGGGGGGCCGCGGCGACCGGCAGCGGCGCAGGCGCGGCGGGTTCTGACCCCGCCGAGGCGTTCGCGCTGCCTCCCAGCAACAGCGTCGGCCGCTGCAGCCAGCCGCGTCCGTCCGGCGTCACCGCCAGGCCGATCACGATCCCGACGACCAAGGCCGCCGTCACTGCATTGATACCCGCGCGCAAACGCCCACCCCGACTGGGAAACTCAACGGTCGCTTATACCCCGCCCCGCGCGCGCCGCCATGACGCGCACGCCACGCACGAGCATAAAGGTTACTGCGACGTCAGTTCGCTGACGTTGAGGGTCGACGAGGCTCCGCCCCCGGACGAATACGATCCGACCCAGACATCATAGGTGCCCGACATCGGATTGTTGAAGCGGACCATGGGGTTGGAGCCGTAGTTTCCGCCATCGTCGTCGCAATACCACTGCCCGTCCGGCCCGTTGATCATCAGGGTCGTATCCGAGCTGGAGTTGACGCTGAAGATCAGCGGCAGGCTGCCGGCGCTGTAGCGGACCTCCGCGTCCGGCGCCCGTGCGACGTAGCCGCGACAACCCGAGGAGACGCTTTCGGCGCTGATGCCGCCGCCCGAGGTGATGGCGATCGTCCGCGGATCGCTGGTGAAGCCCGACGACAGGTTCAACGACCCATAGGTCGCCGTCAGCGAGGCGTCGACGTAACCACCGCCACCGCCTCCACCACCGCCGTTGGATTGGCTCTCCAGCTCGGTGACATATAGCTGCGCCGACGCGCCGTTGCCGCCGTAGGCGCCCACGAACACGTCGTAGATGCCCGACTGCGGGTTCGAGATCCGCATCAGCGGATTGGTGCCGTCGCCGCTGTCGTCGTCGCAATACCACTGACCGCTCGGCCCGTTGATCACCAGCGTGGTGTCGTTGGCGCTGGTGACGCCGAAGATCAGCGGCAGGCTGCCGGCGTCATACCTCAGCTGAAAGTCGGGAGCGCGCGCCACCATGCCGACGCAACCGCTGGCGACGGTCGTGGCGTCGATATCTCCGCCCGAGTACATGTCCACCCGATAAGGATCGGGGTTGAACCCCGCGCTCAGGTTGATCTCGCCATAGGTCGCACGAAGGGTCGTATCGACCGTCTGCGCATTGAACTTTTGCCCCGCGGGCTCGGCCGCAGCCGCGCCTGCCGTCAACAAGGCGGCGCCCACGCAGCCCGCCATCAGAAAATTACGCATTCCAGCCCCCGTTTCATTCCCAGGGGCCGATCAGATATCATTGCTCCAGCAAACTCAACCATCCGCTTGTGCGTAAGTGGTCCCCATCAGGAAACGTCAGACGGCGCGACCGCCCGCGAACCCGGCGGCGAAATACCCGGCCGTCGCGGCCGCCGTGGTCAGGAACGTGCCCCACATCAGGTCCAGCACCGTCAGCTTGACGTCCCACACCGCCAGCGTCGCCTGGTTGGTCAGGTCATAGGTCGCATAGGCCACGAACCCCAGGACCGCCCCGTTCAGCGCCGCCTTGGTCCACAGCCCCTCTTTCAGCGCCGGCGCGATGGCCAGGAACACGATCCCGCCGATGTAGATCAGATAGAACAGCACCGCCGCGACCATGTCGGGCTTGGCCGCCATGATGGGGCCGATCACGGGCTTGTAGAGCCGGTTCGTCATTGTCGACAGCCAGACGAAATCCACGGCCGCGAAGGCCACGCCCGTGCCGATGTAGGCGGCGATCCATTTCAGCATTCGGTCAAGATCCTCAGGCGGGTTTCAGGCGATAGTGGGTGACGGCCCAGGTCCGGCCGCCGTCGTTTCCGAACAGACCCGCCGTCGCCAGATAGAACCGGCGCCAGCGACGGACCCACAGCTTGGCGTTCTCGACGCCATAGGTCTGCTGCATCAACTCCAGAACCCGCGGTTCGTTCGCGTCCATGTTGGACAGCCAGTCCTCGGCCGTCCGGGCATAGTTCTCGCCGTTCCAGTCCCAGCTCTGCTCGACCTCGAACAGGTCGGGAAACTGGGCCATCAGGTCCCGGCTCGGCATCACGCCGCCGGTGAAGAAATGCTGGGCGATGAAGTCGCCGTTGTCGGTGTGATCGAACCGGTAAGGCGCGTCCCGGTGCGTGAAGATGTGGATGAACATCCGCCCGTCCGGCTTCAGCCACCCCCTGGCGCGCGTCAGCAGCGCGCGCCAGTTGGCCATGTGCTCGAACATCTCCACCGAGACGATCCGATCATAGGTTCCGGCCGCCGGCGCATGGAAGTCGTTCATGTCGCAGGTGATGACCGTCAGGTTGGTCAGGCCACGCGCCTGCGCCTGTTCCTCGATATGCCCGCGCTGCCCATGGCTGTTCGAGACGGCCGTGATCCGGCTATTCGGATACTTCTCCGCCATCCACAGCGACAGCGATCCCCAGCCGCAACCCAGTTCCAGCACCGTCTGGCCATCGACCAGACCGGCGTGCGCGCAGCTCTCGGCCAGCGCCTTCTCCTCGGCCTGATCCAGCGTCTCGGCCCCGTCGCCATAAAGGCAGCACGAGTATTTCAGCCGCGCGCCCAGGCAGATGCGGAAGAACTCCGGCGGCAGTTCGTAATGCTGGTCATTGGCCGCGTCCGTGTGTTCGGCGATCGCCCGCACCGCCATCGCCTGGGCGAAGGCCGCTGAATCGTGGGGCCCGTCCCGATCCAGCTTCTTCCTCGCCTCCGTCACCAGACTGGCGATCGCCGGCCGCGTCACGAAGTCGGGGAACGGCGCATCCTGCAGATGGCGGATGGCGACATTGGCGAGATTCATGGGTCTGATCCTGACTCGAGCGGCTGGCGTTGCGACGGGCGCTTCGGAACCGTAACGTGCGATGAAGCGTAACGGCTCCGCTTGGGCGGTGTCATCCAGCTACGCGGTCGCACGACCGCCGGATGACGGTCATCCACCCCGGCCGGCGAACCGTAGTTCTGCACGTCTTCATCCTTGCCTGCCCGGAGCCTGCATGAGCGTCCACCCCCTCGCCACGACCGCCGCTCCCGGCCAGCGCATCGCCGTGATCGGCTCCGGCATCGCCGGCCTGTCGTGCGCTTGGCTGCTATCGAAGCGCCACGATGTCACCCTGTATGAAGCTGACAGCCGTATCGGCGGCCATTCGAACACCGTCGAGGCCCCAACCCCCTCGGCCCCCGTCGCCGTGGACACCGGCTTCATCGTCTACAACTCCGACAACTATCCGAACCTGGTCGGCCTGTTCGACCATCTGTCGGTCCCGACCAAACCGGCCCACATGTCATTCGCCGTCTCCATGGACGACGGCGCGTTCGAGTATTCCAGCCACGGGATCTCGGCCCTCTTCGCCCAGAAGCGCAACTACGCCAGCCCGAAGTTCTGGCGCATGATCTCCGACCTGCTGCGCTTCCAGAAGCAGGCTCCCGGCGATCTGGCCGAGATGGAGCGCACCGGCGAGACCCTGATCCAGTACCTGGATCGCAACCGCTACGGCCGCCTGTTCCGCGACGCCCATCTCCTGCCCCAGGCCGCCGCCATCTGGTCCTCGACGCTGGATCAGATGACGGGTTATCCCGCCGCGTCCTTCGTGCGGTTCTACATGAACCACAACCTGCTGACCTACGACCTGAAGCCGACGTGGCGCACGGTCGACGGCGGCTCTCGCGAATACGTCAGCCGCCTGCATGCCGACTTCCAGGGTCGCACGGTGACCGAAGCCGCTATCGCAGGCGTCTCCCGAGACGCGAGCGGCGCCACGATCCGGTTCGAGGATGGCCGCAACGAACGTTTCGACGCCGTCGTCCTGGCTGCGCATTCGGATCAGGCCCTGCATCTGCTGGACCAGCCGACGGCCGAGGAGTTCCGCCTGCTCGGTGCGATCAAGTATCGCCCCAACCGCGCCATCCTTCACCGCGACACCGCACTGATGCCCAAGCGCCGCAAGGCCTGGGCCGCCTGGACGCACAAGGGCTACTCCGATCGCGCGGGTGAGGGCGGCGTCACCTACTGGATGAACGAGCTGCAGTCCCTGCCCGGCCCGCCCCTGTTCGTCAGCCTGAACCCGGCCGTCGAGCCAGACCCAGCCCTGGTCCTGGGTCAGTGGGACTACGAACACCCGGTCTTCGACACCGCCGCGGTCCAGGCCCAGTCCGAGCTCTGGTCGCTGCAGGGCGAAGGCGGCGTCTGGTTCGCCGGCGCCTGGTTCGGCTCGGGCTTCCACGAAGACGGCCTCCAGGCCGGTCTCGCCGTCGCCGAACAGCTCGGCGGCGTGCGGCGTCCCTGGTCGGTCAGGAACGAGAGCAGCCGGATCGTGCTGGGCGAGGCCCCGAGCGCGCTGTCCGAGGCGGCGTGACGACGATCCAACAATCTCCGTCATCCTCGGGCTTGTCCCGAGGATCCATGGCGCCCGCAGACCAGCCAGTCGGCCGTGAGACCACGCACATCAAGCGAACAACCGGGTCTCGCTCACCCATGGATCCTCGGGACAAGCCCGAGAATGACGGTGGTGGGGCCCTCTACGTCGGTGAGGTCGTCCACCGCCGAACCCACGGCATCGACCACACCCTGCGCTACCGCCTCTACATGCTGCTGCTGGACATCGACGTCGCAGAGGCCGCCATCCGCCCCCTCCGCTGGCTAACCAATGGCCGCGTCGGCCTGATGAGCTTCAGCCCCCGCGACCACGGCGACCGGTCCGCGACGCCGCTGCGCCAGCAGATCGAAGCCCACCTGACCGCCGCCGGCATCGACCTGAACGGCGGCCGAATCCAGCTCCTGACTATGCCGCGCATCCTCGGCTACGGCTTCAATCCGCTCAGTGTCTACTTCTGCCGCCACGCCGACGGGACCCTCGCCGCTCTGCTCTACGAGGTCACCAACACCTTCCACGAGCGCCACTCCTACCTCGTCGCGCTTCCCTCAGACCCGACCCCCGGCCCGGTGCGCCAGACGACGGAAAAGAGGTTCTTCGTCTCGCCCTTCATGGACATGGACCTGACCTACGACTTCACCGTCCGCCCGCCCGGCGAGGCCGTCTCCGTCGTCGTCGCCGTCCGCAAGGGCGACCAGCCCATTCTGACCGCCTCCTTCGCCGGCCAGCGCCGCCCCCTCACCGACGCCGAACTCCTGCGCGCCTGGCTCACCCACCCCCTCCTCACCTGGAAAGTCATGTGGGGCATCCACTGGGAAGCGGCCAAGGGCATGTTGAAGGGCGCCCGCTACCGCGACCGCGACAAGCCGCCGTCCCATCCGGTTACCGTTGGCGCTTCGCGATAGACTTGTTTCCAGTTTGGGAACGCGCTAGTCTCGGCTGTGCACGTCATCGCCAAGTCCGCGCTCGTCCGGTTCTGGTCAGCCCTTCCCAAGGGCCGAACCGCCGACGCCGCGAAAACGGCGATGATCGAGTGGCATACGACCGTTTCAGACGCGGAATGGGGCTCGTTCGCCGAGGTCCGCGCCACCTTCAATACGGCCGACTACGTAAAGGACGGCAAGGTCGTCTTTGACGTTGGAGGCAACAAGTACCGGATCGTCGGCCTGATCGGCTTCAAGTCGAAACGGGTCTTCATCCTCTTCGTCGGGACCCACGCCGACTACGACAAGATCGACGTGAGCAAGCTCTAGGAGGCCATGATGGATTTCAGTTCCCTGCGCACGCTCCGCGATGAGCCTGAATACGAGGCCGCGCTGAAAGCCGTCCGCCCATTCTTCGACACCGAGCCCGATCCCGGCACGGACGCCGCCGCCCATTTCGACGCCCTTGTCCTGCTGATCGAGGACTACGAACGTCGCATCTACCCGATCCCTCGCGCGCGGCCTGTCGAGGTGCTGAAGTTCGTCATGGAGACCAATCACTACAGCCGCGCCGACCTGATCGAGGTGATCGGCTCCAAGGCCCGCGCCTCCGAACTGTTGAACGGCAAACGCGAAATCAACCTCGACCAAATTCGCCGCCTCAGTCGCGCCTGGAACATCTCGCCGACCTCGCTGATCGGCGATCTTGCCGCCTAGGCTTCACCGCGAACTTGCCCCAAGGTCTCGACCGCCGTATTCAACGGCCAAAGCCGCCGATATTCATACATCGGTGAAATAAAACGAGGACGCGATGCGCAAGATCTTCTCCGACGCCACGGCCGCGCTCGAGGGCCTGACGTTCGACGGCATGACCGTGATGTCGGGTGGCTTTGGCCTGTGCGGCATCCCCGAGAACCTGATTGCGGGCCTCAAGGCCTCGGGCGTCAAGGGTCTGACCGTCATCTCCAACAATGCGGGCGTCGACGGCTTTGGTCTCGGCCAGCTTCTCGAGACGCGCCAGATCGCGAAGATGATCTCGTCCTACGTCGGCGAGAACAAGGAGTTCGAACGCCAGTACCTCGCCGGCGAACTGCAGCTGGAGTTCAACCCGCAAGGCACCTTGGCAGAACGCATCCGCGCGGGCGGCGCCGGCATCCCGGCCTTCTTCACCGCCACCGGCGTCGGCACCCTGGTCGCCGAGGGCAAGGAGGTCCGCACCTTCGACGGCCGCGACTACGTTATGGAGACCGGCCTCGTCGCCGACCTGGCCATCGTCAAGGCGTGGAAGGCCGACGAGCGCGGCAACCTCGTCTTCCGAAAGACCGCCCGCAACTTCAACCCGATGATGGCCACGGCCGGCAAGACCACGGTCGTCGAGGTCGAGGAGATCGTTCCCGTCGGCTCGCTGGACCCCGACAACATCCACACCCCCGGCGTCTACGTCGATCGTCTGTTCGTCGGCAGCTTCGAAAAGCGCATCGAACAGCGCACCATCCGCCAGCACGCCGATGCATAACGAACGCGCCGAACGCGGCGCGGCCTATATGGCGACGCTCGATCCGGGCCTCGAAGGCGCCCTGCGCAAGGGGATGGCTCCCATCGCGCCCGACTTCGCCGACATGATGGTGGAGTTCGGCTACGGCGAAATGATGAGCCGTCCCGGCCTTGATCCCAAGAGCCGCCAGTTCGTCACCCTGGGCATCCTCGCCAGCCTCGGCCACCCGGTCGATCAGCTCAAGGGCCACATCAACGGCGCCCTCTCGGTCGGGATCACCCCGAAAGAGATCGTCGAAGCCCTGATGCAGGTCGCCATCTATGCGGGCTTCCCCGCCGCAACTAATGCCCTGCGCGTCGCCAAACGCGTCTTCGCCGACCGGGGCGTCAGCCCCCTGCCCGACACCGGAGAAAACTGATGCCCCGCACCCGCGAACAGCTCGCCGAACGCGCCGCCAAGGAGCTTCAGGACGGCTTCTATGTGAACTTGGGCATCGGCATCCCGACCCTGGTCGCGAACTACATTCCGGCCGGGATGGAGGTCACCCTCCAGTCCGAGAACGGCATGCTCGGCATGGGCCCCTTCCCCTATGACGAGGACGTCGACGCAGACCTGATCAACGCCGGCAAGCAGACGATCACCGAGATCCCCGAGAGCGCCTATTTCAGCTCCGCCGACAGCTTCGCCATGATCCGGGGCGGCCACATCAACCTGTCGATCCTGGGCGCCATGGAAGTGGCCGAGAACGGCGACATCGCCAACTGGATGATCCCCGGCAAGCTGGTGAAGGGAATGGGCGGCGCCATGGACTTGGTCGCGGGCGTCAAGCGCGTCGTCGTCGTCATGGACCACGCCAACAAGCACGGCCAGTCCAAGGTTCTGAAGGCCTGCACCCTTCCCCTGACCGGCACCGGCGTGGTCAGCCGCATCATCACCGACCTCGCCGTGTTCGACGTCAAGCCGGACGGCGCGGGCCTTGAATTGATCGAGCTGGCGGACGGCGTCACACTGGAGGAAGTCGCCTCGAAAACCGAGGCCAGCTACACCGTTTCCCAATCGCTGAAGGCTGCGGCATAGTCGAGCCGAAACCAGCTCCTTAAGAGAGGCTGGAGACGGAGGGCGACATGGGTGCGAGCGCGACGGTGGTTCCTCCAGGCGGCGGAGCGCCGACCCCCGATCCCGAGCGCGTGGCCACGATCCGCTACACGATCGTCGATGAGCCGCAGACATGCGCCGCCTTCGCCGAAGCCGCTCACGACACCCTCGCCGCTCTGGTCGCCCGAACGCATGCCGAAATCCGCGCCGGCGATCTCGGCGCCTGCTCGGGCCTCTTGAGCCGGACGCGCGACCAGATCGTCGCCCTTGACCCGTCGCGCCTGGAACCCCGGCGCGGTCTGGCGGGTCTGTTCGACAGCCGCGCCAAACGTCTGAAGGCCAGCCGCGCGGCCTACGCTTCCGCTGCATCCACGGCGGATCAGGCGGCCGTCGGTCTGGCCGACCAAGGCGCCGCCTTCTCGAAGAACCACGACACGCTGGAAGACCTCTGGACCCGGACCCGCGACGCCATCATCGACATCGATTGCTACATCGCGGCTGCGCGCATTTGGTTGGCCGGCCGCGAGACCACCGAACCGGCGGAACCGGCTGTTCCGGAGGCCCCCGAGCCCACCGCTAACCCGCGACACCCGCTGGACGCCCGACTGGACGCCTTGAGCGATCTTCGTGCGCAGGCCATTCGCCAACTGGCCATCATCCGGGCCGTCCAGAACACCGATCACGTCGCCCCCGCCACGCTCACGTCCGCCGGTCAGGCCGTCGAGACCTGGCGCGACGATTGGCGCCAGTCGCTGGGCATTTCAGGCAAGAAGCCCAAAAAGGTCCGCCCCGACGTCTCGGCTTTGCAGGCGTCGCAGAGCAGTCTCGCCGACCACCTCGCCGCCGCCGGCCGTGACGTGCAGTCGATCCAGGATCGCCGCGTGGAACTTCAGGCCCGATCGACGGCTCAGGGCCGTCCGACCGACTGAGCGCCTCAGCCGACCGAGGCGTTCGCGTCAGTCCAGGCCACGACCTGCGCGTTCACGTCCCGTGTCGCCAGATCATAGGCAGCCACGATCGCTGACACCCGGTTCTCGGTCGCCGGCTGAGTGACGGTGAAGGTCTGCTCGGCCGACACCGTCCGCTCGGGGAAGCGCAGCAGCCGCGCCCGAACCGTGATCACTACGCTGGGAACCGCATCGACATAGTCATAGCGGGTCTCGAAGGCGCGGACGTCGATGTCCAGAAGACGGGTGGTCGGCGTCAGCTCACGCCGTCCGATCAACCGCACCGCCCGCGCCTGGGCGCCGAAGGCGCTTTCCAGGCTGTCGGAATAGATCTGATTGGCGGGCGACACCCAGCGCGCGCCGGAGATGAAGGCCGCCTCCGCGCCCGTCATGCTCAGGATCCTGTCGCCCGACGCGGCCTGCTGAAACTCGACGGCGCGCAGCTTCACCTGCACCGGCGACGCGGCTGGTGTCCCCACCGTCCCGGCGGCGTCGCCAAAGCGATACAGCTGGATCGGATCGGGCGATGACAACAGGGCGCAACCTGACAGACTGACGGCGGCCAGCCCCGCGATGGCGAGCGTACGGATCACGGCTGGACCTCCAGTTCCTGGGACGGCGGCCGCCCGATGAAATCACGCGGGCTGGCCCGCACGTCGTCGACGAGCCCCTGAAGCGAGGTCGTCGCCTCTTGCAGACCCTGGATCGCTTCCAACAACTGCGGCACGCCGGTGGTGGCGAACTCCCCGACCGGCCCTTCCAGACCCGTCGCCGTCCGGTTGATCGACGCGATGGCGGTGCGCGCATCGGCGGTCGCGGCGTTGATGTTGGAGATCGCCTCCTGACCGTCGGTGTTGATCAGACGACGCGCGTCCACGCCCAGGGCGCGGTATTCGGCAATGGCTCCGTTGGCGTTCTCCAGCGCCTTCTCGAGATCCTCCAGCATCCCTTTCCGGGCCTCGAATTCGGTCGAGATCGACTCGACGTTCTTCAGGCTGGTCGAGAAGCTGCGGATGTTGTCATCCGACAGCACGCGGTTGATCCGGTTCAGCGCATCCACCGTCTGGGCCAGCACCGTTCCCGACCCGCTCAGCAGCTCGGCGATCGGCGACGGCTGCGACTGGATCACCGGCACGACATTGTCCGGATACTGAGTTTTCAGGATCGCAGAGCCCTCGGTCCCGGCCGTGATCTGGATGTAGTTGAGACCCGTGATGCCCTGCGGCTCCAGCTGAGCGCGCGAGGTCACCCGAACCGGCGTGGTGCTGTTCAGACGCACGCGGGCGATGACCTGGTCGCCCTTGTTGGGGTCCAGGTTCAGGTCCGTCACTTCCCCGACGCGGATGCCGTTGAAGTGCACCTCGCCCCCGACCGACAGCCCGCGCACAGGCCCGTAGAAGACGATATCGTAGATATCGTAATCGTCGTTGAACTGCAGCCGGGCCAGCCAGATGGCGAACACCGCCAGCGCCGCCAGCAGGGCGACGGTGGCTATGCCCACGGCGGCGTAATGTGCGTCTCGTTCCATCTCGTTCTCGTCCTAGGCCGCCTTGGTGGCCGCGCGACCGCGCGGCCCCAGGAAGTATTCCTTGATCCACGGGTGGTCGGATGTCTCCAACTCCTGAACCGTGGCCTTTTCGATGACCTTCTTGTCCGCCAGCACGGCGACCTTGTCGCAGATGGCGTAGAGGCTATCGAGATCGTGGGTGATCATGAAGACGGTCAGCCCCAGATCGTCCGACAGCTTGCGGATCAGTTCATCGAACGCGGCTGCGCCGATCGGATCGAGCCCCGCCGTCGGTTCATCGAGAAACAGCAGCTCAGGGTCCAGCGACAAGGCACGCGCCAACCCGACGCGTTTGCGCATCCCGCCCGACAGTTCCGCAGGCTTCTGGTGATGGCTCTCGGGCTTCAGACCGACCATGGCGATCTTCATCTCCGCCAGTTCGCGGATCGTGTCCCTGGGCAGTTTGGTGTGCTCGACCATCGGCGAGGCCACATTTTCTAGTACGCTCAGCGAGGAGAACAGCGCGCCCTGCTGAAACAGCACGCCCGTGCGCCGCTCGATGTCGGCGCTTTCCGCCTCCGACAGATTGCCGGTGTCGTGCCCGAACAGACGGATCGTCCCACCTTCGGGCTCCTTCAGACCGATGATGGAGTTTAGCAGCACGGTCTTGCCGGTGCCGGATCCACCGACGACGCCCAAAACCTCGCCGCGCACGACATCGAGGTCCAAGTCCTGATGGATCACCTGATCCCCGAACTGGCTCAGCAGCCCCCTCACCTCGATCAGGGTCTCGGGCTTTTCGGGCGTGGACACGTCGTTCGCCGCGCTCACAGGTTCAGCTCCAGGAAGATCAGGGCGAACACGGCGTCCAGCAGGATGATGGCGAAGATTGCCTGAACCACGGCCGCGGTCACCCGGCGCCCCAGGCTCTCGACGTCGCCGGCCACGGCCATGCCCTGGCGACAGCCGATGGCCGCGATGACGATGGCGAAGACGGGGGCCTTGATTAGCCCGACCATCAGATGCTGACCCATCATCGGATCCTCGTTGATCCGCTGAATGAAGAAGGCGGGGCCGTAATCGAGCTGGCTCCACGTTACCAGCATGCCGCCGAAGAAGCCCGACACCATGCCGATGAACGTCAGCAACGGCATCATCAACAGCATCGCCGCCAGCCGCGGGATGACCAGCGCCTGAAATGGATTGACGCCCATCACCTGCATGGCGTCGACTTCCTGGTTCATGCGCATCGAGCCTATCTCGGCGGCGAATGACGAGGCCGATCGCCCGGCAATCAGGATGGCGGTGATCAGCACGGCCAGTTCCCGCAGCACCGCCACGGCCACCAGCTGCACCGTGAACACCCCGGCCCCGAACTGGGTCAGCAGGTTGGCCCCCAGGAACGCGATCACGGCCCCGATGAAGAAGTTGGTCACCGCCACGATCGGCAGAGCATCCAGCCCAGATCGCTCGACCTGGCTGACCCAGGCGGGCCACCGGATCGCGCCGGGATGCCGGATCGCAAAGCCCGTCGCCCCCATCAAACGACCCAGGAAGGCCATGGACAGCAGGAACTCGGCCGCCGCGTCGTGCACGCCGCTGCCGATCCGGGCGAAGATGCGGACCAGAGATTTCTGGCGCTTGGGCGGCTCGGCGCTCTGGCGCTCCAGCGTCTCGACCATGGCGTAGATGCGCCCGGCCTCCGGACGGCTATCGAAAGCATTCTTGGGAAGGGCGAAGTTCGACGCCTGCACCAGCGCCAAGGCGCCGGCCGTGTCGAACCGGCCCAGTTCGCTCAGGTCCACCTGCCGGATGGTCTGACCGTCCAGCCCGTCGTTCAGACGCGCCGCCGCCCGGCCCAGCCCCATGGTCGTCCAGTCGCCCGTGAGCTTGAGCACGGTCGCGTCGCCCGTGGCGTCTTCGATGTGGAAATCGGCCGTCCTCATACGGTGTCCTTAACCGAGCCCGGACGAATCGCCCATGCCTGTCGCAGCGCTCGACGGCGCATCAGACGACCGGCGTTATCATTCGGCAACAGCGACAAGAACGGATCAGAGCCGGTCGCGGACGCGCTTGAGATCCTGAAGGAAGGCGGCACGCTCGCGCACCTTGGCGTCTTCGTCGGGAATACGCAGCAGATAGGAGGGGTGAACCGTGATCATGGCGGTCGAACCGTCCGACAACGGCAAAGGTTCCCCCCGCTCCTTCGTCACCGCCACTTTGCGGTTCAGAACGCCCAGCGCCGCGGTCCCGCCCAGGGCCAGGACGACCTTGGGCCTCACCAGCCGCCGCTCCTGGTCCAGCCACCAGCGACAGGCGCTGACCTCGCTGGCCACCGGAGTCTTATGCAGCCGCCGCTTGCCGCGCGGCTCGTGCTTGAAATGCTTCACCGCGTTGGTGACATAGACGTCCGCCCGATCGATCCCGGCCTCCGCCAGGGCGGCGCCCAGCACCTGTCCCGCCGGCCCGACGAAGGGCCGTCCGGCCAGATCCTCCTGATCGCCCGGCTGTTCGCCGACGATCATCAGCTTGGCCGCCTGGCCCGGCCCTTCGCCGCACACCCCTTGGGTCGCATCGCGATACAGCGGGCACCGTCGGCACGCCTGAATCCCATGTCTCAACTCCTCCAGCGTCGAGGCGACGTACCCCTCCTCCCACGATCCGTCGCGAACGCTCCGGGCGATAGCCTTGGCGAGGCGCGCATTGGGTTCCGAGGGCTGGCTGTCGACCATGGTCTCGGTCCGCGCCCGCGAGGCCGCGACCAGTTCCGGGATCAGCTGAGCCTCCGGCAGGTTCTTCCAGTATCGCTTGGGCATCTCGCCCTGCATGGTCTGCACCTTCAGCCGCGCCGGATTGAAGGTAGAGGCGTAATAGGTCTTCCAGAACTCCTCGATCTCGTCCTCATCGGGCGCATCCTCGGCCCGCGCCGGCGGACCGAACGTCAAGGCCTTCCCGTCCCAGAAACACGATCCATCGGGCGTCAGGATCGACCACCGCATCGTCGTGAACCGCCGCACGAAGAAGCCCGACGTCTTCTCCAGCACCCGGTGCGCCGGTTCGAACCAGGCGACGAAGGCTTCGCCGTCATCGTCATTGACGATCCGAAACCGAACGAAGGCCTTCATCTTGTGCGAGGCCCGGCTCACGTTCTTGGCCCGCTCCATCGCGTCGGCGACGTCGACGTCCGAGACGACCTTCATCAGGTCCGGCTCGTCCCTCAGCCGCCACAGCAACCGGTACATCAGGTCGAAACGATCGTCCGACCGATGCAGGATCACCTCCTGCGCGACGTCCACGAACGCTTTGGGGACGGTGAACTGGCCGTCCCGAGGCTGAGGGGCTGGTGACGCTCCTGCGTCCTGGAAAAGCGATCCCGTCTCGCCCACCGCCCCCGCGACCACGAACCGCGCGTCCGCCGGCTCCACCCCGGCCAGCCGCATCGCCCGCGCAGCCTTGCGCCACCCGTCGAAGTCCGTCTCGTGCACCAGTTCCGCGATCGCCATGTCAGAACAGACTCAGCTGCACCGCCTTGGGTTCCCCCACCAGCCGCTCGCGCAGATCGACCGCGTCCGTCAGCCCGCCCGGCGTCCAGTCCAGCGTGGTGATGAAGGGCCGCACCTTGTCGATGCCGCGGCACAGCCGCGCGATGTCCTCCAGCCTCAGCGTCCGATACCGCCGGACCGAGATCATCCGATCGACCGACTTCACCCCCAGGCCGGGCACCCGCAAAAGCATCTCGCGCGGCGCGGTGTTCACATCGACCGGGAACTGGGCCCGGCTGTTCAGCGCCCACGCCAGCTTGGGATCGATCGCCAGATCCAGCATCCCGTCCGGCGTCGCCTCGGCGATCTCGGGCACTGAAAACCCGTAGAACCGCATCAGCCAGTCCGCCTGATAAAGCCGGTGCTCGCGCATCAGCGGCGGCTTCGACAGCGGCAAGGCCGAGCTCGAATCCGGGATCGGTGAGAACGCCGAATAATAGACCCTCCGCAATCCGTAGCCGCCGTACAGCGACGCCGATCGGTCCAGGATCTCCGTATCCGGCGCCCCGTCCGCGCCGACGATCAACTGCGTCGACTGCCCCGCCGGCGCGAACTTCGGCGGCCGGGCCTTCTCCTTCTTGCGGGGCTTGGCGGCCTCCACCTTCAACCGCACGTCGGCCATCGCCCGCTTGATGACCCCGACGTCCTTCTGCGGCGCCAGTCGTCCCATCGCCTCGTCGCGCGGCAGTTCGATATTGGCCGACAGCCGGTCGGCATAAAGCCCCGCCTCCTCGACCAGTCGCGGGTCCGCCTCGGGGATCAGCTTCAGGTGGATGTAGCCGCGAAAATCGTGCTCTTCCCTCAGCTTTTTCGCGACCAGGACCAGCTGCTCCATCGTGTAGTCGCCGGACTGGATGATCCCCGACGACAGAAACAGCCCCTCGATATAGTTCCGGCGATAGAAGTTCAGCGTCAGCTCGACCACCTCGTCCACGCTGAACCGCGCCCGCTGCACATTCGAGGACACCCGATTGATGCAATAGACGCAGTCGTAGATGCAGAAGTTCGTCAGCAGGACCTTCAGCAAACTCACGCACCGCCCGTCCGGCGTATAGGCGTGACAGATCCCCATCCCCTCGGTCGAGCCGATCCCCTTGCCGCCCCGGCTATCGCGCTTGGACGTGCCCGACGATGAACACGACGCATCGTATTTCGCCGCATCGGCCAGCACCGACAATTTCTTCCTGAGATCCAGCTGAGCCATATGTTGCCATTATGTTCTCACACGGCAACGCGGTCCAGAGGTATTAAGTCGCAGTCTATCTGAGATAATTCAGCAGCGAGACGTCACGCAGCTGACTGATCACCTGCGCCGCCGCCTGCACCGCCACCTGCGACAGTTGCAGGTCGGTCACGGCCTTGGCCAGGTCCGCGTCCGTCCGGTCCGTCACCAGATCGCTCAGCGACGACTTCTGCGCCTGATGGCTGACCGTCATCTGCTCGACCCGTTTCTGCAGCGAGCCGTTCCGAGACGCGACGTCGATTGTCGCGGTCTTGGCGGCGTCCAGGCGGCTCAGCTGCGCGGTCATGAACACCTTCTGCGCGTCGGTCGGCTTGCCGCTCAGCGGGCCCGTCGCCGGGTCGTCGTTGTACGCTTTGATGTCCCGAAAGATCTGAAAGATCGTGGAGCCCAGATCGTTGGCCAGATACCCCGTCTCGACCGAGGTGTTTTCGGCGATCCGCGACACCGGCGTGATCGTGTCGTTGCCGAAGGTCGACGCCACGCTGGGCGCCGCCGCCAGATCGCTGAGGGTGGCGACCGACACCGGGGCGTTCGTCGTGTCCGCGCCCGCAAACAGATAGCCGCCCTGATGGCGCGCGTTCAGACCGTTCGACACCGACTGGAACTGGCTTTCCAGATCCAGCATCAGGGTGCTGTTGGAGTCGGACGCCAGGGACCCGCCGACCGCCTCGCGCGCCGCGCCGATGGCGTCGATCATCTGGTTGAGCGCCAGATCCTGGGCCTCCAGCCGCGCGGTGACCACCTCGCCCGTATCGAGAAAGCCCTGCACCCGGCTCTCCGCGCCCTTCAACGCCGTCAGCGTCTCCGACGACCGCCCAAAGCCGGTCAAATCCGTGGCGTTCTTCTGGGTCGAGATGCGATTGCTCGCATCCGCCTGCTGCTGCTGCGCCGACATCAGGTTCAGCAGCGCCGACTGATAGCCGCCTGTGGTCGAAACGCGGCTCATCAGACCATCCCCAACAGAACGTCGTACATATCCTTGGCCGCCTGGATCATCCGCGCCGAGGCGTTGAAGGCCTGCTGGTAGGTCGTCATCAGCACCAGCTCCTCGTCCAGGTTCACGCCCTCATAGTTCGTCTGGCGCGCGTCGGCCTCGGTCGCCAGGGCCTTGGAGCTTTCCATGCGGCTCTTGGCGGCCTGAGCGACCCCGCCGATCTCGCCCGACATCTCGGAGGCATAGCGCGACACCGACAGACTGCCGCCGGGACTGTTGCCGGCCGCGGCGAACCGCGCGGTGACCTGGCCCGCGTCAGCCAGCTTGAGGGCCCCGCGACCATCGCCCGCGCTCAGCGCCGAGGTTCCCGATGCAGCGGCCAGGTTCAGCTGCGCCATGGCCAGTTTGGCCGGGCTCTGGCGGATATCGGTGCGCACGGTAAATCCATCCGCCCGCGACGCCCGCACCCCGCCGCCCAGGCCGAACAGCTCGGTCGCCGACACGCCGGAGGGAACCTGGGTCGTGGTGTCGTCCAGGACGCTCATGCGCGCCGCCGGCTCGCCCGACCCGGTGAAGATCAGCTCGCCCGTCGTCGCGTTCAGGGTCACGCTGCCGTATCGGCCGATGCCGGTCACCGCGTTGTTCAGCGCGCTGACCAGTTCGCCGACCGTGCCCGTCCCACCGGGGATGGTGAAGGGCACGTCCTTCAGCTTCGACCCGTTCGCGTCGGTGAACCGGAACGTCAGGCTCTGTCCGGCGGGAAAACCGTGCGCCGAGGTCGCGCTCAGGCCCACGTCATAGATCGCCGGCCGATCGGTCGAGATCAGGTCGTTCATGCCGAAATAGTGCGAGAACCCGCGCCCGGCCTTCGCGCTCGGCGTCGTGGCGCTGTCGGCGATGGCGACGCCGTTCACGCCTGCGGCCGTGATGCTCAGCTTGCCGTCTGTGAAACTCGCCGTGGCCGATCCGCCCAGGGCCGCGTTCAGGTCGGTCAGGAAGCTGGCCGGGGTCGAGGCCGCGCCGTTGATCGTCAGGGTCGAGCCGGAAAAGACGATGTCGGCCCGGTTCGCGATCACGCCCGTCGTCGGATTGACCACCGCGATCGTCGTCCCGCCGGTAAAGCCCGTCAGCGCCGACTCCAGCGTCTGACCCACGTTGCGGCCGGTCAGGGTGGTCGGCGGGGGCACGGCCGAGTTGGCGTTGTGGG
Source organism: Pseudomonadota bacterium (assembly GCA_040385365.1). Classification (GTDB taxonomy): domain Bacteria; phylum Pseudomonadota; class Alphaproteobacteria; order Caulobacterales; family Caulobacteraceae; genus Brevundimonas. The sequence continues at coordinate 3,942 of JAZKHL010000022.1, read as the reverse complement.
CCCGGTTCAGTTCGTCGGCGACATGGGTGACCAGTTCGGCCAGCCGTTCGGCCGTCTGCGGCGCATCGACGTCACGCAGTTCCAGCAGCCCCTTGATCTCGCCCGACTTCAATCCGTCGACCAGGGCGCGCTTGGATCCGCCCGGCTCGGTGATCCAGATCGGGTTGAAGTTGGTCTCGGAGGTAACCGTGCCGGCGCGATGGTAATCCAGGGTCGCGGCGCCGTTTCCGGCCAGCAGAACGCCCGCGCCGGTGCGGATCGTCACGCCGCCGACCGATCGCTGCGAGATCTGCACGTCCATCAGACCGGACAGCTCGTCCACCAGCCTCGCCTGCTGGGTCTGGGCGCCCGAGGCGTCGCCGTTCAGGACGGTCGCCTTGGCGATATCCAGGTTCAGCGTCTCGATCTGCTGCAACAGGCCATTGGCGCGTTCGACCGCGCTCTGGATCCGACCGTCCGCGTCCTCGCGAACCGCCTGGATCTGGCCGGAGATGCGGCTCGCCTCGTCGAAGACCGCCTGGGTCTTGAACAGCGACTCCTGGCGGCGCGGCGACGAGACCGGGTCTTCGGCCGCCGCGGCGAATGACGAGAACACGTCGTCGATCTGCGAGAAGAAGCCTGAGTCCCCGCCCGGATCGCCGAACAGCGACTGGATGCGATCGTAAAGCTCATAGCGGACCCCCTGCCGGCTGGCCTCGGCGCCCGCATTCAACGACGCGGCCTGCAGGAAGCGATCGGTCGCCAGGCGGATGCGGCCGATCTCCACGCCCGAGCCGACCCCTTGGGTCGTCAGCGACACCTGTTCCGCGACCTTGCGGACATATCCCGGCGTATTGACGTTGGAGACGTTGTCCGAGACCACCCGCAACTGGCTCTGGGCGGTCTGCAGCCCGGAGTTCGCGATGTTCATGATGGTGCTCAGGCTCATGCGAACACCCCTCCGCCCGGCAAGCCCTGCCCGGCCCCGTGCGTATCCTGCCCAGTCGCATCGGCGCGCGGCTTCGCCAACGCACTGAAAAGACTGATGAACGCTCTACGGGCCTCGGTCATGATGACGGAACAGCGCAAGCGTCGGGCCAGTCGCCCTTCGGACGTCCGAGTTCCTCCGCCTGGACGGATGACGGCAACGACCGACCAGCCGGGCAAGAATCGTCCTCAGCGCGGCAATAAGCGTCGCGGGCGAAAACTCCGCCCTGACCAGAACTAGATTATTCTTCAAATAAACCAGTGCGTTGAACCGCCCCGTCGCTGTGGCCCGAGGCTTGCGACGGAGCCTTCGAATGTTTGGCGCAGCAGGCGCCCCCGCCCTCTCATCAAGAACGCCTGCGCTCGCATGTCCGCCGCCGCCGCCTTCATCACAGCATCCTCGACGGCCATCGGCGTGCAAGCCGCACGTCGCGGCGCCGACGTGACCGCGGATAAGACCGGCGCCGATTTCGCGGCCGTGCTGGAGCAGGCCGAGGCCACCGACCAGCCCGCGCCCCCCGCAGCCCGCCCGATCGCCAAGTCCGAGACATCGGCCGCCGAGCCTCTCCCTGACGAAGCCTCGCCGACGGCCGAAGACGCCGTCGCCCCGGACATGCCGGCTCAGCTTTCCGTTCCGGCGATCGTGGCCGCGCCCCTGATCCTGACCCTGGTTCCCTCTGTCGATGCGCAGCCGTCGGCGACCCCAGCTGTCGATCCCCGCACCCTCCCGGCTGGCCTCGCGGATCGTCCCGCCAACGACGACGCCGCCCCCGCCGACGCCGACGCGCCGGTTCGCCAGCAAACGGCCGTCGCCGGCACGCAGCGCCCGCAAGAAGCGGTCGCCCCCGCCGGACAAATCGACGCTCTCGCCGAGCCAGCCGAAACCCATTCCCCCGCCTCCCCGACCCCACGACAGATCGAGCCTCTGTCCGCCGCCACGCCGACGCTTCAAGCCGCTCCCCCTGCGGCCGTGTCCGAGACGGCGCCGTCCCGTCCGCTCCAGCCCCGTCCGCTCCAGCCGGCCGCCCAGGCCGCGGCCCCAGACGCCGCCCACGCTCCAGGCGCGCCGGAAGCTGTCGTCGGCGCATCCGCCGACCATCCAAACCCCTCGGCCGCTGTCCAGGTCCAGACCGTCGCCAAAGTCGAAATGACGGCGCTCCCCGTCGTCTCGACGCCCCGCCCCCGCGACCTCATCGACCGCGCGCCGACAACCCGCAGCGACAGCAAGGCCGCCCGCCAGGCCGCGGCGTCCGACACCGCCGCCACGGCTCCGAGCGAGACCGGGGCCGTCATCGACACGTCCGCCGATCGTCCGACCCCCTCCAGGCTCGCTGTCGAGGCCCGGCCCGCCGCCACCGGCGAAAACCCCCCGGCCCCGACCCTTCCGGCCTCGCGCAGCGACGTCATCGACCGCACGCAGGGGGCTCGGAGCGACAGCAAGACCGCGTCAGCCGAGTTGGCCCAGCCTGAGGCGGCCGCTCCGGCCGCCCAACCGACGCCCGACAAGACCAAGACGCCCAGCATCGTCCGATCGGTCCCCGACGCTCTGGCCGCTCCGGTCAAATCAGCACTGGTCGCCGAGCCGGAGCCGACGGTCGCCGTCGCCGCGGCGCCCGAAGCCCTTCGGCTCGATCCTCAGCTTGCCGAAGCCTCGACCCTCAACCTGTCGACCACCTCGCGCGCCTCGGTCGAGACCGTGGCTCAGGTCGCCGCCCAGATCATCAAGAAGCTGGAAGGCCGCTCGACCCGCTTCGAAATCTCGCTGACCCCCGACGATCTCGGCCGCGTCGATGTCAGCCTGGACATCGACGCCGACGGCCAGCTCGCCGCCCGCCTCGCCTTCGACAACCCCGTCGCCGCCACCGAACTGCGCGGCCGCGTCGAGGAGCTGCGTCGCCAGCTTCAGGACGCCGGCTTCACCGTTCCCGATGACGCCTTCTCATTCGCCCAGCGCGACCCATCCTCCGGCCAGGGCAACGCCTTCGGTCGCGGCGACGCGGCCCGCAACGCCCGCGCCTTCGGGGCGGCCAGACGCCTGTCCGCCGAAGCCGACCTGGCCGCCGCGCCCGCGCGCTGGATCCCTCTCACCCTGACGCCCGAGCGCGTCGATATGAAGGTCTGACCCCATGGTCGACGCCATCACCGCCACCGAGGCGACCACGCGCGCGACAGCCAGCCGCACCAGCCTGGTCTCCAACTTCGAGACCTTCCTGCAGCTCCTGACCGCCCAGCTGAAGAACCAGGACCCCTTGTCGCCGCTCGATTCCAACGAGTTCACGGCGCAACTGACCCAGATGACGGGCGTCGAGCAGCAACTGCTGACCAACGACCTCCTGACCAGCCTGCTCGCGGCCCAGCAGGGCGGCGGTCTGGGCGGCGCCACCAGCTACATCGGTAAGGACGCCACCGCCGCCTTCTCCGCCACCAAGCTGACGGACGGCGCGGCCAACTGGTCCTACGAGCTCGGAGCCGCCGCCTCGACGGCGACGCTCTCCGTGCTCGACGGCGCCGGCAAGGTCGTCTGGACCGGCCCCGCGCCTGACCGCACCACCGGAACCCACGACTTCGTCTGGGACGGCAAGACCACCGCCGGCGGCCAGCTGCCCGACGGGGGCGTCTATTCGCTGAAGGTTGTGGCCAAGAATGGAACCAACGACGTCGCGGCCCAGGTCCTGACCCGAGGCCGCGTGACGGGCGTCGAGATGTACGACGGCGTACCCTACCTCACCATCGGCAACGCCATCGTGCCGGTGTCCAGCGTGATCGGTCTGGAAGAACCCACCGCCGCAGACACCGCCTCCACTGCATCCGACGACGACGAAAGTCTCGCCGCCCGCATCGCATCCGCACTCAACCCCCTCAAGTTGCTTTCATAAGGAGCCCACGTCGTGAGCATCAACTCAGCCCTTCTGGCCGGCGTTTCCGGTCTGACCGCCAACTCCGCCGCCCTCGCCGCCATCTCGCAGAACATCGCGA
>JAZKHL010000021.1:0-2247 GCA_040385365.1 Pseudomonadota bacterium | reverse complement strand
CCCGCCGCCAGCTTCGCCCTCGTGGCCTGGTCGGGGAATATCTATTTCGGCCTGTGGTATTCGGTGGCCTTCACCGCGATCGCGGCGGTCGTAGCGATCCTATTCCTGCCGGAAACCAAGGGCCGCGACCTGAACACCATCGGCGAGTGAAGGCGCGTCGCCTGAAACCGTTGGTCTGGCCGGTCGCTCTGCTGGTCGCGGGCGGACTGACGGCGCTGATGGCCGAGGCGACGACACGCTCGGTCGAGACCATGACCCTGTACGGCATGGTCAAACTGGTCAGCGATCTGGTGCTGGTGATTGGGGTTGTTTGGCTGGCGGACGCGATCGTGCGTGTCGTCAGACGGCAGAAACGCTAGACCTTTTTCAGCCCTGCGATGAAGGCTTGGACTTCGGCGTTCATCAGTTCGTTTCCACTCCACCAGAAGCGATTCAACGCCTCCTGATTGATCTCGACCCAGTGCATGACCAGGGGTGCGGCACGAGCGAATGTCTTGTCGTCGAAATCGTCAGACTTGGCGACGACGCGAGCTTCCGACGCGATCGCTACCGAAAAGCTCGATTGGCTTCGCCCAGGCTTAACGAAATACTTTACGCGCGGCCCGTGCTTTCCCATGATCGTCGAAATCATGATGACTCCCGGAACGCCCGTTTCCGTTTCGCCCAGGTTGGCCATCTCGAGCACATCCTCTTCGCCCATGGCTAGCAGTTCCTCGTCGAGCGTTGGCTCGCGGTCGATCCAGACGGTGAGGGACTCCTGGAAGCTCATACCCGGATGATCCGACCAAGCCCGCCTTGAGTCAAACGGGCAGCGCGCCCCGCTTGACCACCGTCCGCATCGCCACGCTGGACGAGACCCGCGTCACCCCCGGGATGGTCGTCAGCGCCTTGGCGTGGACTCGTTCCAGGTCGTCGACGTCCCGCACCACCAGCCGCAGCAGATAGTCCGACCCGCCCGTCATCAGATAGCATTCGACCACCTCCGGCACCGTGGTGATCGCCGTCTCGAAGGCCGTCAGGGCGCTCTCGGCCTGGGAGGACAGGGTGACGGTGACGAACACGCTGATCGGCAGGCCGACGGCGCGCTCGTTGATGATTGCGGCGTAGCGGCTAATCACGCCGGCGGTCTCCAGCGCCCGCAGCCGACGCAGGCAGGCGCTCTCGGACAAGGCCACGGTCTTCGCCAGATCAGTATTGGTCATCCTGCCGTCGGCCTGAAGGGCGCGGAGCATCTTTCTGTCGGTCGCGTCCAGCGCAACGGCGGAAACGGTCTTCATGGCAGGCTCCGGCGCAATCTTCTGCGACTTTACGTCGATCACTCAGCGAAATGAACAGGAACCTGCACCGTCTCGGTCGCTAGAAATGCAGCCATCGCCCCGCCGCCCGTTGCGACCTCGGGGCCCATGAACCGGAGAGATCTGATGCGCGTCGGCGTCCCAAGGGAAATCAAGAAGAACGAACACCGCGTCGGCCTCACGCCCACGGCCGTCCGCGAATACGTCGCCCATGGCCATACGGTCGGGGTCCAGACGGGCGCGGGACTCGGCGCCGGGTTCACGGACGACGACTATATCCGCGCAGGCGCCGCCATTGTCGCCGACGCCCCAACCGTCTTCGCCGACTCCGACATGATCGTGAAGGTAAAGGAGCCACAGAAGGTCGAGTGGGAGATGCTGCGCGAGGACCAGATCCTCTACACCTACCTGCACCTGGCCCCCGATCCGGAGCAGACCAAGGGTCTGCTGGCGTCCAAATGCGCCGCCGTCGCCTATGAGACCGTCACCGACGCACGCGGCGGCCTGCCGCTGCTGGCCCCGATGTCCGAGGTCGCCGGCAGGATCGCCGTCTTCTCGGCCGCCGAAACCCTGCTCAAGCACAACGGCGGTATGGGCCTGTTGTTCTGCGGCGTCCCGGGCGTTGCTCCGGCGCGCGTGCTCGTGCTGGGTGGCGGGGTCGTCGGTCTGAACGCGGCGCGCATGGCCATGGGCCTGGGCGCCGAGGTCGTGGTGCTGGAACGCTCCATCCCGCGCATGGCCTATATCGACGAAGTCACCAACGGCCGAGTCATCACCCGCTATTCCTCCATCGGCGCGATCGAGGAAGAGGTGGTCAAGGCCGACGTCGTCATCGGCGCGGTGCTGGTCCCCGGCGCCGAGGCCCCCAAGCTGATCAAAAAGTCGCATCTTTCGCGCATGAAGCCCGGCTCTGTGCTGGTCGACGTCGCCATCGACCAGGGCGGCTGTTTCG
>JAZKHL010000020.1:0-3791 GCA_040385365.1 Pseudomonadota bacterium | reverse complement strand
CGACATGGCCACGCCATAGGCGCCCAGCATGCCGATCTCGATGAAGTCGCCTTCCCGCACGTCAGCCGGCAGCCAGAACGGTCCCGGCATGTGGTCGATGGAGTCGCAAGTCGGGCCGTAGAAGCGGAACGGCTTGAGCTCATTCGCGCTCGCGCCGTCCCGGACCAGCTTGGTCGGGAAGGGCCAGCGCGAATGCGTCGCGTCGAACAGCGAGCCATAGGAGCCGTCGTTCAGATACAGGGCGTCGCCCTTGCGCAGGTCGACCCGGCACAGCACCGAGGACGACTCGGCCACCAGCGCCCGGCCGGGCTCGCACCACAGCTCGGTCGTTTCCGACACCGGCATCTCGTTGAAGCCGCGATGGATGGCGTCGGCGTATTCCTGCATGTCCGGCGGGACCATGCCCGGATAGACCGAGGGGAAGCCGCCGCCGACATCGACGATGTCCACGAACACGCCCGCGCGGGTGATGGCGCGGCCGACCTGGGCCATGGCGGCCTCATAGGCGGACGGGCGCATGCACTGCGAACCGACGTGGAAGCACACCCCCATCAGGCCGTCGACCACCGCCTGGCGGGTGGCCAGCAGCAGGGACGGGGCGTGATCCGGCGAGACGCCGAACTTGCCCGACAGGGAATAGGCCGCGCCGTCCGCCGACACCGTCATCCGGACCAGCAGGTTCAGATCGGTCGCGTTGCCGGTGGCGTCGATGATCTTGGCCAGCTCGTCATGGCTGTCCAGCGAGAAGGTGCGGACGCCATGCTCGAAATAGGCCTTGGTGATCGCGCCGCGGCTCTTGACCGGGTGCATGAAGGCCAGGCGCGCGTCGGCGCTGACCGAACGGACCAGTTCGATCTCGGCGAGCGAGGCGACGTCAAAGCCGGTGACTCCAGCCTCCACGAGGGTCTCGATGACCCACCGCGAGGGATTGGCCTTCACCGCATAGAAGACGTCGGCGTTCAGATTGTCCTGGAACCAGCGCGCCGCTACGGAAACCGAACGCGGTCGCACGAGGGCGACGGGACGTTCAGGGGACCGCTCGCGGACCAGGTCCAGGGGAAATGGATACGTGCGCAATTCACGTAAACCCCTGTAATTGTTAAACCCAGCCGGCGTTAGCAGCGCAACGTATAGACCACGGGGTCCGCCGGAAGCCGCGATGTAGGGTCACGGGCCTGTCATGTAAAGCGGTTTTTTCTAGGCGGACTCTGGGTTTGGCCGGGGATCTGTCAGCCCCCGGATCGAGTCCCGGCGGCGACGCGGACCGGACAGGCCTGCCTGTGCAGGTCGCGCCAGTCCTCGCGGGACAGCCCCCTGCCGTCGCGCTGGACGAAATCGCCGCGGACGTGCCATTAAGACTTGCCTCGCAAGCCCGATCGGGCGATGCGGCGCGCCCTTGCAACCGCTTCCAGCGTGTCCATGACCTCACCCGCCGCCGCCGTCGCGTCCGTCAGGGACGTGTCCAAGACTTTCGGTGCCCGAAAGGCCCTGAACGGCGTGTCCGTCGAGGTCGCGGCCGGAGAAATGGTCGCCCTCATCGGCCCCTCGGGGTCGGGCAAGTCGACGCTCCTGCGCTCGATCACCGGCCTCCAGAGCATCGACCCCGGCAAGGGGACGATCAGCGTCTTCGGCGAGGTCGTGCAGAAGAACGGCCGCACCACCGGGGCCACCCGCGCCGCGCGCCAGAAGCTCGGCATGATTTTCCAGCAGTTCAACCTGGTCGGCCGGCTGTCGCTGTTCTCCAATGTCATGCTGGGCGCGCTAGGCCGCATTCCTGGCTGGAAGGGCATGCTCGGCCTCTGGCCCGCGGCCGACAAGCAGCGCGCCATGGCGGCCCTGCATCGCGTGGGCGTCTCCGACTACGCCGCGCAGCGCGCCAACACCCTGTCCGGCGGCCAGCAACAGCGCGGCGCCATCGCCCGCGCCATGGTCCAGGGCGCCCAGGCCATCCTCGCCGACGAACCCGTCGCCTCGCTCGATCCCGTCTCGGCCCGCAAGGTCATGGAGCTGCTGGTCGAGCTCAACAAGCGCGACGGCTTCGGCGTCATCGTCACCCTGCACCAGGTCGATTACGCCATCCGCTATTGCGATCGCGTCATCGCCCTGAAGGCCGGCCAGATCGTCTATGACGGCCCCGCGACCGGTCTGGACACAAAACAACTGATCGACATCTACGGTCCCGAGTTCGAGGACGCGTTCTGGGAAACCAAGGCATGACCCTGCCCCTGTTCACCCGCCGTCTGGCTCTCGCCGCCGCGCTCGTCCTGGGCGTCGCCTCGTGCGGCGGCGGCGACGACACCAAGGCCGGCGGCGCGCCGACCGAAATCACCTTCTCGATCCTGTCGGCCGAGGGGCAGGCGTCCGCCGGGCCGCTGTGGCAGCCCCTGCTCGACGACATGTCGAAGGCCATCGGCGTGCCGGTGAAGCCCTATTTCGGCTCGAACTACACCGTGCTGGTCGAAGCCATGCGCGGCAACCAGACCCAGGTCGCCTGGTTCTCGGCCAAGCCGGCGGTGGAGGCCATCGACCGCGCCGACGCCGAGGTCATCGCCCGCACCGTCAACAAGGAAGGTCTGGACAGCTACAGCTCGACCCTGATCGTCCGCGCCGGATCGGGCACCACGCTTGAGCAGGTCCTGGCCTGCGGCAAACGCTATGATTTCGGCATCGGCGACGCCCAGTCGACCTCGGGCACGCTCGCGCCCATGGCCTTCCTGTTCAACCCGCGGAACATCGCCCCGGCCGAGTGCTTCAAGACCGTCCGTTCGGCCAACCACCAGTCCAACGCCTTCTCGGTCGCCTCTGGCGTGCTGGACGTCGCGACCTCGAACACGGTCAACACCGTCTTCCTGCGAAAGCAGAATCCCCAGGTCGCCGCCCAGATTCAGGAAATCTGGCAGTCGCCCCCGATCCCCGAGAGCGGCATTCTCCTGCGTGAAGACCTGGATCCGGCGCTGAAGGAAAAGATCCGCAGCTTCTTCCTGACCTACGGCCAGGGCGAGGGGGCTGAGGCCGAGCGCCAGCGCCAGGTTCTGGCAGGGCTGGAGTATTCGCGCTTCAACGCCGCCGACGACGGCTACCTGAACCCGATCCGCGAAATGATCGCCGACCAGCAGCTGAACGAGGCGCGCGCCAAGGGAGACACCGCCGCGGCTGCGACGGCCGAGCGTGAACTGCAGCGCCTGCGCAGCCTGCGCGAGGTCCAGCCTTGACCGACGCCGCCGCAAAGCCCGGCGCATCCGGCATTCCCAACCCGCCGTCCAAGTCGCTCGGCGCGTGGCTGCTCGACCTCCTGATCTGGGGCGGGGTGGCCGCCGTGCTGATCTACAGCATCAAGGCTGTCGACCTGGGCAACATCTCCAAGCTGTTCAGCAATTCCGAGGCGACGCGCAATTTCGCCCAGGAACTGTTGAAACCCGACTTCTCTGACTGGCGGCTGTTCGTCGCCAAGATGTGGGAAACGGTGCAGATCGCGCTCTGGGGCACCTTCCTGGCCGTGTTCGCAGCCATTCCGATGGGACTGGCCGCCGCGCGCAACATCGCCCCTGCCTGGGTGGTCACGCCGGTCCGCTGGGTGATGAACATGCTGCGGTCGATCCCCGACCTCGTCATCGGCCTTCTGTTCGTGGTGGCGGTGGGTCTCGGCCCCCTGCCGGGCGTGCTGGCCATCGCCCTGAACACCGCCGGCGTGCTGGCCAAACTGTTCTCCGAGGCGGTCGAGTCCATCGACAAGGGACCGGTCGAGGGCGTGCGCGCCACGGGCGCCTCCAAGCTGCACGAGATCGTCTGGG
>JAZKHL010000019.1:0-7333 GCA_040385365.1 Pseudomonadota bacterium | reverse complement strand
GCGGTGCGGGCGCGGGGCGAGAACCGGCGGACGCAATCGGACTGGATGAAGATCGAGAAGGAGCGGGGCATCTCCGTGTCCGCATCCGTGATGACGTTCGAGCACACGACCTCGGACGGCGTGGCCAAGATGTTCAACCTGCTGGACACGCCGGGGCACGAGGACTTTTCCGAGGACACCTACCGCACCCTGACGGCCGCCGACTGCGCCATCATGGTGTTGGACGCGGCGAAGGGCATCGAGCCACAGACGCTGAAGCTGTTCGAGGTGTGCCGCCTGCGCGACATCCCGATCATCACCTTCATCAACAAGCTGGATCGCGAGGCGCTGGATCCGATGGAGCTGCTGGACCAGATCGCGTCGCAGCTTCAGCTCGATCCGGCCCCGATCTGGTGGCCGGCCCAGAGCGGCAACCGACTGCGCGGCATGGTCGAGGTCGGGACCGGGCGGTTCCAGCCCTATGCCCGCAAGATCCCTGGCGCCGTCGACGACGCGGGCCACCCAGAGGCGCTGCATCTGGACGACGCCGCCCAGTATTTCGAGGCGGGCGAACTACAGGAGATGCGCGACGCCGCCGAACTGGTCGAGGGCGGCTATCCGGCGTTCGACCGCCCGGCCTTCCTGGAAGGCCATATGACGCCGGTGCTGTGGGGATCGGCGCTGAGGCATTTCGGCATCGACGAACTGCTGGCCGCGATCGGCGACTGGGCCCCGCCGCCCAAGACCATGCCGGCCCGCAAAGAGGCCCCGCCGGAGACGCGGAACGCTCCCGCCCCTGTCGAGCTGACCATCCAGCCCGGATCGGACGAGGTCACCGGCTTCGTCTTCAAGGTCCAGGCCAATATGGACCCCAACCACCGCGACCGGATCGCCATGTTCCGCATGGCCTCGGGCAGCTTCAAGCGCGGCATGAAGCTGAAGGTGCAGAACACGGGCAAACAGCTGTCGGTGAACGCGCCCATCATGTTTTTCGCCAGCGACCGCGAGCTGGCCGACGACGCCTTCGCCGGCGACGTCATCGGCATTCCGAATCACGGCGTGCTGCGGGTCGGGGACAGTCTGTCGGAGAGTGGCATGATCCGGTTCGCCGGCCTGCCCAACTTCGCGCCGGAAATCCTGCAACGCGTTCGGGTCAAGGATCCGCTGAAGGCCAAGCATCTGAAGAAAGCGCTGGATGGTCTGGCCGAAGAGGGCGTGACCCAGCTGTTCCGGCCCGAGATCGGCGCCGACTTCATCGTCGGGGCCGTCGGTCAGCTCCAGTTCGAGGTCATGGCCGACCGGCTGGGGGAGGAATACGGGCTGGAGGTCATCTTCGAACACAGCCCCTATGCCGAGGCGCGCTGGATTGATGGCGACAAGGCCGATGTCGAGGACTTCATGTCCAAATACCGAGGCCAGATGGCGCGAGACATCGACCAGGCCCCGGTGTTCCTGGCCAAGTCGAGCTGGGAGACCGGCTATGTGATGGAACGGTTCCCCAGGGTCGCCTTCACCAAGACCAAGGAACGCGGCTAGGCGTTCCAGAGGGCTCCCCGCGCAAAACCCCTTCCCGTTGCAAAGCTTGGGGGGCTAGGTTAACCCCGATCAGGGAACGGGGGTTTCTCATGCGCTGGTCAACAACTTACAGAGCCATGACGGCGGCCGTGGCGGTCGTCTCGATCACCGCCGCCCAGACGTCCATGCCGGCCTATGCCGCGACTGGCAAAAGCGCCTTTTCGTCTCAGGCAAACGCATCGACGCAGGTGGCTCCGAACTGGGGACCGCTTGTGGCGCTCGGCGGGCGGGAGTGGGACGGACCCGGGGGACGTCAGCGCTTCAACTGGATCGAGCCGGGGCGCGTTCTGTCCTGGCAACGCAGGGCGCTTCTCGGCGGGTGGTATGATCTGGTCGTCCTGACCGCGGGCCCCGACGGAACGCAGGCGATCTCGTCCCTGGACGGCGTCAGCGGAACCCTGAGCATCTCACCGTCCGGCGAAGCGGTGATCGCGCTATCTACCGGAGTCGAACGCGTTCTCTCCGCCGAAGGCGAAGGGTTCCGCGTGCGCCTTCGTGGCGGCCGCGCCACCGAAGACTTCGTCATCACCCGCTTCGACAGTCCCTTTACCCAGACGGCGGCGATCGCGGCGGTGGAGGCGATCGGGGTCCCTGAAGCCGCACCAGAACGGCCTCGCTCCGGCCCCATCATCCTGGGTGCGGTCAGTGCGCCAGGCCCTCAGGTCAATCGGCCCGCGTCGACGACGAGGCCGCCGGTTCAGCCGGCCAGACCCGCCGCCTCGACCGGAACGACCTCGACGCCATCGCCGTCTATCGGAGGCGGTCCGATCGTCGTGGCCTCCGCCCCTCCCCCGCCGGCCGCGATCCGCCAAGCCCCGCGCCCGGCCGCCGGAGCGCCGGCCGCCCGACCCGACGCGCCCAACTCCCGCGAGGCCCTGATGCAGGCCCAGGTGGCGACCCGGCGCGAACAGGCGGCCCGCGAGGCCGAGGCCGAACGGCAGCGCCAGTATCAGATCGCCGAGAACGCTCGCATCGCCGAGGAGAACCGCCGGGCCCAGGAAGCCGCCAACGCCGCCGCCTGGAGCGAAGGGCTGGGCTTCCTCGGAGCGCTCGTCGGCGGCGTCGCGGTCGGCATGCAGACGGGCGGCGACATGGCCAGCATCACCGCCGGGATGGCCCTGGGGTCCTCGGTCCTCGCGCCGAACTCCGAAATGGCCGCCGCCGCCAATGTCGTCATGCAGGGCGAGGTGCAGCGGATCGAGGACGAGCGCGCGATCCAGGCCCAGGTCATCGCCGAGCTGAACAACCCCGACAACCCGATCAACCAGGAAGCGCGCCGACGCGATGCAGACCGCGAGACCCGGCAGGCGGCGGATCGCGAGCGGCGCGAGACCGAGGAGCGCCAGGAACGCGAGGACGCCGACCGCGAAGCCCTTCTGGAACAACGCATGGCCGAAGCGGCGACCGACCGCGAACGGCAGGCGGAACTCCAGCAGGAGGAGGAGGCGCGAGAGACCGCCCGCGCGGAACAGCAACGCCGCGCCGATGCTCAGCGCGAACGCGAGGCCCAGCAGGCGCGCGAGGAACAGGAACGCCGCCAGGAAGAGGAACGCCAGCGTCGCGAACAAGCCGAACGCGAGGCCGAGACCCGCCGCCAGGAGCAAGAACGTCAGCGCGCGGCGGCAGAGGCTGAGCGGACTCGGTTGATGGATTTCAAGGAAGGCGTGACGCTGTGCAGCCTGACCGGACCTCAGGCCCAGTTCAACAACTGGACCTGCCAGGGCCCGCTGCAGATGATCTACATCAACTTCGAGCGGAACACCTGGGCCTCGGCGATGGGCATGGCCGGGTGCGAACAGTTCCGGGAGCTGCCGCAGGCGGGAAGCTATCGCGCCTTCGGCTGCGGATACGGCATCCATCCGACCAGCCCCGGCGCCCTGAGAAACGTGCCGGAAATGCTGGGCGTCTTCGTCGACGGCCGCATCACTTTCCGCTGCCCGCGCAACATCAGCGGTGTGTGTCGGGAGCAATGATCTCGGTTCTTCGCCCAGCAATGACCGCCCCGACCGCCCCTACAGGATACCCTCGATGATGAAGACCCCGTTGCTTGCCGCTGTCCTGCTGGCGCTCTCGACCTCGGCCGCATCGGCCCAGGCCCTGCTGCAGCCCAACCAGGCTGTCACCGGCCGGGTGGAGCAAGGTCAGACCGCCTGTTTCCTTCTTCCCACCCGGGCCGGCAGCCAGTGGCGGGTCGATCTGAGCGGCACGATGGACACCTATCTGGAGCTCGGGCGCGGAACCTGCGCCGCCATGACGGTGGACAAGTCCAACGACGACGTCGCGACCCTGCTGTTCCAGCTGAACTCGCGGATCGACTTCGCCTCAGGCGGCGGCGCCTATGTCGTGCGGGTCCAGGGGCTGGGCGGCGCGGCGGGAAACTATACCGTCACCGCGAGGACCAGGCCGGGCATGGCGAGCAATGGACTTCTGCCCGCCGCGGCCGCGGCCGGGCCGTGGCTGACCGCCGGCTGGACGCCTGAAAGCGTCAGCGCCTTTCCGGCCCTGTCCGGCGAAGGCCTGCGAGCCGGCAATGTGTTCAAGGACTGCGATGACGTCTGTCCGGAGATGGTCGTCGTCCCGGCGGGCGGCTTCACAATGGGTTCCCCTGCGGAGGAAGCGGGACGAACAGCAAACGAGGGTCCACGCCACGCGGTCGCCTTGGTCAATCCCTTCGCCGTGGGGCGCTACGAGGTCACCTTCGCCGAATTCGACGCCTGCGTCGCCGACGGCGCATGCTCGTATCGGCCCAACGACCAGGGCTGGGGTCGCGGGCGCCGCCCTGTGGTGGATGTCAGCTGGAACGACGCCCAGGCTTACGTCCTGTGGCTGAGCGACAAGACCGGCAACCGCTACACCCTGCCCTCGGAAGCCGAGTGGGAATACGTCGCTCGCGCCGGGGCCGACACGCCCTGGCAGACGGGTCGAGCGATCCTGACCGACGACGCCAACATCCTGAACGCCTTCGCCCGCACGGTGAACGTCGGCGGATATCCGCCCAACCGCTTTGGGCTTCACGATGTGCACGGCAACGTCAGCGAGTGGACGCTGGACTGTATGGACACCGGCTATATCGGCGTGCCCAACGACGGCTCGGCGGCGAGCGCGGGAAATTGCGCCGCTGCACGCCTGGTTCGCGGCGGGGCCTTCATCAACGAACCAGCGCATGTCCGCTTCGCCCAAAGGACGACTGCGGCACAGGATGCGCGATTCACGGGCGTCGGCTTCAGGGTCGCGCGGGCGCTTTAGAGCCAGCGCGGAGGGCGGACGTATCCGCAGCCTGAACTCCATCCGCCCGCCATCGTTCTGACCATCATGAGTGATGGGATGAGCGCATGAACCGATCAGCGAAGACCTTTGGAACGGCCCTGGCGGCGGCGGGCGCTGCCTTGTTGCTGGCGGGCGTGGCGTCGGCGCAGCAGGGTCAGAGTTCGGCCACGACCCGGTCGTTGAACGCGGGGCCGGCGGAATCGAACCTGTCGACACGCCCCAACGCCCAGCCGCCGCTGGCGTCGGCGCCCGCAGTACAGTCGATCCCTTCCCGGGCCAGGCCGGTACAGACCCAGGCCCAGGATCGGACCCTGGAAGATCTGCTTGGCGACACGCAGGAAGCGACTGCTCGCGCATCTCAGGCCGCGACCGGCGTGACCCTCGCTGCCGGCGAGACCGAGCCGGAGCCCATCCCGATGACGCTGGGATACTATGTCCGGGGCGACAAGGACTGCGACCAGGTCTGGCCCGGCGAGGGCGATCTGGCCTGGCTGACGCCGACGTCCTTCACCATCGACTATGGCGGCTGCGAACCCGGTCAGTTCCTGCAGACCGGAGCCAACAGTTGGCGCGAGGAGCAACGCTGCGTCACCGAGAGCGGCGGCAATGCCGGCAGCTATGAGGTCACCTACGAAGTCCTGGGCGCCGACGTCATCCGCCGCAGCGCCCGCCTGGCCATCGACGACACCGTCGAGCAGGACGACTGGAAACATTGCGCCCTCGAGACCGTGCCCGAGAACGCGCGGTTTGGGACATAAGGCCTCGCCTACCTAGAGACGATAAACCGACAAAGAACGATGTTAACGGTTGCGCACCAGCCGTTCGCGGATCATTGTTATTCGCAACGTTTTCAGGCGGGGGCCCCGATGCATTTTCAAAAGCTTCTAATCGGGGCGGCGGGCTTGGCTCTGCTGGGGGGGTGCGCGACGCTGACGCCGGATTACCGATCCGTGGGACGTAAGTTGAATGGCCCGGCCCCGGAAGAGCTCGCGGCTCGGGTGATGACGCAGGCCGCTTTCGATGGCCGAGACGACGCGATCGCGGCGGCTAATGCGGCCGAGAAACGCGCGTTGCGCCGCGATCTGGTCTACGGGATGCTGTCCGCCTCCGACGTCGATTGCGAGGATTACCTGATCGGCGTCAGCGCGACCGCCAATCAAACGAGGGCCGGGTTCGGCGTCACGGGGCTGGCGCTGAGCACCGCCGGTTCCATCGCGACGCCGGAACGTTCGTCCAGACTGCTGAACGCCCTGGGCGCCCTGACCGGCTCGACGACGACCGCGCTGGAGGACACCGTATTCGCCGGACAGGACTTTCAGATCATCTATACGGCGGTACAGACTGGTCGCCGCAACAATCGCGACCAGATCGGGGCGCGTCTAGAGCGGGGCGACCTCGATGCCTGGGGCTATACGTCGCTTGTGTATCTGGTGACCCCTTATCACCTCAACTGCGGCATCAACTACGGCCTGCAACAGATCGCCGAGGCCGTCGAGATTCAGGCGCGGAGCCGACCCGACTCCCCTGGCGTCGCCAACGCCGCGGCCCCAGGGGATGCGGCGCTGCTGACCGCATCGCCGCGCTAGGCCCTCAGCCCTCCGCGGTCTCCAGGAACGGATAGTCGGTGTAGCCCTTGGCGCCGCCGCCGTAGAAGCTCGCGGGATCAGCGGCGTTCAGGGGGGCGTCCTGCTTCCACCGCTCGACCAGGTCGGGATTGGACAGGACCGGCACGCCCGAGCTGATCAGGTCGGCGCGGCCGTCGTCCAGCGCCTTTTGCGCCAGGGCCTTGGTCAGGCCGCCGTTCAGCATCAGCGGACCGCCGAAGGCCTCGCGCATCTTCGCCGCCAGTTTCGGCGCTCCGTCCCAGCTGGCCATCGGCGTGTCGGGCTCGCCCTCGATGACGTGCAGATAGGCCAGGCCGAACGGCTGCAGCGCCGCGGCGGCGTGCAGGAAGATCGAGGCGGGGTCCGAGTCCACCGTGCCGTTCGACTTGTTGGACGGCGACAGCCGCACGCCCACCCGGTCGGCGCCCCAGACGGCGACCACGGCCGCGACGACCTCCAGCAGGAACCGCGCACGGTTCTCGACCGAGCCGCCGTAGCGGTCGTCACGCTGGTTGGAGCCGTCCTTGAGAAATTGATCGATCAGATAGCCGTTGGCGCCATGGACCTCGACCCCGTCGAACCCGGCCTTTTTGGCCATCTCGGCGGCATGCGCGTAGTCGGCGACGATGCCGGCGATCTCGTCGATCTCCAGCGCGCGGGGCGTCTCGAACGGGGTCATGGAGAAGTCGCGCTTCATCGCCCGGCCCTCGGCGGCGATGGCGGAGGGGCCGACCGCCTGGACGCCGCCCGGCTGATAATCGGGGATCGAGACCCGGCCGACGTGCCACAACTGGGCGACGATCTTGCCGCCCTTGGCGTGGACGGCGCCGGTGATCGCCTTCCAGCCCGCGACCTGGGCGTCGGTGAAGATGCCGGGGGTGTTGGGATAGCCCTGGCCCTGCTGGCTG